>NZ_JAENYR010000074.1 GCF_016841685.1 Thiohalomonas denitrificans
GAGCGAAGCAGGATGCCCGAGCCGAGTCGATCAGTGTTAAGTCCGACAGGCTCCTGGCCCACCAGAGGCGGATACCTCGCGATGTCTGTGATAGTGCCGCCATCGTTGGTGCATGCGACTACGACACCGGCGGCTTTGTGGTGGAGTTTTGGAACGCGAAAGCCACGGTTCGGTCAGAGTGGGTTGGGAGCACGTTGTCCGTGTAGACTAGGAAGCAAAACCGGCCATGCATGCCTATTCATGATCACCAAGCTGCTTTTTACCGCCCTCATTGTGGCGGGCGTTATCTTCTGGACTCGTCATCGAGGCGAGGCCCGGCAACGATCGCGCAGGCCTGCGCCGCGCGCGGCACGCTCTCCGTGGTACTGGCGTATGGCTCCGGCGGGGGCCCTGCTTGCCGTCTTGGGGGTGAGTGCCTTTGTCTTCTGGCTCGAATGGGAGGCCAAGCATCAAATTTTCACGGTGCGCGTGATCGATACTCGTAGCAGTGAAGTTCGCCAGTATGCCGTCTATCGCGATGGAGTCCACGGTCGCCGTTTCCGCACGATCGACGGCCGATCGGTGACATTGGCGGATGTAGAGCGCATGGAGCTGGTGGAGGGGGTGCCGTCGACACCCGAACCGGCGCCGCTTGCCGGGGAGCCCTGATTGCGCTTTCGCTCATTTCGGAAAGCCGTGCCGACGGGCCAATGCGACGGCCTTCAGGGCGCTCACCTCCTTGTCCCGCAATTCCAGCATTACATCGCAGTCGAATCCCGCGGCCTGCTCAAGAAAGCGCAGAAAGTGCTGCTCGTCGAGGCTATCGGCATGGGCTCCGCGACGGCGTCCGGGTTGTTGACTGCTGTAATCGACCATCAGAGGTCCATCCTTCCTTGACCAGCTTTTTGCTGCCGCCGCCAGACCCTCTCGCACCGACTCCCCGGCACTGAGGCATTGATGGTGGAAGGTGTCGAAAACGACCGGAATCCCCACTTCCCCGTGGATCGAGAGGCAATCGCGCAAGGAGTAATTCCTTTCGTCGTTTTCGATGACGAGGCGCTTGCGAAGGCCCCCTTCAAGCCCCTCGTATTGTCGACAAAATGCCGCAATCGCGTGCTCCTTGTTGCCGTAGACGCCGCCCACATGCAGCTGAATCCGGGCCGTCCGATCCAAACCCAGGACATCAAGCAAAGCCGCGTGATAGCGCAGCTCGGCTATGCTGCGGGTCCGAATCCGTTCATCCGGCGCATTCAGTACCGTGTACTGGCCGGGATGCATGGAGATCCTCAGCTTGTGCCGGCGGATATAGGCGCCGATTGCGGCAAAACGGTCAGCGAACCGGTTGACCCAATCGGCGCGACAGATCGGGTGAGACGCGAATGGCACGGTGTCGGAGCTGATTCGGAAGAAACCGACTCCGTGCCGTACCGCAAATCGCAGTATCGCCTCCATGCAGTCGAGGTTGGCCGCGACGGTTTCGAATAGCCGCGCCTCGGAGTAGGAGGCGAGGCGAAAACGGTGATTGGCCTTGCACTCGAGCGTGTTGGCATTGGCGACGAAACCGAACCGCACATCCCACTCCTTCGACAGCATCCGAACTCAATATAGGATATAGGCAAACTCAAACTGACTGACCGACCGATGGTGCGAGCGCGTACCCCAACATTCGGCTCAGTACCGATAAGCAAAGTGAAGGAGGTGGTAGTTAAGGCCGGGGTTGGGTGTATCGATGCCTGCATTCGACAGGTGCATGATGCGGTAGCCGAGCTCGAACCGGCCGTTTTCGCCGAAGCGTGATCCGAAGCCGGCGATGGATTGGAACTGAAAGTGGGTGGCGAGCCTTACGCTGTCGAGCTGTTTATCGGAGAGATAGTGCGGTCCGACACCGAGTTCGAGGTAAGGGCCGCCTGCATTCTGCCGATAGCGGGCCAGGCGGGCCATCCCGACGAGGCCGCCCTCTATTACCTCGGTTATCGGCGCATTGTCATCATCGTCTTCCACCAGCGTCCCGGCGGTCACTTCCCACTGTCCGGAGAGCTCCCAGTCGCCATCTTCAAGCCACCGCCAGGGCCAGTCCCACGTCAGGCCGAACCGCGTGGCGGTCCCCTCGTTGCCGGGCCCGAGGCTGGGAAAGCCCCTGCCGCCATCCAGCACCCATCCATCGACGGCCGCCGCCGAACCCGTCCCCAAACCTAGCAGGACGCCGATGAGCAGCCATTGGCCTCTTCTCATTGCTGAACTCCACTGTTTCTCTGCCTTTTCAATCCTAGCTTGATTTCATCCGGTACACGGTCATGGGACGACCGGTCCATACCTTGTTGAAACTCTTCCTTCGCCGTGCGAAGAGGCTCTGAGGGCCGCCTACAGCAAAGGGTGCTTCGCAAGCCGGGTAATGCTAGAATCGATCGAGACTTCCGCCGACAGGAACCTGCGTGCGCGTACTGCCGCTCATTTTGTTGATACTCATCCTGGTTTCGCCAGCGCCGGCCATGGCACACCCGGCCGATGGGGGGATGACTTGCCCCACGTGCGACGAGGCCTCCGGCGCGGTCGTCGTGCATCCCTGCGGCGGAGAGTGTCAGGGCTGCCAAATCTGGCACGTCAGTACCGCGACCATTTTGAATATCGCATCTCCTGCGGTTCGTTTTGTGGATCTTCCTTCCGGTTACCGGGATGCCCTCGCGGCGCCTCCGCTGCAACCACCTCGATCCTGAATCCTCCCGCCGTCAAACGGCGATTCATCCCCTGTTTATACGATGATTTCGGATTCTGATTCGAGGTGGCTCCATGCATTATCTTTATTCCATTGCGATGGTCTCGCTCGCACTGCTGCTTTCCGCTTGTGGCAGCGAGACAGAAACGACTCCCTCTTCAGCTTCAGGAGAAATTGCGGCCGCTCCTGCGCGCGACATCGACTTCTCCCGGGTGGTCCGCGGCGGCAAACTGTATCAGCAAAACTGCTCCTCCTGCCATGGTGCGGGTGGCGAAGGCGCCCCCGATTGGCGCGAGCGCGATCCGCAGGGCTCCTTTCCGGCACCACCGCTGAACGGCACCGGACATACCTGGCATCACCCCCGGCGGATGCTTCAGCATGTGATCAGGAATGGTGGTCCGCCGGGCGGTCAAATGCCGGCTTGGAAAGGGCAATTGAGTGATGATGACATCAATTCCATCATCGACTGGGTTCAGTCGCGCTGGACCGACGAAGTCTACGCTGCCTGGCAGGAAATAGAGATCCGCTCCAGGCAGGCTTCACGCTAAGGCAGCGATGGAAGTGCCCCTCCAAGGGGCACTTCCGTCGACCCTTAGCGAAACATCCACGGCAAAGCTATGCTTTCACGATCCCTTGACGAGGAGGAAACGATGTACGGATTTACCACAAAAGTTCAGGGCAGCTTCGATGATGTGGTCGAGCGCACCACGGAAGCCCTGAAAGAGGAGGGTTTTGGTGTGCTGACCGAGATCGACGTACAGGGCACCCTCAAGAAAAAGCTCGATGTCGAGCGCGCCCCTTACAAGATCCTCGGGGCATGCAACCCGCAGCTGGCGAATCAGGCTATCGAATTAGAGCCGGACATCGGCTTGCTGTTGCCGTGCAACGTAATCGTCCGTGAGGAGGGCGACAGCATCGTGGTCGGGTTCATGGATCCGATGACGGTTCTGGGTCTGGTGCAGCGCCCGGAACTGGAGGAGTTGGGCCGTGAAGTGCGCTCTCGCCTGGAACGAGTGCGAGATAGCCTGGCAGCCTGAAAAACCAAAGAAAGGAGGCATGATGAACAAGCAGATTGTATGGGCTATGGCTCTGTCGGGGCTGATGGGAGTCCTCGTGGTAACCAGTGCATCCGCTCAGCAGCAACCGCCGCAACAGCGTTCCGGCCCCGGTATGATGCAGGGACAGGGTACAGGCCCCGGAATGCAGGGTGGCCCGGGCATGGCGCAGGGTGGCCGCGGAATGGGCCCTGGTGCCATGGGTCCGGGTATGATGGGCGGCGGTTACGGCATGGGTGGTATCTGGTCGCTGAATCTCGACGAAAAGCAACGACAGCAGATTGGCGAGATTATGCAACAGCAGCAGAAGCAGCAATGGGAGCGCCGCGCCCGGATGCAGGAGGCGATGAACCAGCTGAATCGACTTTATGCCAACGAAACCCCCGATCCTGAAAAGGTGGGTGAGGCTTACGCGAGGATGAGCGAGATCCAGCGCGAGATAGCCGAGTCGCAGGTGCGGGCCCACAACCGTATGTGGGAGCTTTTGACCGAGGAGCAGCGTCAGCAATTGCGCGGACAGGGCTGGCAGGGGCAGTAGACTGAAAAACTGGTAACCTGTGGGACTTGCTCAATCGCAGGGGGTTAGCGTTAGAGTCCCATAGGCTACCAGGGCCTGGCCACACCCCCGGGAATGTGACCAACCCCACCCTGGGGGTGGGGGCGCGGGTCGCCCTGTACGGAGAAAGCATGTCTGAACTTGTCAGGTCCGTCACGACTTCCCCTTTTCTGCTCCAGAACGAAGTCGCCTACTTACGTTGGCGCGACGCCAAGCTTGTCGACTATCCTCAAGGCGCAGCTGAGCTCGTGGTCGAGATCCGCGATCCGCGTCGCCTGAGCCGTGCCGAGCACGATGAAGTCCTGCGCCGGATACGAAAGACGAACATGGCGGTCTACACCAGTGGCGTTGGTGGTGAAGCCGACAAGGGGATTGTCGTGGCACTCGGCGCCGCCCTGGGTCTCAATCGTCTCGATGCCAATTGGCTGGCCGATGATGACGGCATCACTTCGCTGACGATCAATCCGGCCGGGCCGCGACCGAAGTACATTCCCTATACCAATCGTCCGATCAGCTGGCACACGGATGGCTACTACAATCCCCCGCAGCGGCAGATCCACGGCCTGCTGCTGCACTGCGTCGAGCCTGCGGCGACGGGAGGGCAGAACGCGCTGCTCGATCCGGAGATCGTCTATCTGCTGCTTCGCGACGAGAATCCCGATTTCATCCGGGCACTCATGCAGGCTGACGCCATGACCGTTCCCCCCGGCACGAATTCCGAGGGCGGATATCGCGGCTCCGCCGTGGGTCCGGTTTTCTCGGTTC
This sequence comes from Thiohalomonas denitrificans, assembly GCF_016841685.1. Taxonomy (GTDB): domain Bacteria; phylum Pseudomonadota; class Gammaproteobacteria; order Thiohalomonadales; family Thiohalomonadaceae; genus Thiohalomonas; species Thiohalomonas denitrificans_A. The sequence continues at coordinate 5,069 of NZ_JAENYR010000074.1, forward strand.
GACCCGACGGTAACCTCCACATGCGCTACACGGCCCGCAAGCGCAATATCGAATGGAAGGACGAGCCGGCGGTCCACGAAGCGGTTTCCCGATTGCGTGCGATTTACGAGGGGGATTCGCCTTTTGTCTTCCGTGCGCGCCTGGAGAGCGGTATGGGGCTTGTTTCCAACAACGTGCTGCATGACCGCAGTGGCTTTGACGACCTGCCCAGCGCCCCCCGGCGTCTGATTTACCGCGCCCGCTACTACGATCGTGTCAGTCGCACCTGAACCGCGGCGGAGACTCTGCTTCAGGTGGTAGGCAACAGGCGCCGTTGACCAAGGTCAAGGGCGCCCCGATCAGGCTCGGCTACAGTGTCTGCAATTCTGAATAGTCAGGGTCAACGCATACTCGCACCCTTGGGTCTTCCGGTATGCGGTTGCCCTATGAACAAGCGTGCAGAGGTGAAACCAAAACCATGAACAGTTTTTCCGACTTTATGGGCGGCGACCACAGTGCCTGCGATGCCTTGTATGCCGAGGCCGAACGGGCGGTGGATAGCGGCGACTGGAACGTGGCGGGCAAGGCCAATGACCATTTTCTCAATGCCATGGAGCGTCACTTTAACATGGAGGAGCAGGTACTGTTTGCCGCCTTTGAAGCGGCCCAGGGTTCGACCATGGGGCCGACACAGGTGATGCGTCATGAGCACAGTCAGATGCGCCAATTGTTTCAGCAGATGCGTGATGCCGTGGCTGAAAAGGATGTGGACGCCTACCTGGGGGCCGGCGAAACCCTGCTGATCCTCATGCAGCAGCACAATTCCAAAGAGGAGCAGATCCTCTATCCGATGACTGATCAGGTGTTGGCTGCGGAACGTGAGGAGCTTTTCAAGCAGATGGAAGCCGTTACTGCCGAGTGATGGCAAAAGCAGTCGTACTCGACGTCAGTGAATTGGAGCCACCGGAGCCGCTGGTGCTGACACTGGAGAGCGCCGCGCGCCTGCGGCCTGGGGAATACCTGCGCATGCGGCATCGGCGATTCCCTTACCCGCTGTTCGATACCCTCGATCAGCAGGGCTTTCGCCACCTGAGCCGCGGCGGACGGGATGTGGCCTGTGAGGTCCTGATTTGGCGGGAAGGTGATATCGAGGCAGCCCGTGCCGCCGAAGCGATTGCAAGAGAGCTTCCGGAATGGCGGGAATGAACCCCGCCGCGTTGTCTCTGGAACAGGCTCCGCCGATATCGGTTCCTTTGCGCTTTTTTCTCACTGCTCCGGTCTTCGGGGCGACAGCGGCATTGCTACTGATCATTTTTGGCGGTGACGCGTTAACGAGCCGCTGGGCCCCTGTTACCCTGGCCGTGACGCATCTGCTGACGCTCGGATTTCTGGCTATGGTGATGGTCGGTGCCGTCCAGCAGTTACTGCCGGTTCTGGTCGGATCGCCGGTGCCACGTGCGAAATGGGTAAGTCGGATCATGCACCCGTTACTGACGCTGGGTATCGCGTCACTGGTGGCGGGTCTGGCGGGCGGCGGTACGGGTCTGATGTACGGTGCCATCGCCTTGCTTGGGAGCGGGTTCCTGGTTTTTGTGGCGGTAACCGCCTCCAGCCTGCTGCGTGCCCGCTCCGGACACTTCACGGTTACGGCGATGGCCCTGTCCATCCTCGCGCTCACCATCACGGTGGCCTTGGGGCTCTATCTGGCTCTCGGGTACACCGGCGCGATACCCATGGCACGGCAGTATACCGATTTGCATCTGGGCTGGGGGTTTATTGGTTGGGTGGTCCTGCTGCTGGCGGGAGTGGCCTACCAGGTGGTGCCGATGTTCCAGATCACACCCGACTATCCCCGGCCGCTGATGCGCTTTCTGACGCCTGGCCTTTTTGTGTTGCTGGGTGTCTGGTCGCTGGGCCGTGCGATGGCAATGGTGCCCGACGTTATTGCTACCGTCGCCGCCGGTTTGATTGCAGGGGGAGTCCTGCTGTTTGCCCTGGCGACGGTCTGCGTGCAGGTCCGCCGCAAGCGCCGCCTGCCCGACGTAACACTGGATTTCTGGCGACTGGCAATGGCCAGTCTGGCGGCGGTGGTACTGACCTGGGCGGTGGGTCTCACCCTCGACAAGCTTCCCGGACTGCTGCTGGGCGTGCTGTTTATCGTCGGGTTTGCGATGTCGGCCGTGAACGGCATGCTCTACAAGATCGTCCCTTTTCTGGTCTGGCTGCACCTCAACAATCAGCGGCAGATCGCCGGTCTTTCGCTGGTGGGTGTCCCCAATATGCGCAAGATCATCCCCGAGCCGGCCATGCGCTGGCAGTTTCGCGTACAGGCGGGAGCTCTGGTGTTGCTGATGGCGGCGGCGGTATGGCCCGTGCTGACGTCGCCGGCAGGGCTGTTGCTGTTATTGTCGATGGTATGGCTGGGGTGGAATCTGTTGGGCGCCTTGCGCCTCTATCGGCGAACCCTGCGGGCCTAAACCCAAATTCTCGGATCGTCACCGGTCATTTTTTTTGTAGGTTGGGGTGAGTTATGCGAACCCCAACGCCGATTTGGTTGGGCTTCGTTCCTCAGCGCCAACCTACATTTTGGAGCCCATTCTCTAGGCCAGCACCCTTGGATCGTTGCCGGTTAGCAGATAGGTAAGCAGGTCGTGCACCGAGCGCACCTGGTCTCCGAACGGCAGTGGCTCGGAGCCCCGGAAGAAGAGTCCCTTATCCACATTGCCCTGAACCGCCGCCTGTAATTGGGTATCGATACAGAACTGGCCGGAACTCCCGTCGCCATCCTTCAGGCCGCAGTGGGTCAGGCATTCGAACCAGACGGCACAGGTGCCTTTTTCGGGCGTGGCGCGGGCTCGAACCTTCTCCTCGCGGGCCAGATACTTCTTGAGCCAGGGCGTGAGTACTGCACGGGCAGGAAGACCGGCGGTGCTCATGAAGGTAACGATATCATCCGGCTTGGCCTCGAGCAGGACCTTTTTGAAGTTGTCGTGGGCATCGCCCTCTTCGGTGACAGCAAAGGGAGTGCCAATCTGCACACCGCTGGCGCCAAAGCTCAATAGCTCTTTGATCTTTTGAAACGAGTTGACGCCTCCGGCCGGCAGCAGCGGTATGGCATCGAGTTTGAGTTGTTCGAAGACCTTGGGGATTTCGCCGAGCACCCGCTTGAAATCGAACCGCGGGTCCTTGATGTTTTCGGGCTTGGGTGCGCCGAGATGGCCGCCGGCAAACGCCGGATGTTCGAGGACGATGGCATCAGGCACCACACCCTTGCGCAGCCAGCGTTTGAGTACCGCGCGTACGCCTCGCTCTTCGGAAAGGATGGGGATGAGGGCAACCTGGTCTTCATAGCCCTTGATCATATCCGGAAGGTCGAACGGCAGGCCTGCCCCCATGATGATGGCATTGGCGCCGCTTTCACAGGCCTGGCGTACCAAATCCTGGTGACGATCCACCGCCTTCATCACGTTGACGGCGATGAAGCCATCGGGGCCCGAGATCTCCCGGGCTGAGCGGATTTCCCGGTCCAGCGCCTCGAGGTTGGCTTCCTCTATGACGTTACGGTCGCGTACCCGGCGGGTCCGCTCCATGAGATCGGGATGGTGGACACGCAGGTCGATACTAGCAATCGTGCCTACAGCTCCCTCCCGGGCGACGGTGCCTGCCAGGCGATGGGCCGAGACGCCAACGCCCATCCCTCCCTGAATTACGGGCAAAAGCTCCTTTTCACGGATCTTCAGGAGCGGAAAGGGGATGTCAAACATGGAACACCTGCTTCAAACCTTGGGAGGGAAACCGAATATGATACAGGATGGGTCGGAATTGATCTGCATCATTCGAGATTTCGGGCCAATTCACCTACACTGATATACCTTGTTTTTTCCTGGTAATCCGGCAATGCAGGCTAGCCCGCAGTATAGTGAAGAGCCACGCGACATCATAGCCTACGAGCTACACGGCAATGGCTATCTGAATATCACCAGCCGCTGTACGCTTCGTTGTACCTTCTGTCCCAAACACCAGAAGACCTGGGCAGTGCAGGAGTATGATCTGCGCCTGCACCGCGAGCCCTCGGTCGAGGAGGTTCTGGAGGCGGTGGGTGACCCTGGGAAATACAAAAGCATCGTTTTCTGCGGGCTCGGCGAGCCGACGCAGCGCCTCGATGCCCTGCTGGATATCGCCCGGACACTCAAGCGTCGAGGGGCCCGGATACGGGTCAATACGGACGGACTGGCCAGCCTGATCAATGGCCGTGACGTCACGCCGGAGATGGCCGAGGCAGTGGATACTGTCTCCATTTCGATGAACGCTCAGGATGCCGAATTCTACGAACGGCACTGCCGGCCCAAGCGGCAGGGCACCTTCGAGGCCATGCTGGATTTCGCCCGTCGCGCCCGGGAGAGTGGCATTGATGTCACCATGACTGCCATTGACGGATTGCCGGGCGTCGATGTCGGAGCCTGTGAGCGTATCGCCCACCAACTGGACGTCAAATTCCGCCGCCGGGTCCTCGACGTGGTTGGTTGATAAAGGGCACTTCTATCAATTCGTCATTCCCGCGAAAGCGGGAATCCAGCCGTTTGATTTTTCTGGCTCCCGCTTTCGCGGGAGTGACGAAAAATGAACTTTTAGAGGTTCCCTAAAGAAAGCTCACGGCAAAGAGCGTCGCAAAGAAAACAACAGACTCAAATATTGCACCGCGGAGACGCAGAGTACGCGGAGGTTCGCAGAAAAACCAAGGGCTGTTGCGGCTCGTTCGCTGAAACGATTCACACCGCTCCGCGAACCTCCGCGTACTCTGCGTCTCCGCGGTGCAAGTCGTTTTTGGCGTTCTTTGCGTGCTTTGCGGTTTGATCTAAAAAGGGTGATATGGCGCTTTCGGATTATGTCAACACGTTCGGTCAGTGGCTCATCGCCCGCTATGGCGAGCGTGTCCACAAGGTGTCGGTGGACGCAGATTTCACCTGTCCCAACCGCGATGGTTCCAAGGGAATTGGCGGCTGCACCTTTTGCAATAACAGCTCATTCAGTCCCAACAGTCGCCCGCAATCCGTGCCGGTCCCCGAACAGCTGGCCGTAGGACAGGCCGTAATCGTCCGGCGAACCCGCGCCAGGAAGTTTCTGGCCTATTTCCAGGCCTACACCAATACCTATGCCGAGGTCGAATATCTCAAAGGCCTCTACGATGAGGCCCTCCGCCAGCCCGGTGTTATCGGCCTTTCGGTGGGGACACGGCCCGATTGCGTGCCGGAGGATGTGCTTGATCTGCTGGCGGATTATCAGGCCCAGGGTAAGGAGGTCTGGCTGGAACTGGGCCTCCAGTCCGCCTTCGACAGCAGTCTGGAGCGCGTCAACCGCGGTCACGGCTTTTCCGAATACCGTGAAACGCTGCACGCAGCCCGCGCGCGCGGGCTGCCGGTCTGCACCCACCTGATTCTCGGCCTCCCGGGTGAAACCGCCTGGCACAGCCGGGTGACCCTGGAGCGGGTGCTGGAGGAGGGCGTCGATGGACTCAAACTCCATCCCCTGCATGTGGTCAAGGGCACCGTACTGGCGAATGAATGGCGGCAAGGTGAGTACCGGCCCTGGGGCTTCGAGCAGTACATCGAGACTGCAGCCGACCTCATCGGGATGACCCCACCCGAGGTGGTGTATCATCGCGTCACCGGCACTGCGTCAAAGAAAATCCTGCTCGCGCCCGAGTGGTGCAACTGGAAGTGGCGGGTGCTCAATGGAATCGAACATGAACTGGCGCGTCGGGGGACGCGCCAGGGGCAGGGCGGGCCGAAGCAAACCGCGGGGGCGGAAAGGGCTTAGACCAAAAAACACACCGGATATTGCACCGCAGAGGCGCAGAGGACGCGGAGTTTCGTAGGATGGGGTGAGCTTGCGAACCCCATCAAGCCGGATCGGCTTTCCGCTTATCGATGGGGTTCGTCTAATTCACCACACCCCAAAAGGGAACGGCGAAGCCAGCGCCTCTGCGGTGCAACCAAGGCCGTGGTCACAAAAGGTGGTTGACAATGAACAACAAGGTCGAACTGGTCTGCCCGGCAGGCAGTTTCCCGGCCCTGCGCGCAGCGGTCGACAATGGTGCGGACGCGGTGTACATGGGCTTCCGTGACGGAACAAACGCCCGTAACTTTCCCGGGCTGAACTTCGACGAGCGCCAGGCCCGCCGCGGCATTGAGTACGCCCGAAGCAAGGGCACCAAGGTGTTGCTTGCGCTGAACACCTATCCCCAGCCGCAGACCTGGGGTACCTGGACCCATGCCGTGGATATGGCTGCGGATCTGGGTGTCGATGCCCTTATCCTGGCCGACGCCGGCTTGATGCGCTATGCCGCCACTACCCATCCCGACCTGCGTCTGCACCTTTCCGTACAGGGTTCCGCCACCAGTTACGAGGCCATCGAATTCTATCGGGAACACTTCAATATCCAGCGGGTGGTGCTGCCCCGAGTGCTGTCGATGCCCCAGGTGCGCCGGGTACTCCAAAACACCCGTGTGGAGATCGAGGTTTTCGCTTTCGGGTCGCTCTGCGTCATGGTGGAGGGGCGCTGTTACCTCTCCTCCTATGCCACCGGCGAATCCCCCAACACCTGTGGTGCGTGCTCCCCGGCCAAATCGGTCGAGTGGTCCGAAACGTCCCGGGGACGGGAAGTCCGGCTTGGCGGCGTGCTGATCGATACCTACAAGCCTGAAGAAAGCGCCGGCTATCCGGTGCTCTGCAAGGGCCGCTATCTGATTAATGACGACCTGCGCTACGCCATGGAGGAGCCCACCTCGCTGTCGGTGCTCGACATTCTGCCGGAACTGGTACGGATGGGGGTCTCCGCGGTGAAGATCGAGGGCCGCCAGCGCAGCCCCGCCTACGTGGCGCAGGTCACGCGGGTGATGCGCCAGGCACTCGATGCCTGTCAGGCGGACCCCGACAGCTTCGTTCCCCGCAGCGACTGGATTGCCGCCCTGGACAAAATGGCCGAAGGCAGTACCCATACCCTGGGCGCCCTCGAGCGTCAGTGGCAGTAATCCGGTGCGGGAAAAGAGCGGGATAACCACGGGGGCACGGGGCGCACGGGGCAAAAAGTGTTGTTCGAGCCTTCCTCTTCCCGTGTGCCCCGTGATTGGAATTTAAAGGGTGGGCACGAATCACCGATTGTGAACTCTGCGTTTTCCAGGAGTCATTGAACAATGAAGCTTTCCTTGGGCCCTCTGTTGTATTTTTGGCCGCTGGAGGATGTGCGGGCCTTTTATCGGGAAGCCGCCGGCTGGCCCGTGGACACGGTCTACCTGGGTGAGGTGGTCTGCTCCAAGCGGCGACCGCCGAAGCTCGAGGACTGGCTGGCCATCGGTGAGGAACTGGCCGATGCAGGCAAGGAGGTGGTGCTATCGACGCTGGCACTCATCGAGGCGGAGTCGGAACTCATCACGCTTCGCAAGATCGTGGAAAATGGCCGCTTCAGCGTGGAAGCCAACGACTGGGGCGCGGTACGCCTGTGTGCCAAACACGACATCCCGTTCACCGCCGGGCCGCACCTGAACGTCTACAACCAGGAAACCCTCGTACTGCTTGCCGGGCTCGGCGCGCAGCGCTGGGTCATGCCGGTGGAGTTGCCGAGGGAGACGCTGGCAGCGATGCAGGCCGGTCGCCCGGAAGGTATGGAAACCGAGGTCTTTGCCTTTGGCCGTATGCCGCTCGCTTTTTCGGCGCGCTGTTTCACCGCCCGGGCCCATAATCTTCCCAAGGATGACTGCCAGCTGCGCTGCATCGACTATGAAGATGGTCTGGTGATGCGCTCCCAGGACGAGCAGCCGTTCCTGACCATCAACGGCATACAGACCCAATCCGATACCACCGCAGACCTGATCGCCGAAATCCCCGACATGCAGTCGCTGGATGTCGATGTGGTGCGACTCTCCCCCCAGGCGCACCACATGGGTCACATCGCCGCTGTTTTTCATGCTGTGATGGCGGGCGAACTCTCCCCTGAAGCGGCGGTACAAAAGACGACCCGGTTGACCGCCGGCACCCCCTGCAACGGCTACTGGCACGGCCAGGCCGGCATGAACTGGACCGCTCCGGATCTGGAGGCGGTGAAGGAATAAGGGCGTTTGGAATTGCACCGCAGAGGCGCGGAGGGCGCAGAGATTCGCAGGGCAGTTTTTGAGAGCGCGCCGTCGAGGCCTCTGCGTTGGGGCCTGCGCTGATACTCGGTAGGAGCGGCGCGTCACCGCGATGCTGTTCGAAGCCAAGGGCGAATCGCCCCGGCGCGAGGCTCCTACACGATATCCAATCCCTCCGCGTACTCTGCGTCTCTGCGGTGAGATTTGTTCTTCCTAGAATTGCGGCTGGCCCGTAACGCGGCGGATGCGTCGGTCGATGCCGGTGGTCTGCAGTAGGCGCTGGAGCCGCGGGGCGAGGCGGGGGCCGAGCACGGCTTGCAGGTGGGCGTCCCAGTCGAAGTCGAGGGCGTCAAGCATGTTTTTGATATAGAGCCCGGTTTCGGTCTCACCTTCGATGGCGAGGCGGCGGCCGAAGAAGAGGGTATCGGGGTCTTCGGCGCGCGTGGCGAGCAGCCAGAAATCGGCCAGGTTGCCGCTGATGCGGACATCCCAGTTTTCGTCGATATCCGGACCCGGCTGGCGCCGGAAGCGCCGGTCCTGGATTCGGAACCGGAGCCGGGTACCGGTGTCGGTAATGGCAATACAGACCCGTTTGCCCTGCAGCTCTTCGAGTTCTTCGGCCATCCACTGCCCCTTGAGCAGGTGGTTGAACAAGTGCCCCAGTACTTCACTATGGAGTGTATTCGGCACGGCCCTGAGGAAAAGGCTGAGCGGCAGCATCGGTGGTTTCACGATCAGTCTCCTGCGGGTACGGCCTTGAACTATCGGGTTCGGGCCATACTTTAACATCTGGAAGTGCACCCGATTATAACCCGAATTCCCCCGGCAGACGCCTGGAACGATTCCAACTGTGATGAATCGTAGGGAAACCGAGAGTCGTCAGGCTACTGGTTTTCACCACAGGGGCAAAGAGGGCGGCTGGGCTTTGAATAGAACTCCGGGCGGCCTTTTTGTGGGTTGTCCTACCAAAGGTCGCTGACGGGCTGAGGCCCGACCTACAGCTTTCGTGGTCGGCCGGGCTTCAGCCCGCCAATAAAAAGCTTTCTGAGGTCCACCTTTCAGCGAACTTTGCGCCGCGGTGTGATTGGCCTGAAGCTCTGTGCCCTCTGTGGTTGCACGCTTTTGAAGAATAGGAGCATCTGTGAACAAGGTCCAGGAACATCGCCTCTCGGTGGGTGGAATGAGTTGCGCCGGTTGCGTGGCCTCGGTTGAGAAGGCCCTGAATGCGGTCCCCGGCGTGGAGACGGCCTCCGTCAGTTTCGCCGAGCATACCGCACAGGTGAGCGGGAGCGTGGACGCCGATACTCTGATCAAGGCCGTGGTCGATGCGGGCTACGAGGCGGCCGAGATCAAGGACCTGGATCGGGAACAGGAGGAGCGGGAGGCCGCGGAACGCGAAGCCTACCGCGGCCGGTTCCGTAAAGCGGGGGTGGCGGCGCTGGTTGGCGCCCCGCTGATGGTGGGGGAGATGGCCGGCTGGTTTCCCGCGATCGCCGATGCGCCCCTGTTCTGGCTGCTGATTGCGGCAGTGGCAGGGGCCACCATGTACTACGCGGGACGGCACTTCTTTATCGGTGCCTGGAAGCAGTTCCGCCACCACAATGCCAACATGGACACTCTCATCGCCATGGGCACCGGGGCGGCGTGGCTCTACTCGCTGGCGATCACGCTGTTTCCCGACAGTGTCCCTTCCATAGCCCAGCACGCCTACTACGAAGCAGCCGTATTCATCATCGCCTTCATCAACTTCGGGCAGGCGCTGGAGATGCGGGCGAGAAGCCGTACCTCCGAGGCCATCAAGCGGCTTATCGGTCTGCAACCGAAAACGGCCCGGGTGGTCCGCGAGGGGAAAGAGCTGGATGTGCCCATCATCGAGGTGGGTGTGGAAGAGACCATCCGGGTCCGCCCCGGCGAGCGTATTCCGGTCGATGGTGTGGTGATCGACGGCCAATCCAGCGTCGACGAGGCCATGCTCACCGGTGAACCGTTGCCGGTGAAAAAGGGTATCGGGGATGAGGTGGTGGGCGGCACCATCAACAAGACCGGCTCCTTCCTCTATCAGGCCAAGCGCATCGGCAAGGACACCGTTCTGGCGCGCATCATCGATATGGTGCGCCAGGCGCAGGCCAGCAAACCTGCTATCGGGCGGCTGGTGGACCGGGTGGCCGGGGTATTTGTCCCCTCGGTGATGATTGTTGCCGTGTTCACGTTCCTGGCCTGGCTGAACTGGGGCCCGGATCCGCGGATCTCGTTCGCTATCGTTGCCACCGTGACGGTGTTGATTATCGCCTGCCCCTGTGCGCTGGGGCTGGCCACCCCGATTTCCATCATGATCGGAGTCGGCAAGGCGGCTCAGTACGGTGTCCTGATTCGAAACGGCGAGGCGCTGCAGCAGGCCGGAAAACTCACCACGATCGTTCTCGACAAGACCGGTACCGTGACGGAAGGGCGCCCCACGGTGACCTCGGTAGTACCGGCAGAGGGCTGGGACGAGGATGAGCTGTTGCGCGCAGCCGCATCCGTGGAAGCCGGCTCCGAGCATCCGCTCGCCCAGGCCATCGTCGAGGCCGTCAAGGAGCGCGGCATGCAACCGGAAGCGGTCGAAGATTTTGCGGCCCTCTCCGGGCGCGGTGTGAGCGCCGAATGGCGCGGTCAAACCGTACTGTTTGGCAACCTGCGCCTGATGGGAGAACAGGGAGTGGATTTGGGCGGATTGGAAAGCCGTTTCGGCGAACTGGCGGCCGAGGCACAGACGCCGATGCTACTGGCGGTCGCCGGTCGGGCGGCCGGTATCATCACCGTCGCCGACCCCGTCAAGAGTGACTCGGCCGAGGCCGTAAGCCGCCTCAAACGGGAGGGTCTCAAGGTCGTGATGATTACCGGCGATCACCAGGCTGCGGCCGATGCGGTCGGTCGCCAGGTGGGCATCGATCAGGTGATTGCCGAGGTCCTGCCCGAGCACAAGTCCGATGCCGTTGCGAAGCTTCAGGCGGAGGGTGAAATGGTCGGCATGGTGGGTGATGGCATCAATGATGCCCCGGCCCTGGCCCGTGCCAACGTGGGTTTCGCCATCGGTTCAGGTACCGACGTGGCCATCGAAAGCGCCGACGTCACCCTGATGCGCGGCTCCCTCCACGGCGTCGCCGATGCCATTGCGATCTCCCAGGCCACGGTACGAAACATCAAACAGAACCTGTTCGGGGCGTTTATCTACAACACGCTGGGCATTCCCGTGGCCGCCGGTGTGCTCTATCCCTTCATCGGTCTGTTGCTCAACCCGATGATCGCCGGTGCTGCCATGGCCGCCTCCTCGGTTACCGTGGTCACCAATGCCAATCGGCTGCGCTTTTTCCGCGCCGGGGAGGACTCGAAATGATGTGGGTCAATCTTGCGGGTCTGGTCGTGATCGGATTGATCATCTGGTGGTTCTGGGTGAGCGACTGAGTGAATGTTTGAATCGCAAAGCTTCCGCTCCTGCTCACGCCCCTCGCTGCTAACCACGGGGTACACGGTGACCACGGGGTAAAACAAGCTATCGGGTTTTTTCCTCCCCCGTGCGCCCCGTGTTCCCCGTGGTTCGGAGTAATCATCTGGTAGGGTGGATAAGCGAAGCGCATCCACCAAGCGACTCGAGAGAACGCGGACGTCATTGCGAACCGTACCCCCTGCTGCGCAGGCCCGTGTCAATCGCGAACTCATAGCTGTCATTGCGAACCGTACCCCCTGCTGCGCAGGCCCGAATCGGTGACGAACCTTTAGCCGTCATTGCGAGCCGTACCCCCTGCTGCGCAGGCCCGAATCAATGACGAACCTTCAGCCGTCATTGCGAGCCGTACCCCCTGCTGCGCAGGCCCGAATCAAAGACGAACATTTAG
>NZ_JAENYR010000075.1 GCF_016841685.1 Thiohalomonas denitrificans
AAATAGAATCACTATTCGCCTCAAATGACCGAAAAATCTGACTCAATCCGTCTTGCCCTCGTGACGGTCGCTATTCTCGGACAGGCTCCTAGTCTGATTTTTCCTTAAGCCACCGCAAATACAGCGGCCGTAAACGTAACCCACAGTGACTCGAAAAACATGAAACATCTTTGGTTGACCGCCTACACCGATGTCCTCGAATCCCTGCGCGCGCGCTGGTTTATGGTCTACGCACTGGTATTCGGTGGGATCGTGGTCGTTTTGTTCGCATTCGGGTTGACTGAATCGCGCATCATGGGCTTTTCCGGCCTGTCACGGCTGCTCATTACCTATATTCAGTTGACTATGGCGATCCTGCCGGTGTTTGTTTTGATTACCACCGTGCGTTCGGTCGCCGGGGATCGCGAGGCCGGCGTGTTCGAATATCTTTTGTCGCTCCCGGTCACTCTTGCGGCCTGGTTCTGGGGCAAAATGATCGGGCGTTTCCTGGTTGTTTTCCTCCCGGTGTTGGTGGCGATGATGGGCGCTATCGCGTGGGCGGTCGTGGTCAAAGGGGCGGAGGTGCCCTGGGCTACTGTCAGCTATTACACGGGACTTCTGGTCGCGCTTGCCTGGTGTTTCCTCGGCATCGGTATGCTCATTTCGACCCTGGCGCGCAGCGCCGATGTCGCCCAGGGGGCGGCGTTCGTGGTGTGGCTAACGCTGTTGCTGTTTCTCGATCTTATTCTGCTGGGCATTATGATCCGGGAGCACTTGCCGCCGGAGACGGCGGTCGCCATTTCCCTGATCAATCCGATGCAGGTCTTCCGAACTGCGACCATGCTGCTGTTCGACCCGCAGCTGGTTCTGCTCGGGCCGGCCGCCTACATCATTCTGGATAACTTCGGCAACGCCGGGTATATCGCCTACGCGGTGCTCTATCCGACCCTGCTCGGTACGCTCTGTGCGGCACTGGGTTTCTTCTTCTTTCGCCGTAGCGATCTGCCGTGACCTTGGAAAGGGTGCATTAGCATGTCCGAACCGCTCGACCGGAGCTTCGGTTATGAGTGCGTCGAGCCCCTGGAGCGGGAGCGGCGCATTCGCAATGTCTTTCGCCTGGTAGCGCCCCGCTACGATCGCATGAACGACTTCATGAGCATGGGTATCCACCGGCTGTGGAAGCGTTACCTGGTGCAACGGGTCGCGCCACGCGCGGGCGAAATCCTGGTCGATTTGGCGGGAGGAACCGGTGATGTGGCCTGTGGACTCGCCGGGGCGGATCGGGATGTGGTGATTGTCGACCCGAGCACCGAAATGATGAACCAGGGGCGCCGCAGAAGGCTGCCGGACGGCATCCGTTGCCTGGCGGGCAAGGGTGAGGCCATCCCCCTAAAGGACTCCTCGGTGGATGCGGTGACCATTGCGTTCGGCATCCGCAACACTACCAGCATGGAGCAAACACTGGCGGAGGTGTTGCGTGTATTGAAGCCCGGCGGCCGTTTCTATTGCCTCGAATTCTCCCGCCCCTGGGCGCCCATCCGGCCACTCTACGACCTCTATTCTTTCCTGGTGATCCCGCGCCTCGGGGCACTCGTCGCCGGTGAGCCCGCTGCCTATGCCTATCTAGTCGAATCGATTCGGCGTTTCCCACCGCAGGAGGCGATGAAAGCCTTGTTCGAGAAAGCAGGCTTCGAGGATGTCGGCTATCGGAACCTGTCTCTGGGTATCGCCTGCGTGCATTGGGGCAAACGCGCGACCACCTGATCTGTGACCCATGACCGTGAATCACCATCGAGACGACAACGGACCGGCGACCTGGTTGGGCTCCGCCGCCGGGCATCGCCCCGACACCGTAGCCCTTTCAGCAGTCTCCGGGCAGAGCCTCACCTATCGGGAACTATATACAATCGCCTCTCAACTGGCAGCCGGACTGCTGGCAGCCGGCATCGGTCCGCGACGGCCCCTGGTACTGGACCTGCCGGCTTGGGAGACTGCCATTGCGCTGCATGCGGGGCTCCTTGCCGGGATTCCCCTCCTGCCGCTCGATCCGCACCTTCCCCGTCCCCATAGGCTCCGGTTGCTGGCAGCAAGTGGGGCGAGAATCGCACTGACCACGGGTGCGCAGGCAGACGAAGGCCTGGAAACCATTACGTTTGCGGAGGCGCTGGAGGCACCGGTACGTTCCCGGCCACCCCCGACGCCCGGGTTGCATGGGGTTCAGCTGATTATCGGCACCAGCGGCAGCAGCGGCCCGCCGAAAGGAGTGATGCTTTCGGCGGGCAATTTGGCTGCTGCTGTTACGGCGTCCCGGGCTCAGCTGCCCCTGGCAGCGGGCGATTGCTGGCTTGGGTGTCTGCCGCTTACCCATATCGGCGGATTGTCGGTGCTGCTTCGCTGTGCTGAAGCCGGGGCGACGGTTCGCTTGCACGACCGGTTCGAGGCGAAGAGCGTCTGGTCCGACCTGCAAGCGGGCACTGCAACCCATATCTCCCTCGTGCCGGCAATGCTGGACCGGCTGCTCGAGGTAGGGGTGGATAGCCGGCCGCCTCGCCTGGCGGCGGCTCTGGTTGGCGGTGGTGCTCTTGCCGACTCGTTGCGCGGTCGCGGGCTCGCCGCGGGCTGGCCGCTCTATCTCAGCTATGGAATGAGTGAGACTGCATCCCAGATAGCTACGCGGCGGGCGGTCGAGCCCGATGATGCCTCGGTCGGCAAACCGCTTCCGGGTTTCGAAGTTCGGGTGGAACAGGCCCGTCTCGCTGTTCGTGGCCCGGCGGTCATGCTCGGCTATGCCAATCCGGAGCTGATTCCGGGCGATGGCCTGACGGACGACGGCTGGTTCCTGGCGCGCGACCTCGTGCGACTCGAAAGCGGGCGGCTAACGGTCCTGGGCCGTGTTGACGACGTGCTGGTGAGCGGCGGTGAAAAGGTGCATCCGGCAATAGTAGAGCGATTGCTCGGCGCCTGCCCGGGCATAGGCGAGGTTGCGGTGAGTGCGGCCTTCGATTCCGCCTGGGGCGATCGCCTTGTCGCGTTCTTCACCGGCACAACGAACGCCGCTGCCGTCGAGACCTGGGCCCGGGAGCATCTTCAAGGGGGATGGCGTCCCCGTTCGTTTTTGCGCCTCGAGGCATTGCCCCGCCAGGGTACGGGCAAGCTCGATCGGCGCCGACTGCGCCGGCTTGCCGAGGATATGGGGGTCGGAACTTCTCACTCTTGTCCGAATGCTTCGTAAATTCCAGCCTTTGCGGTGCACAACCCGGACAATTCGGTGGGTGGTGCGGCGTTTTGCTGTCGCTAAGCCCCCCTGCGGGCAGCCAGGGTTTCGGCAAGCAGAGGCGGTAACGGCGCGCTCTGTTCGGTCACCGGATCGATATGAACGTGGATGGTGGCGGCCTCGGCCCTGACACGCCCGGCCTTGTCGATGAAGCGGTAGCCGAGGGCAAAGGAGGTGCGCCCCACATCGGTTACCCGGACCTCGACGCTGATCGCCTCCCCGTGGCCTAGCGGGTGCAGGTAATTGGCCTCCGCATGGACCAGGGGCAGGCGCACGCCTTCGGCGATAAGGGTGGGCAGCGGAAAGCCCAACGAGTCCATCAAACCTTCGTAGGCATCGTGGGCGTGGCGGAAGAGGTGGCTGAAAAAAAGCACCCCCGCACTATCGACCTCATGCAGTGATACGGCGAAAAGGTGCGGCGGCATTCGACCGTCTCAGGCGCAGTTCAATGGAAGCTGTGCCTGCCGAGTATCGCCGCACAAGGCTTCAAGTCTCTCCGGGTCGAGGATACGCACCGAGCGCCGATTGCTCGGGGCATCGACCAGGCCGCATTGGCGCAGCCGAGACAGGACGCGACTGACCGTTTCCATGGTGAGGCCAAGGATTTCGGCCATATCGCTCCGCGAAACCGGCGGACAGGTGTTGTCGACGGCAGTGGATAGCAGAAACCAGGCCACCCGCTCCGACGCGTGGAGCACGCCGATGTTGCGAAGCTGTTCCATCGAGCGCCGCAATTCCGCGTTCAGCATGGTCACCAGCTTCAGCGATGTTTTCGGGTTGTTCTCCAGTGCCGCCAGCATGTCGCGGTGCCGGAAGGTGCAGACCTGGACGTCGGTGAGCGCTACAGCACTGAAGGGATAGCTCTCCATCCCCAGCGCCTCGATACCCAGGACTGACCACGGCCCCGCCAGTCGTAGTCCGTGGCAACGTCCATCCGGAAGCGATGAACTGAGCTTGACGTGCCCGTACTTGAGTATGAATAGGTCGCGGGCGGGCATTCCTTGCTGGAAAAGCCACTCATTGGCCCGATATACATCCTTTGAAATCGACCCCTCAATCTCACAAAACTGCTGTTCGGTACACTCGTCTTGTGCAGTTGAAAGGGTTTCGCAGAGGATGCACTGACGCTGAAGGCAGGAACAACTTTTTGCCATAACCGGGACTCCTGTGACTCGGTGTACCGGCCCCCCCACCCGACAACCGAACGCCAAAATTTGATTGTAACCCGTGGCGCTTATTGTTCCCGCAATATACGCCCTAGGAGGTAGCATTGCCTACCCCTTTCGGGGTGCGCAAGCCGCATAAAAGCATATCCCTATGTCTGTACGTCTGTCTTTGTTATCAAGCCCATGGGCTACCGGGGGCTTGTGGTCCCAGACCCGGTCCTTCGGGCAGATTCACTATGCCGCTCCCGGTCTTGGGAAATGACGCGGGATCAGCGTCGAACCAGATTGCTGTTGCCAACCCGTGAGCGAGTTCGGGGCTGCCTGAAGCGACTGCCAGATGCAGCGCAGCCCAGGTTCCGACGGGACCTTCCAGGGTGGTTGTTACCACGCAGCCAATGCCACTGGTACGCAGGCGCTTGGCAATAGCGGCAGCTTTGACGATACCACCGCAGACCGCGGGCTTGAGCACGGCGCGTGCCACCGGTTTCTGCTCTTCCATAATATCAATCCCGACACGCACGAGGTTCTCGTCGAGTGCCAATGCGCAAGGCGCAGAGGCCTGTAGACGCGCAAGCGCATCACCGTATGGCTGGGCCAAAGGCTCCTCCACCATCTCCACCGGGAGGCCGTCGAGGGCGGCGAGGAAGGCACCGGCCTCGGTTTCGCTCCATGCCGCGTTGGCATCAAGGCGAAGTCCCAGTTTCGCCGGCAGATCACGGCAGACCTCACGTAGCCGCGCCGCTTCCACCTCGGGCGGGCCGATACCCACCTTTAATTTGGCGATGCGGAATCCCTCTTCTGCGGCTTCGGCCAGCCGCGTACCGATCCTTTCATCAATGGGGCCGACTGCGGCATTGCAGGCCAACGACGGAGCAGGGCTGCCGGTCAGGAGTCGCCAGAGCGGCACTTCACGGGCCTGGGCTTCGAGGTCGAGAAGCGCCGTCTCCACGGCGAAGCGGGCCGCCGGGGGAGCGGTTGCCTCCAGGGCGGCAAGCCCTTCCGAAGTTGAAATACCCCTAAGCCGAGGCAGTTGCCGGCGAAGCCAGGCCGTCGATGCCGCATCGGTTTCGGTCCCGGCAGCGGCAAGCGGGGCGCAATCGCCCCGGCCCACACGGCCGTCCCTGGCGGTTAGCAGGACCAGCCAGCCGTGGCGGACGCTCAGATGGGAGCGGGCACTCAGCCAGGGGACCCTGAACGGGAGCCGGTAGGGCTGCAGGCGCGCCTGCTCAATCACCATCGCGGGAGCAGCAGCCCCAGGCTGAACAGCAGCCCGAAGTGGAGTTGCAGACGGGCGGTCGCGGCCAAAATGCCGTTGAAAACGGGCCCCGGCGACTCCCGTTGGAAGCATCGGACCAAGTTGAAGGCCGAGGGTGCGGTTAACCCCACGGCCCACACCCAGGGCGTGTCGGTGACCGCCAGAGCGGCCGGGAAAGGGAGCGCCAGCATCCAGACGTAAAGGCGCTGCGCACCTTCGCGGCCGACCACCACCGCCAGCGTGCGCTTGCCCGCGCGTCGGTCTGTGTCGAAGTCCCGGTAGTTATTCACCACCAGCACGGCTGCCGCGAGCAGCCCCAGAGCAGCACCGGCGAGCAGGCTGGCAGCACTCACCCGTCCCGTCTGTAGGTAATAACTGCCACCGACCGCTGCCAAGCCGAAGAAAAGGAAGACGAACAGTTCTCCGAGGGCGCTGTACGCAATCGGCCGGATACCGCCGGTGTAAGCGAGTCCGGCTGCAAGGGAGGCGATGCCGAGGGCCACGATGGGCCAGCCGCCGACCCGGGCGAGATAAATCCCGACCAGCAGAGCAATGCCGAAGCAGAGGTAGGCGCCGGTGGTCACCTGCCGAAGGGTAAGCCAGCCTTCTGCAGTGGCGCGGCGCGGGCCGAGTCGATCCGGCGTATCGGCGCCGCGGGCGAAGTCGCCGGCGTCATTATGGAGGTTTGTGCCCGCCTGGATCAGTGCGGCCGCAAGTAGTGCCGCCAATAACGGCCCGGGCTGGAAACCACCCGTCTCATGCCAGGCGAGGCTGGTGCCGACCAGGACCGGTGTGATCGCCAAGGGCATGGTCCTGGGTCGGATGGCGAGCCACCATGCCCCCCAGGGCGAGGGACGACCGGGCAGCGGCGCGTTCATGGCCGGCGTGGGAAGCGACTGAAGTCGGGATTGCGCTTCTCCAGGAACGCATTGCGTCCCTCCTGACCCTCGTCGGTCATATAGAACAGGGCGGTGGCGTTACCAGCCAGTTCCTGAATCCCGGAGAGCCCGTCGGTATCGGCGTTGAAGGCCGCTTTCAGCACGCGCAACGCAGTCGGTGACAGGGTCAGCATCTGACGACACCAGGCGACGGTCTCCTCCTCCAGCCTATCAAGCGGCACCACGGTGTTCACAAGGCCCATCGCCAGGGCTTCATCGGCACTGTACTGTCGACACAGGAACCAGATTTCCTTGGCCTTCTTCAGGCCCACGGCGCGCGCCAGCAGTCCGGCTCCGAGACCGGCATCGAAGCTCCCAACCCGTGGCCCGGTCTGGCCGAAACGGGCATTTTCGGCGGCGACGGTCAGGTCACATACCAGATGCAGGACGTGGCCGCCGCCAATCGCATAGCCGGCAACCATGGCCACCACCGGCTTGGGCAGTGTACGGATCTGCCGCTGCAGGTCGAGGACGTTGAGGTGCTGCACGCCACCACTGTCCTTGTAGCCCCCGGCATCGCCGCGCACTTTCTGGTCGCCGCCCGCGCAGAATGCCTTGTCTCCCGAGCCGGTGAGAATGATGGCACCGATGTCGGGGTCCATATGGGCTTCGTGGAAGGCACGGCTCAACTCGGTGACCGTCTCCGGCCGAAAGGCGTTACGGACCTCCGGCCGATCGATGGTTATCTTGGCGATACCATCCATCTGCTCGTAAATGACATCTTCGAATTCGAGGCCGGCGGCGTGCCACTCCATCGTGGGGACTCCTGCTTGGGTTGTATACATGTCAGCGAGCTGCTGCGGCCCAATAACGTCGGTGGGCCTCCAGGCTCGCGGCCCGGTCTATCATAACTTCGATCAGCTGAGGTCCATGATGCTCCAGTGCGGCAGCAAGCGCAGGAGCAAATTCCTCAGCATCATCGACCCGGCGATAAGAGACGGCATACAACTGTGCCACCTGCTCCAGGTCCAGGCCGGTCGGGGTCAGCCAGTTCCGTTCGAATCCCGCCAGTCCCGCCTGCGGCAGGTAGCCGAAAATACCACCTCCACCATTGTTGAGGACAACCAGGATCAGGTCTAGTTCGCGGGCGGCGAGCAAACCGTTCATGTCGTGGTAAAGGGCCAGATCGCCGATGAGCCCGACGCTTCGTTGGGCATGGGCGGCGGCGAGCCCGGCGAGTGTGGAAACATTGCCATCGATCCCGCTGACTCCCCGATTTGCTATGATGCGCAGGGGCTTGGCTGCCGTTCCCGACCAGCTATCGATTTCCCGAATGGCCGTGGAATTGCCGCTGAAGAGCAGACTGCCAGGGGGCAGCTGGTCAACCAGCTCCCGGACGATCCGCGCCTCCGGCGGTTTGTGCGCGGCTAAGGCGGACCGTTGCTCCGCCTCGATAAAGCCCTCCAACCATCCCTCCTGTGCCGGCTCCGGGTTTGCGGCGGCTACAGCCTCGCATAGCGGTACCGCGTCGCAGGTGACCAGGGCGGTGGCCCTTCGCAACGGGTCGAGGCGGCGCCCGGTGACGTCAATCAGGACAAAATCGGTCGCCTCGCAGCCCTGAAGATAGTTGCCCAGCGCCTTGGAGACAGGCATCGCCCCGAAACGCAGCACCCACTCCGGCTGGTGTCGGGCCACGAAGCCTTTGTTGCGTAAAAAGGCATCGTACCGGCTGATGGCCGCGTTGCGGGAATGGTTGCCGAAACGGACACCCGAGAGGGGGTCGGCCAGTAGGGGGCAGCGGAGCTGCTCGGCAAGTCCGCTTACGGCTCCGGCAAACCCCTCCTCGCCGCTGTCCCAACCACAGACGATGAGGCCGCGGCGACCGTTCATTGCGTGGGTCAAATCGGAGATCTGTTCCGGGCGTGGCTTCTGTCGGGTACGCGACACGGGGAGATGGCTGGCGCTCGGCTGCGGCGTCTGCAGGGAAGATGGAACCAGTGGTTCCCGGAACGGCACGTTGAGGTGGACAGGGCCGGCCCGTAGGCCGGTACACTCTGACCAGGCTTGTGTGGCCAGCTGTCGGGCGATAGCCGGATCGGCACTGTCGGCCGGCGGCAGATCATGGAAGTCGCGTACATGCACGCCGAAAAGACGTCGCTGATTAATGGTTTGGTTGGCGCCGCAGTCGTGCAGTTCGGGCGGCCGATCGGCGGAAAGCAGAAGCAGCGGAACAGCACTTTCACTTGCTTCGATAACTGCCGGATACCAGTGCGCCGGGGCGGTCCCGGAGGTGCAGATCAAAATGGCCGGTCGTCTCTCGACCCGAGCCAGACCGAGGGCGAAAAAGCCGGCACAGCGCTCGTCCACTTGAATCCAGGTGCGCACGGCAGGGTGGCGTTCGCAGGCGAGCACCAATGGGGTGGAGCGGGAACCGGGCGAGATCACCGCCTCGCGAACGCCGGCAGCGGCGAATGTGTCGATCAGCGTCCAGGCCCACTGCAGATTACGTGCTGCGATATCAGTCATTGCGTGATTATGCGGGAATTATGGGTTCCTGCCGGGCCAGTGTATCTGTCATTGTGGGCGCCAATGAAAGATCCCGATGGTTGTCATGTCGCGGATTGTCGCGAACACGGGACCGCAGGGGCTCAGGCGTTCTCCAGGGCTTCGAGAATGGCGGTGAATTTCAGTTCCGTCTCTTCCAATTCGGCCTGCGGGTCGGAATCGGCGACGATTCCTGCGCCGGCGAAGAGGTCGGCACATTCGTCTTCCAGCAGTGCGCAGCGCAAGGTCACCGCCAGTTTGCCTCCTCCGCCCGGCGTTATCCAGCCCACGGTGCCGGTGTACCAGCCCCTTTGGGTTGGATTGTGGCGGGCGAGCCAGCACAGGGCATCTGCCTGCGGAACGCCGCCGACGGCGGGAGTCGGGTGCAATCGTTTGGCGACGTCAAGCAGGGTGGTGCCCCGGCGCAAATCGCCGCTGACCGGTGTGCGCAGGTGTTGCAGGTTGCGCAGCTTGATGAGTTCAGGAATAGCCTGCATGGTGAATCGATGGCAGAGGGGCGCAAGCGCCTCGCGCACGGCTTCGGCCACGAGAGCGTGTTCGTGCCGAGCCTTGGTGCTGGCCAGCAATGCCTCGCCGAGTTCCCGGTCCTGGCGATCGTTGGCGGCCCTCCGCTCCGTGCCTGCGATCGCTTCGCTGGTCAGTCGGGAACCCTGAATGCCGACCAGCCGTTCCGGTGTGGCACCTATGAGACAACGCCCGCCCAAGTGAGCCGCGAAGACCGTGCAGGAGGGATAGAGGTGCCTGAGAGTGAGTGCCAGGCGTGCCGGGGCGAGATGCCGTTCGGCGCAGACTCGTAGCCGGCGTACCGGTACGACCTTCGTCAATCGGCCCGCACGAATTGCCTCCACGGCACGGGCGACCAGCTGCCGCCACTCTCCCGCCTCTGGAGCCACAGCCACCCGCGTGAGGCGGGTACGGCTGCCTGCGGGAGCGACAGCGAGAGCGATGGCATCCACCAGATAGTGGGTGATACGGGCCCATTCCGCTGCCGTGACATCTCGTGATTGATCGGCACGGGCGGTGTAGGTGAGGAGGGCGTCTCCCCCGTTCTGCCGCATCGTAAGAGTCGGCACGAAGACACCGGCGTTAGGAAAACCCGCCCAAATCCCCCGCATCGGCTCGTTTGGGTCGAAGGCGCAGCCCAAAAAGGCCATCGGATCGCAGCCGGTGTCGTCCGGATCGAGATTCTGCCAGGACAGATCGCGCCACTCGTTCGCCAGGGTTTCAAAGCGGCGCGGCCCTTCGGTATTTATCTGAAAGGCGATCCCCACACCGATCAGCAGGTCGTCCTTGTCGGGATGCGTCCAGAACAGGTAGGGTGGTTCCAGCGGCGGCAGGCTCCGCAGCGACAGGCCGACCGCGGGAACGGAGACGCTAATCAGGCCCTCTTCGCCATCGGCGGCGCTGTCCAGCACCTCAAGGGCGCGGTGGACGAGTGATTCGGCAAGTTGGACCGGTCGCAGCATGGAGGTTTCTCGGTGCGGGACGGTTAATCGTCGGCCACCGATAACCAGGCGAACATGTCCTGAAGCTCCTTATCGGTAAACAGGCTCAGCAAGCGAAACTCCGGGTCATCCGGGTCATGGATCAGAATGCCTTCACGAAACTTCTCGACCTGTCGCCAGAGGTATTCGGTGTACTGGCCGCTGAGCATCGGGACATTGTATTTATCGTCCCCTTCGCCGGTACGGCCGTGGCACGAGCCGCACTCCTTTTGATACTGCCGGCGACCCGTTTCGATATCGCCTTCGGCGCGCGGAATATTGATGGTCTTCTTCGCCAGGAACAACCGTTCGAGCGGGTTGTATGTCGACTCGTCGATGGGAGGCAGCTTGTTGGGTAGCTCGATCGAGGCGATATAGGCCGAAACGTCCTTGAGCTCGGACGCCGGCATCTGCTGTTCCTGGATATGTTCAAGCATGGGGATATTCGGCCGTTTGCGTTCACGGAACAGCAGCAGCTGGCGCTCCAGATAGTCGGCCGGCTGGGCGGCCAAACGCGGGTATTCGCCATTCTTGCTCCCCTGTGCAAACTCACCATGGCAGCCGGCGCACACGTAGTTGATTTCTTCACCAATCTGCAGATCGGGCTCATAGCCGTCGGCATGGGCATTCAGTGCCAGTAGCAGGACCGCACCTATTGGTCCGAGTTTTCGGAAAAAAGAGATCATTTTCTGGAACGGGGTGGCTTGGTCGGGCCGATGATTCTAATGGTCTTTTCTAGGGGAAACCATGATTCATATCAAGCCTTTCTGGACTTCCTCGCTCCCAAAGACCAATTCTTCACGGAAGTCGTCATCCCACCCGGCCTTCTTGAGTTTTCCTCCATAGAGTCCTTCTTGGGGTGTAGTCTGGCCAGGTTCATACACAACCTTCGAACGATGGTAACGTTCTCTGCACCATTGCCACGACGGAGGCGCGAGTCGTCCTCTCCATAAACAATTCACTACTCATCCCCTCCGTCATTCCCTGGGCCGTGCGCGATCACCCGGGCGAGCAGTTACCAAACAACATCCAAGACCCAGTGAACCTTGTTTCGACCTGTCAATGGGAACGGATGGTTTCGGCCATGAATACGACATCGGGTGTGTGAGAGGAGATGTAATAGACGGTTTCGACGCTCGTCTTGTCGTCGATTTGGCGTTCCCGTTCGACCCGCACAATGCTCGTTGCATCGTGCAGGAGCAATCATCTTTCATCCGGTACGCTCGACGGCAGCATCCTCGACCAGTGTGTTCCTAACACCGCCATACTTGGCGGCGTGCTGCCGACGACCTGCTATCAAGGGACTGATACCGCTCGCGTCAAAGTAGGCGGTTGCCCTGCTTTCCCGCCATGACGACTTCTAAGGCGATACTCTTTTACGATATACTAATTTATCGGCTTCGAATTTGGCCTCCGGCTTTTAGGGTATGCCGCGTAACGGCGCGCCTTGGTACTACAACATGTTGGAAAGAGGGGATTACGCAGTGAACCGGACAAACACCTATCTCGGTTTCAGCATCATGATTTTGGTAGTGGTCGGTGTCCTGGTGCTTTTGATCGCCAGAGGCATGGGCCCGGTGCTCAATCCGCAAAATGCGGACATGAGTGAAGAGGCCATCGCCGAGCGTATCGAGCCGGTAGCGAAGCTGAACACCGGTGAGCCGATCCGGCCGGAGGCTCCGGAAGGGGCTGAAGCTCCGGTAGTGGCCGAAGCTCCGGAAGGGGCTGAAGCTCCGGAAGTGGCTGAAGCTCCGGAAGTGGCCGAAGCTCCGGAAGAGGCGGTGGCCTCTGCAGAGGCAGCGGACGAAGCCGGCGCTGATGAGGGACGTAGCGGTCAGGATGTCTACAACAGCACCTGTATCGCCTGCCACGCTGCGGGCGTAGCCGGTGCGCCGAAGTTCGGCGACCCGGCCGCCTGGGGACCCCGCATCGAGAAGGGCATCGATACGCTGGTTCAGAATGCCATCAATGGCTTCGCCGGCGAAACGGGCTTCATGCCGCCGCGGGGCACCTGCGGTAACTGTTCGGATGCAGAGCTGGAGAAGGCCGTGAAATACATGGTCTCCGAATCCCAGTAAAAGGCCGTTGACCGCTTGAAAAAAGGGGCGTCCTCCGGAGCGCCCTTTTTTTTCGTCAATCGTAACTGCTCGCCCGGTTGATCATGCGCGGCATAGGAGATTCGTCATCCCCGCGCAGGCGAACCGTCATCCCCGCGCAGGCGAACCGTCATCCCCGCGCAGGCGGGGATCCATTGTCTGGCCGGTGGTTTCTTCATTTCCCGGCGGTCGTCATCCCCGCGCAGGCGGGGATCCATTTTGAGCCATGCCGATGCTCTCTGGATTCCCGCCTACGCGGGAATGACGGGGGAGTGAGCATACCGTAAATCGCCAAATTCGCAGTGCCTCCCGGTTGGTTGACTACTCTTTTCCGTAGAAACCCTCATTCAGGCGAGTAGGAGATTGCCATGCCTCGTCCTGTTATCCACCACGTCTCGCCGGTCTCCATGCCATCCATAAACCCCGTCGACTTCGGGGCTCCGCTGCGTTGGCTGCGTGCCGGCTGGGACGATCTGAAGCACAATCCCGCCACAAGTATCGGGTACGGTCTGTTCATTATTGCGCTCTATGCAGTGATCATCGCCTTTGCACTGGGCACCAACTGGTACCACGTGGGCCTGCAACTTACGGCGGGCTTTACCCTGCTGGCACCGGTGTTTGCGGTCGGCTTTTATCGCATGAGTCAGCGAATGGAGGAGGGCAGTCCCATCGGTCTTGCCGATGCCTTCGGGGCCTGGAATGCGAACCCTCGCGGGATTCTGGGTATGGGGGTGGTTTTGCTGTTGCTTCTTCTCTCCTGGTTCATGGTCGGAATGTGGACAACGGCCTTTCTGCTGGAGGGTAAAGCGGAGTTGGTATTGAGGTTCGGGGAGGGCGGTTTAGGTGACTACATCACGGCCCTTCCGGCGCCGCTCATCATTGCCTTTTTTCTGACGGGACTGGTGGCCGGGCTTGTGGCCTTCTGCTTCTCGGCCGTGTCAATCCCGCTCCTTATGGAAGAGCCCGACCTGGATTTCATTTCGGCGCTGGTTACGAGCTGGAACGCGGTGATTCGTAACATCGGTCCGATGCTCTGGTGGGCGCTGCTGATCGGCATGATTTTCGCAGGGGGTCTGCTGCTCGGCTACATCGGCCTGGCCGTCGCACTGCCCTGGCTGGGGCACGCCACCTGGCACGCCTATCGGGAAGTGGTTAATCGGGAGGTGTCGGTATCGGAAGTCCATGAGGCGTGACACGTTTGTGTACTCTTGCATGCTTGGCGATACTTTCAGAGTCCCAAAAGCGTCAGACAAGGCGCAACGCGCAGGCAATGGTTTATTCCCTTGTCGAGCGCTGCACGAATCCGCCGGGAGCGGATTCGGACAGCCGAAGGCTGGCCCGAAGGGCGGCCTCCAGGGATGGAGTCCGCAACGCCGTCATGGCCTTTTTTGGGGCTCCCTTAGGGCGAGCCGCTGGCCGGCCAGCGGCTCGCTGAAAGCACCGCCAAGCATGCAACAGTACACCAGGAGCTGTCCGAGAATAGCAACGGGCTCCAAAATGTAGGTTGGCGCTGAGGAACGAAGCCCAACAACATCAGCGTTGGGGTTCGCATAACTCACCCCAACCTACAAAAATGATGTTCTCGGACAGGCTCCTACGTCTCGGTGCCCAGCATGCCCCGCAGGGCGGCGAGGTGCGCCTTGCCACGCTCCTGCTTCTCCTCGGCCGGCGCTTCGATTCCGGCACCCTCCCACTTCAAGTCCTCTTCCGGCAGTTCGGCAATGAAGCGGCTGGGTTCGCAGCGGACCACCTCACCACCACGGCGGCGACGGTTGGCCAGAGTGAGGGTGAGGTTCTGCTGGGCGCGGGTGATGCCCACATAGGCCAGGCGCCGCTCCTCTTCGATGGAATCCTCTTCGATGCTCGTGCGGTGGGGCAGCAGCTCCTCCTCCATGCCCACCAGGAAGACGTTTGGGAACTCCAGCCCCTTGGCGGCGTGCAGGGTCATGAGTCGCACGCGATCGCGGTCCTCATCCTCTTCGTTGCGTTCGAGGATGTCCATCAGGGTGAGTTTGGCGACCAGCTCGCCCAGGTCGGGCTCGCCATCCTCTTTTCCGGCCATGCGCGCTATCCAGTCGAACAGCTCCTCGACATTCTTCATCTTGCGTTCGGCCTGTTTCAGGCTGGGACAGGTGTCCCGCAGCCAGCTTTCATAACCGATCTCCTGCACCATCTCGCGCATGGCCGCCAGCGGGTCGCCGCGCCGCGCCCGGTCGCCGATCGCCACCATCCATTCGGTGAAGGCCCGCAGCCGATTCAGCTGACGCTCCTTGAGTATCTGCGTCAGGCCCAGCTCGAAGCTGGCCGAGAACAGGCCGATTCCCCGTTGCGAGGCATAGTTGCCCAGCTTTTCCAGCGTGGTGGGACCGATCTCCCTGCGGGGCGTGTTCACGATACGCAAAAAGGCCGTATCGTCGTCCGGATTGATCAACAGTCGTAAATAGGCGAGCACGTCCTTCACCTCGCTGTAGGAAAAGAACGAGGTTCCGCCGGAGAGCTGGTAGGGGATGCGCTGCTCACGCAGGGCCTTTTCGAACAGCCGCGACTGGTGGTTGCCCCGGTAGAGGATGGCATAATCGCTGAAATCGGTACGTTTCTGGAAGCGGTGGTGCATGAGTGAAGAGACCACCTTGAGCGCCTCATCCTCCTCATCGCGGGCCCTCACGACACGGATCGGCTCCCCGTACCCCATCTCGCTCCAGAGCCGTTTCTCGAATACGTGGGGGTTGTTGGCAATAAGTCGGTTGGCCGCCTTGAGGATGCAGCCCATGGAGCGATAGTTCTGCTCCAG
This sequence comes from Thiohalomonas denitrificans, assembly GCF_016841685.1. Classification (GTDB taxonomy): domain Bacteria; phylum Pseudomonadota; class Gammaproteobacteria; order Thiohalomonadales; family Thiohalomonadaceae; genus Thiohalomonas; species Thiohalomonas denitrificans_A. Next base: position 15,489 of record NZ_JAENYR010000075.1, read on the forward strand.
CTTGACCACCTTTAGGCCGGGGAAATCCTTTCCGAGCTCCACCAGGTTTTCCGGGCGGGCGCCGCGCCAGGCGTAGATGGACTGGTCATCATCGCCCACCACCGTCAGGGCGCCGCGCAGCCCTACCAGCAGCCGGACCAGCCGGTATTGAGTGATGTTGGTGTCCTGGTATTCATCCACCAGCAGGTGGCGAATGCGATTTTGCCAGCGCTCCAGCACTTCCGGTTCCCGTTCGAACAGCAGTACCGGCAGCATGATCAGGTCGTCGAAGTCGACGGCGTTGTAGGCCTTGAGGTGACGGTTGTACTCGGCGTAGATCTGCGAGGCGGCGAAAGAGGCGGTATCGTCCGCGTGGCTGACGGCCTGCTCCGGGGTGACGAGGCCGTTTTTCCAGGCGGAAATGCGACGCTGGATCTCCTGATCGAGGCCGTCGGAGCCACCCTCGCGCCGCAATAGTTCCCGAATGAGGCCGGCGCTGTCCTGGGCGTCGAAAATGGAGAAACCCGGCTTGTGGTCCAGGTGTTTCAGCTCGCAGCGAACGATGTCCAGACCCAGGGTGTGGAAAGTGGATACCCGCAGGCCATGACCTTCGCGACCGACCAGCAACTGCCCCACGCGTTCTTTCATCTCGCGCGCAGCCTTGTTGGTGAAGGTCACTGCTGCGATGTGCCGAGGTGACAGTCCGCACTCCTTGATGAGATAGCCGATCTTGCGGGTAATCACCCGGGTTTTGCCACTGCCGGCCCCGGCCAGGACCAGCAGGGGTCCGTCAATGTAGCGCACGGCTTCATCTTGGCTGGGATTCAGATTGGACACGGCCCGAAAACACGTATGAGGAGAGAGATATATTCTAACAGGCCGGACAGCTTCGCGTATTGGTTTGACCCGCCGCCTGTTTTCCGTGATCCTGAATCTGCTTAGCGATCAGAGTATTTGTAAACCCCCATGGCTGAAGACTTGAACAAAGCAGAGGACCGTTGGCGAAACCGGCGCCTGTTCCGCCCGGAACGACGTCGGCGCTGGGGGCGGTTACTTTTTTTCGTAATTGTCCTACTGCTCCTCGGACTGGCCCTCAATGAAGTCGGCATCGACCCGATCTACGAGTGGCTGCAGGTCGAGTAGCGAGTGGCGAGCACTACCCGCCACTCCGCAGCCCCGAATCGATGACGAGCTCTTAGCCGTCATTGCGAGGCGTATCCCCTGCTGCACAGGCCCGAATCAATGACGAACCTTTAGCCGTCATTGCGAGCCGTACCCCCTGCT
>NZ_JAENYR010000076.1 GCF_016841685.1 Thiohalomonas denitrificans
TGGCTGCATGGAAAGGGGGAAGTTCTTCAGGAGGAGCCACAGCGACGCGGCAATCCGGGGTTTGGGAGCAGGAGATTACTTCGTCGCCGGGGCTCCTCGTAATGACAGCGGGGGGAAGTTCATCAGGAGCCGTATCCACCTGCTGAGCAGGCCCGAATCAACGACGAGCGGTAACCACGGGGTACAACAGGTTGTTCGGTTTTTTCTCCCCCGTGTTCCCTGTGGTTCACCCCCTTGCCGGTGGTTTTCCGCAATGCTCGGTGTTCTCAGTGATTTTTCGCGATGTTACTCGTCTTCGAAGTCGGCCGGCCTGATGCCCGGACCGGTGAGGGTGATGGGACCGAAGGGGCCCGCTTCCAGGTGGTGCAGGATCCCTTCCTCGTCGAGTTCTCCGAAGCGGTCGGCGGGGCCCAGTTCCATTTCGAAGGGCGTCCGATCGCCGCTGGAAAGAAAGATCAAGTGGGGCTCGAGCTTTTTCGGGTCCTTTTCCACCACCACAGGCATGCCTTCCACGCGCAGCTCCACCGCCACGCCATCCGGCAATTTTCGGGCGCGCAGCAATTGATCACGCTCCACCGGCTCCCACTTCTTTTCTCCGAGCATCAGGAAACGGTAACCTTCCGGCGTAAGAAACAGCCCCAACTGGCTTCCATTGAGGATGGCCTCGTCGCCGGTCAATTGCATCAGGGCGGCCAGCCTGCGTGCCTCGGTCTCAATGCGTTCACCTCGGCCGCCGTCACCGATGGAGAGCGCGGCGAAACCGATGATGACCCCAATGATAACCATCACCACCATCAGTTCCAACAGGGTAAAACCCCGATCCCTGAAAGGGCGGCCCGGAGCCAGACGGGTCACGGTGGTTCTAATCGAGGTTCCAGTTCCCGACGTCGGCATCTACACCTTCCCCACCCTCGCGCTCATCGGCGCCCAGAGTGTAGATGTCGAGATCACCATTGCGTCCGGGACTCAGGTAGCGGTAATCGTTACCCCAAGGGTCTTTGGGAAGGCGATCCATATAGCCGCCACTCTTCCAGTTGCGTGGCTCCGGGGAGCCGCCGGGTTTGCTGACCAGGGCCTCAAGCCCCTGATCGGTACTCGGATAACGGAAATTATCCAGTTTGTAGAGGTTCAGGGCGCTCTCCAGAGCCCGGATGTCCTGTTTGGCCTTGGTGATGCGCGCGGCATCAGGCCGATCCATGACTTTGGGCACGACAATGGCGGCGAGAATGCCGAGAATCACCACGACGACCATCACTTCGATAAGCGTGAAACCGCGCTGGCTCGTTCGACTCCATCGACGCTGTTCAATCTTCATACTCTTCCTTTCTCCTAACCAAAACATGGATTAACCGCAAAGGGCGCAAAGAACAGAGGCTTGTCACCACAGAGGGCACTGAGTGCCTTTATACAAAGGATGTCTCCGTGTGCTCTGTGATCACGCTCTCAGTGATCTCAGTAATTCACCCAATTACTACATCACCAGCTGGTTCAACTCCAGAATCGGGACCAGAATCGCCAGCACGATAATCAGTACCACGCCGCCCATCGCCAGCAGCAGGACCGGTTCGAACACACCCATCAGAACGGCGATGAGCGTTTCCATCTCCCGCTCCTGATTGTCCGCTGCCCGCTCGAGCATCTCCTCGAGACGGCCACTGGACTCGCCACTGGCAATCAGGTGCAGGGTCAAAGGTGGAAACAACCCGCTACTTTCCAGCGCCCGACTGATACTGCTGCCCTCACGGACCCGTTCCGATGCCTTATCCACCGCCGAGCGCATGGGAATGTTCGATAGTACCTGGGCGGAGATGCGCATCCCCTCCAGTACCGGGACGCCGCTGGCGGCCAGGATACTGAAGGTGCGCGCAAAACGACCGGTGTTCAAACCCCGCACTAGCCGATGCGATAGCGGAGCTCGTAATAGAAATTGATGAAAACGATAACGAAAAGTCGGTCGTTTCAGCAATCGCCAGAAAGAAAAGCCGACTATCCCTCCCGCCAAAAGCAGCAGCACGCCATTATCGATCAGGAAATCACTGAGGGCGATCAGCGCCGTGGTGAGCCAGGGAAGTTCACGCCCGACGTTTTCGAATACCTGGACGACCTGCGGAACGACGTAGGTCAGCAACAGACCTACAACCGCCAGCGCCACGAACGTCAGCAGCGTCGGATAAAGCAGCGCCAGTGTCATCTTCTGGCGCATCTGCTGACGTTTTTCGGTGTAATCGGCCAAACGTTCCAGCACCACGTCCAGATGCCCCGACTGTTCGCCGGCAGCCACCGTCGCACGATAGAGTTCCGGGAATACCGAGGGAAAATCGGCAAGACCATCGGCCAGTGAGCGTCCCTCCAGGACCCGCGAACGAACGCCCAGCATGAGGCTCTTCAGGCGCGGTTTTTCGGTCTGCTCGCCGACCGTGGTCAATGCCTCCTCGAGCGGGAGGCCCGAGCGTACCAGGGTAGCGAGTTGGCGGGTGACAACGGCCAGGTCAGTGGCACTGACGCCTCCGCGCAGAACGGGACCCCGCCGCTGCTTCCCCTCCTGCCGGACCACCTCGCCCAGATTCAGCGGGATCATCCCCTTCTCGCGCAGCATTTGGCGCACCTGGCGGGCCGTATCACCCTCCAGCACGCCCTTGCGCTGCCGTCCGCCCGCATCCAGCGCGGTGTATTCGTAGGCACCCATCAGATAAAAGATACGAGGAGCGAGGGGCGAGATACGAAGTGCAAGATACGGGATACCGGGTACAAAACCCCAAAGCGGGATACAGGGCCAGCCGGAAACGTCTGCACCTCTGCAACCCTGATCCTATTTTTCGTCTCGGCCATCACGCTTTCCCCTAGAATCTCGTATCTCGGATTATTCATGAGTAACCCGCAGCACCTCTTCCAGGGCGGTATCGCCGGCGAGGACCCGACGCATGCCGTCGTCGCGTATGGCGGGCGTATGTCGGCGGGCGCTGGACTCCAGTTCCTGCTCGCTCGCCCCATCGTGAACCATGGAACGCATGCTGTCGTCGAGAATCACCAATTCATAAATACCGGTTCGGCCCCGATAGCCTGTCTCGTTGCAATCCGAACAGCCGACAGGCGAATAGAGGGTGGGGGATTCGTCCTCACTAAAGCCCAGCAGTCGGGCCTCGGCGGCATCGGCCTGGTAGGGACGTTTGCAGTGGGGACAGAGCGTGCGTACCAGCCGCTGGGCGAGAACTCCGAGCAGACTGGAAGAGAGCAGAAACGGCTCCACGCCCATATCCCGCAACCGGGTCACGGCACCCACGGCCGTATTCGTGTGCAGGGTCGAAAGCACCAGGTGACCGGTGAGGGAGGCCTGCACCGCAATCTGGACGGTGTCCAGGTCGCGAATTTCACCCACCATCACCACATCGGGGTCCTGCCGGAGAATGGCCCGCAAACCGCGCGCGAAGGTCATGTCCACCTTGCTGTTGACCTGGGTCTGGCCGATCCCGTCGAGGTAATACTCGATCGGGTCTTCGACCGTCATGATATTGCGGCTCTTGTCGTTGAGTCGAGTGAGTGCCGCATAGAGGGTAGTGGTCTTACCCGAACCGGTTGGCCCCGTCACCAGCAGAATGCCGTGGGGCTGATGAATGAGATGATCGATTTCTTTCATCACTGCCGGATCCATGCCCAGATGCGTCAGGTCCAGGCGCCCCGCCTGCTTGTCGAGAAGGCGCAAGACCACGCGCTCGCCATGGCCGGAAGGCAGTGTCGAAACGCGGACATCGACCGGACGGCCGGCGACACGCAGGGAGATACGGCCATCCTGGGGGAGGCGCTTCTCGGCAATGTCCAGCTTGGCCATGACCTTTATGCGTGAGACCAGCAGGGGCGCCATCTTGCGCTGGGGCCGCAGCACTTCGCGCAGCACGCCATCGACCCGGAAGCGCACCGCCAGGTGCTGCTCGAAAGGCTCGATGTGGATGTCCGAAGCGCCTTCGCGAATGGCTTCTGTGAGCAGGGCGTTGATGAGGCGGATGATCGGGGCATCATCCTCGCTCTCCATCAAGTCTTCCGGTTCCGGAAGGCTCTGTGCCAGGTGCTCCAGGTCGAGTTCATCGCCGAGTTCACCCATGGCCTGCATGGCGCCATGGGGACCATTCTCATAGGTCCGCTGGAGCAGCGACTCGAACCCTTCCGCAGGTATCTTTTCCCAGCTCACGGGCCGGCCGAGAAAACGCCGCACCTCCGCCATCGCCTGGAGATCGAGCCCGGGCCGGTAAAGTACTTTCAGGCCGGCTTCATCCTCGTCGACCACAACCACTCCGAACCGCTTGGCGAAGGCGAACGGAAGCCTCCCGGAACCGCGATCTTCGAGATCCGGTTCCTGGAGTTCCTGCATCACTTGTTCAGGTGTCGCCATCAGCCTTGAAATCCTCCTCGGGAGGCCGCGCGCCAGGACCCTCTTTCCAGACTTCGAAAGGCGGCGGGAGTTCCATGAAATCCTCGTACTCGGGCAGCAGCGGGGAAGCGTCGTCAGCCATCAGCGAAAGACCCTCGTCGCGGACAGCCTGTTGCTTGTCCCGGATAAAGGTGTACTTGGCATTGGTAATGGCCGCGTTCTGCTCCTTGGTCCGAAGAATGACCGGGCGCAGGAAAATCATCAGGTTACGTTTGACCTTTGTAGTGGACTCATACTTGAACAGCCATCCGAGCCCGGGAATATCCCCAAGTCCCGGCACTTTATCCTTGCCTACGTCCAGCTGCTCATCCACCAGCCCCCCGAGGACCACCACCTGACCATCGTCCACCATGACGGTGGTTCTCAACGAGCGCTTGTCGGTGATCAAATCCGACGCACCCGTGGCGGTGGACACGCTGGAGACCTCCTGGGACAACTCCAGTCTCACCGCATTGCCTTCGTTGATCTGCGGCTTCACACTCAGTGTCAGGCCTACATCCTGGCGTTCGATGGTCTGGAACGGGTCGGTTGAATCACCGCCGGTCGAAGTAAAGGAGCCGGTCACGAAAGGCACATTCTGACCCACGACGATCTCTGCCTCTTCGTTGTCGAGGGTGACAAGGGTCGGCGTGGAGAGGATATTGGCATTGGTATTCGAGGTGATCGCGTGCAGCAAAGCCCCCCCCCGCGTGCCGTTCGAGGCTGTATCCCCCACAGCCGCCAGCAAACCTGGCGGACTGGGGATACCCCCGGCGGCCACGGTTCCTGCGACGCTGCTCAGGGAGGCATTCCCCGCGCTTGGGAAGTTGACGAGTCCCACCGGGCCGTTGTCCGGCGAACCATCGTAGGCCCACTGGATTCCGAGCCGCTTTTGGTCATCCGTACGAATCTCGGCAATGACCGCTTCCACGTAAACCTGCGCCCGCCGAATGTCCAGTCGTGAAATAACCGACTTCAGTGAACGCATCACATCAGGCGTCGCATTGATCACGATGGCGTTGGTCTGTTCGTGGGCACGAATGGTGACCTCCTGTTCCCTGGCATTTTTGGCCTCTCCACCGGTTCGACCCAGGGTGGCACTGATGCCTTCCAGTACGGTCGTTACCTCCGCCGCGTTGGCATAACGCAGATAAATCACCTCCGTATTACCGCCGGCATCCATGGGAGTGTCCAGGTGACTGACGATCGCCCGCAACTGCAGCCGATTGGCTCCGCCGGAAATGATAATGCTGTTGGTGCGTTCATCCGCCACAAAACTCGCCGCACCACCGGCCTGATTATCCGCCCCCTGTTGCAGGGAAGTCAGCACCCGTGCCACTTCGCTCGCCGAGGCGTGGTCCAGCCGAATCACCTCCAGCTCACCATCGCTGGAGCGATCCACCCGCCTGATGATCTCCACCAGACGCTGGAGGTTGGCCGCTCCGGCCGAGGCGACGAGCACATTGGCAGAGGGCATGGCAGCCAGATGCCCCTGCTGCGGCAGAAGCGGCCGCAGAATCGGCACCAATTGGGCCGCGGCAACGTTCTCCACCTTGATCACCCGAGTCACGTACTGATCCCCCGTCCCGGGCTGCCCTGGTGTCACCGTGGGAATGGAATCCTGTTTGGCATTGGCCTCGGGCACGATCTTGATAACACCGTCGGACGGCACTGCCGCAAAGCCATGGACGTTGAGAATCGAGAGGAAGACCTCATAGATCTCGTCGGCATTCATGGGTTCGGAGGAGATGACCGTGATCTTTCCCTTGACCCGGGGGTCGACGATGAAATTCCTTCCGGTCATCTTCGATACAGTCTCGATAACCGAGCCGATATCCGCTTCCTTGAGATTCAGGGTGAGCTGTTCACCCCGCACCGGCAGGGCAACGACCAACAAAAAAACCACCATCAGGCTCCAGAATCCCCAACAAGTCCTTCTGTGTCGTCCCGACGTCGCGGCAAAATTATTCGATAATCGCATTCTGTCTTCTTCTTTTCGGTTACCCGTTGAGCGATTCGTCAGTCGACGCTCAGCACGATCTGCTGCTGCCGGCCTCCCCGTTCCACCACCAGCTCCAGCTGACTGGCCGAAGTCAATTGCTTGAAGACCTCCTGGGTCCGGGCGGGGTCATCAAGCCCCATCCCATTGATCCCCGTTACCACATCGCCCGACCTCAATCCCGCCTTGCGAAACAGCTCCCGGTCCTTGCCGGGGCTTACCCGGTAGCCCTTCAGCCTCCCGTTTTCGCTTACCGGCCGCATCCGCACCAAGTCGAAAGCACTGGTCGGGTTTGCCCGGATCTTTTCACGATAATTGCGCAATTCCGGCAATTGCCGGACTCCGGATGCTGCTGCACCGCCCGTCTCGGACTCATCATCCAGCGAGATACCGGTCCGGGAGGCCTTGGGTAGTTTCAGGGTTTCGAACCTCCCTCCCCGAGCCAGAATGACCCGATCGACATGGACTTCTTTTAACTGTGCCCCACCTGGCAAATGGTCACCATTCAGGTAGAATTTTTCGTTGCCCCGGGAATCGGCGATAATCGCCGCCCCCTGGTCAGGCCTGTCAGCGGCGAATAGACCGCGCAGAACCAGATTCAGGCGGGTTTCCGGCGCATCAATGGGGGCCGCTACCGCCGGTTGGTGCTGACGAGTCCGTTCGCCGAACAGGTGCAGGTCAGCCACCTCCTCCAGGCCGAGTTGGATGGAGGATGTCTCTGCGGATGCACCACCCCTCATCACCGGTGTTTCCGGCAGCACCGGATCGGGGATCAGGCGCCATGTGCCCTGAGCCAGAACATAGGCCAACAGGATTACCAGCACGCCCGTGACCCAGGGGATCAACCGCTCCTGGGACGGTACTTTAACGGCAAACGACGCCACTACTTAACACCCCTCTTGAAATACACCGGCTGGGACACCCCTGGTTGGATACCTCACGGGCCGATTATATCCGTAGAGGGATTCTCCGGTAGCTCCAGTCGGGATGCCCATCACGTATTCGAACCTCTTTTGAGAATTGTACGCAACCCGCTCAATGAATTCATGTAGCCAGTGAAACCGCATACTTTGAAGCGAGCGGTGTAAGTCCTTGGTAGCACGTCGTCGGCAGCCCGCAGCCAGGGGTGGCGGTGTTAGACAATGCAGGAGCACACTTGTCGAGGGATGCTGCCGTCGAGCGTACACACAGCGTACCTGCTATCAGGGACTTAGTTCGCTCGCCGGCATCAAAAAATGGGAGTATGCGTTTACCCTGTGATCTATACTTTCTTCTACCGTCTGCCGGACGGGCTGGCTCTAAAAGACAGGGAATGTCACAAACCGGGACAAGGAAGTTCTATGGCAATGGCTAGCCGTGTATTACTGGTGGAAGACCACGCGATTTTGCGCGAAGGATTGCGGGCACTGCTGGCCACCGAACCCGACCTCAAGGTCACCGGCGAAGCGGCAAATGGCCGTGAAGCCCTGCTGCAAGCCAACGAAACCAAACCGAACCTGGTCCTGATGGACCTCTCCATGCCCGGCACCAACGGCACAGAGGCGATTCAGGACATCAAAAAACGCCATCCCGCCGTCAAGGTCCTGGTACTCACCATCCACAAGACCGAGGAATATATCCGGGCTTCGCTGCGTGCGGGGGCTGATGGCTATATCCTCAAAGACGATTCGCATATTGAACTGCTTGTGGCGATTCGCAGCGTTTTGAATGGAAAAACCTATTTGAGCCCGGCGATCTGTCAGAACCTGGTCACCCAATATCTGAGCAATACCGCTCTGAACCGCGCTCCTGCTTCCTGGGAGACACTCACGCGCCGCGAACGTGAAGTCATCAAGCTAATTGCGGAAGGCTCACGCAACCGGGAGATCGCCACCTACCTCTCGTTGAGCGAAAAAACCGTGGAAAAGCACCGATCGAATCTGATGAAGAAGCTGGATTTACACAGCGCCTCCCAGCTTACCGCCTACGCCCTAAACAATGGGCTTGTCCATTGAAATCAATTGGGGTGCGTTCCGGATAATTTCCGACCATACAAGGCAGCGTCATCAAGACGCCCCAGACGCGGTAGGTCCGGCTCCGGTATCGACCAGCTCGCTTCGATAGCGAGCCCGCTGGGTTTCCCCCTGGTAATCACCAGCCGACCACCCGACAATTCCGCTCGCTCACGCATGTTTTTCAGACCAAACCCACCATTGCCAACGGTGTTCAAACCCACACCATCGTCACTGATACGCAACAGCAGCCGGCCATTTTCAAAGGTCAGCGATACCTCGGCACATTTGGCCTTTGCGTGTTTGGCGATGTTGTTGAGTGCTTCCTGGCAAATCCGATAAATCGGCACACGCAGGCCGGGGTCGAGATCATCTTCGTCCAGGCCGAATTGCAGGTGTACCCGCAAGGGCCGGTAGATTTCCCGGAATTGCCTGCAGAACCACGCCAGCGTCGGCTGCAGTCCAAGGTCGTCCAGCATGGCCGGACGTAGATCCATAGCCACACGCCGCACTTCGTCAATGGTCGACTGTACACTGTGCAGAGTCGTTGTCAGGGTGTCACGAGCAACGGTACCGTTGGACTTGCCATGCTCCAGCAATGCGCCTTCCAGCAGATATTTGACGGCTGCAAGATTTTGCCCAATGCCATCGTGAAGCTCCGCTGCGATGCGCTGACGTTCACCCTCCTGTACCGACAGGCGCTGGCGGGAAAAATCCTGTAGTTCGCTCTCCGAGTCGGAAGCACCGAGCATCTTGCTCTCCAGAGAGACCCCGGCCAGGTTTGCGAAGATCCGCAAAAACGTGAGCTCCTGATCCGAAAACAGGTGATCGGTGTGATAGGCGACCAGCAGGACACCCCAATTTTCCCCGCACGGTATAGCGACCAGCGCACCGCTACGCAGGTGAGCCCCGAGGCAGCGCTCATCCCCGGCCGCCCCATCCCAGTATTCCCGCCCAACCAGCGACACCTCCGGTTCACCCCCGGCATCAGGAATCCGCCGTCGCAGCCAATGCTCCTGGCAGGGATCAATAGCCGTCCCCAGGACCGCCCGGTATTCCCTCCCGTTCGTATCGAAAACGAGGGCGACCAACTGATCAGCGGATAATACCCGGTTAATCCCGTTCAGCAGCCGTTTCAGCGAATTTTCCGGAGAGGATGCTCCCTCGCTGAGAGGACTCAGCTGTTCGACAGCAGACAGCAGCACTTCTGTTTGCCTGGACATCAGGTTCACGGTGATTGCCTCATCGTCGGACTGGAATAATGGAGGTGTCGTGTCGGGACGCTACATTCTTTAGCGACATAACCTGGGGTGTTTTTCCCATTGACACTTCTGAATCTAGCCGCTGAGGGGGGTAATGCAAGGCAGCCGCGAAAGGCTTGGGGAATAGAAAAAGAGACCGATCGGGCGTTTTCTCCTGCCCGAAAAGGGGGTGAAATCGGCAGGCGCCCGGTCGGCCAAAAGCGGGGTCTTCATGGTTACGCCTCCACTCCCCGGGCGTGAATATGGGTCAAATCCGTTTTGGCAACCGGTAAGGTCGAGTCAGTCACACTTCTGGTCGGAAACGCGACGGCGGAACTCACGCTGACGGCGTTCCGTTTTTGCCAACTTGATGGCACAGCCAAAATCGCCCCGCTGGGCCGCCTCTAAGGCGGCCAGCAGGACTTCGCGGGTAACTGCCTACCCACCGATGCCACGACTCCAGGCATCTTCAGCGGAAGTAATGGCGTGCAGTAGGTCCTTGCCAGGGCATCCGGCGCCTGCTGTGCCGAAGCTGGTGCCTTGCAGCCTGTCGACTTAGGAAGAATCTACTGCGCTGACGGGAGACCGGCCGAAATTTCCTCGATGTTTCGCTACGTAGAACCACTCTGTTCCACAAAATCGCAAAAATTTCGCCTCGTCCTCCCGCCAGCTCGCTACGATCGCCTAAATCCGACAGGCTGCAAGGCAACCAGCACAGCCAGCAAGATCATTTTTGGAACGCCCTTGGACTTATCCTCCATCCTCCGGGTATTTCCGGTCGTTTCTTGGGAGCCGGCGCGAAATACCGTACTTCGCCGGCGAGAAGATTAGAGCCTACTCAAAGGGGAAATAAAATTGGGGGAACTACGCAGTATAGTAAGGGTTAACCCTTAGCCGCCGGTGCTGTTGCTATTTATGATGCCTGACGCATGCTCGCCGCTAGCCCTATGGGGAGTCACCGTAGAAGAGTACCAGCCGCACCAATTCCGAGAGAGAGCCGGCCTGGAGCTTCTCCATGACACGGGCTCGATGCGCCTCAACGGTTTTCAGACTGACCCCCAGGCTGTTGCTGATAACCTTGTTGGAGGCACCCTCAACCACCAGGTCCAGCACCTCCCTTTCACGGGGGGTCAAAAGATTTAAACGGCCCACCACATCGGCCTTCGCTGCCCATCTGCGACGATGCTCCTCATCCTCCTCGATGGCGCGCTGTACACATTCGAGCAGCACCTGATCGTTAAAGGGCTTTTCAATGAAATCAAAGGCGCCGGACTTGAGCGCCCGCACTGCCATTGGCACATCGGCATGCCCGGAGATGAAGATCAATGGCAATTCGATCCCCCGTTTGCGGATCTGCTCCTGCAGATCCAGGCCGCTCATGCCCGGCATGCGGATGTCGAGCACCACACAGCCCGGACGTGAGGGAGCGTAGGTATCGAGAAAGACCCGGGCCGAAGAGAAGCTCTTCGCCGCCAGGCCAACCGAACTCATCAGCCAGCTGAGAGAGTCACGCACGGCTTCGTCATCATCAACGATGAAAACGGTAGGCTGTTCGCTGTTCATGAGCCTTCTCTATCAGGATGCAACGGTAGCGAAAATTGGAACACGCTGCCCTCTTCCGAGGTGGAGGAGACCGACAGCGTACCGCCGTGGGTTTCGATTATGCCACGACTGATGGACAGACCCAGCCCCATTCCATCCCGCTTGCTGGTCACGAACGGGGCAAACAGCGTGTCGGTCACCTCACTGTCGACGCCGGAACCAGTATCCTCTACCCGCACTGTCACCCGTTCCTCGTGAACGCGGGTGGAGATCAGAAGGCGCCGCTCATCGCCGGCAGTCGCCTGCATGGCCTCAATGGCATTCCGGGCCAGATTGAGCACCACTTGCTCGATCTGTATTCCGCGCCCCTGTACCCGGGCCCCGGCAGGGTCCAAATCGAGTTGGAAGGCAACCCCCTCGCGCCGGGCATCGGGGCCGATCAGCACTGCCAGATCACTGGTACGTCGATTGAGATCAATGACGCTGAGTTCACTCTGATCCTTCCGGACGAAAGCGCGTAGCTGGCGGATGATCTCGCCCGCCCGCTCTGCCTGCCCGGCAACTCGTTCCATCACCTCGGTCACCTGCTCCGGGTCGCTTTTGCCCGTACGCAGCATGTTGATGCAGCCGCGGCTGTAATTGGCAACAGCGGACAGTGGCTGATTGAGTTCGTGGGCGATCCCCGAAGCCATTTCACCCATGGTCGAAAGTCGTCCCACATGGGCCAGCTCCATTTGATGCCGGCGCAGGCGCTCCTGCGCCTCCTTACGTGCAGTAGTGTCGCGAAATACCACAACGGCCCCCACGCAGTCACCGCGTTCGTTATGAACCGGTGTGCTGGTGTACTCGACCGGAAAGCTGGTTCCGTCACGGCGCCAGAAAACGTCATCTTCCACATAGCGCGGAACACTATCCTCGGCCGTGGTATACACCGGACACTCCTCCGGAGGGTGCGGCGAACCATCGGCCCTGGTGTGGTGAAGAAGTTCATGCTGATTCCTGCCGATGAGTTCGGCCGCGTTCCACCCGGTCACCTCCTCCATGGCGCGGTTCACGAAAGTCGAATTGCCCTTCAGGTCCACCCCATAGATACCATCGGCCACCGAATTGAGGATAAGATTGTGCTGCTGTTCCAGGCAGCTGTTGGCGTTTTCCAGCCGGCGATTGAGTCGCCATACCCAGGTGCTCATCAACCCCATCACCAGCAGCGCCCCAATGCCCGCCAGCAGGTACTGGCCATAATAGTGGGCGACCTCCCAAAAGGTCACCGGACGTTCCGGATAGGGCGGCAGATGAAGTTCCTTGAACAGCTCATGGACCGGCTGGTAATCGAGTGGAACAGTCCAACCCGAATAGCGACCGGCCAGCGCCACTGGATGCTCCTCCGGCATCTTCAGAAGCGCCACCGCAACCTGCTGGGCCAAGCTGTTTGGCGTGTGTCGAAGTTTGGAAAATGGCCACTCCGGATAGAGCGGCGTACTATGCGCAAAGGGGAATTCGGGATCTTTCCTCTCATGGATAATCCGAATGCGGGCAGGATCGACAGTGCCCGCCTGCGCCATCCTCTCCAGAATGTCGGTACGCACCGTGGCGGCATCGACCTGTCCGGCAAGCACGGCCCGCACTACCCGGTCGTGAGTGCCGGCGAAACGCAATTCGGAGAAGTCCTTGTAGGGGTCGATACCTTCCTTGGCCAACTCGCCCCAGGCCATCTGAAAACCCCCAAGGGAGGCCTGATCCACGGCGGCGAACCGGACACCTCGCAGATCATTCAAGGTCTGCAAATCGACACGGTCGGCCCGGGTAAAGACAACGCCTCCAAAAATGTTGTAACCCAGACCGCCGCGCCGGTTTTTGAGAGTAGCGATTCTTGAGACTCGATAGCGGACCTCCAGGTTGACGTAAATACCCGGGTTGGTCAGGATAAAATCGACTTCACCCCGCTCCACCGTGGGCACGACCGCATCGAAATCCAGAGGAACGATCCGGAACGCAAATCCCGGCAGCGCCCCGTTCAGGTAATCAGCAGAGGGTTCCCACGTCCGGCGCGTCGCTTCATCACCGCGATGGCTGAGCACACCGATGCGCACCTCGGGTTCAGCAGCCGAGGGACCGGCAAACAGCGGAAGAGACAGCAGTAAGAGGGCGGCGAACCGACGCATAGCGGCAGCGATTGAAAGGGACACCCAGATTACCAGCTTTCTCCCCGCCCGTGGAGTAACCACCTATCCACCAGGGTAAACGCATACTCCCATTTTTGATGCCGGCGAGGGAACTAAGTCCTCAATAGCCGGTACGCTGTGAATACGACCTACAGGGATGTAGGAAGTGAAGATTATGCAGGAGCAATCATCTTTCATCCGTGTGCGCTCGACGGCAGCATCCCTCGACAAGTGTGCTCCTGCATTGTCTAACACCGCTCGCTTCAAAGTAGGCGGTTGCCCCGGCCTAGCCACTCGCTACTTTCTAGTCAGAGACGACGGTAGACGCTTTTTATCTTCGGGTCTTCCTGGCTGGTTATAACCGTGAATCCGACGGAGCGCACCAGTGCCAGCATCTCGTGATTATCGGCGAGAACTTCACCCTCCATCCGTTTAAGGCCGCGCTCGCGCGCGGCCTCCATGAGTTGGACCATCAATCGATGCCCTACTCCGCGATGCTGCCACTCATCAGCCACCACGACGGCAAATTCGCAACTGATCCCATCCGGATTGATGACATAGCGACAGACACCCAGTTGCGTGTCGCCTTTCTCCTCCTCGAGTACAGCAATCAGGGCCATCTCCCGGTCATAATCGATCTGGGTGAAGCGAGCCAGCATCGCTGGGGTGAGTTCCTCAAGGATCTGCATGAACCGGAAATATTTGGCGCGTCCGGAGAGTTGGCGGACAAACGCCTGCTCGATCTCCGCATCCTCCGGCCGAATCGGCCGAATCACCACATCGATGCCATCGGGTGTCTGCCAGCGAGTCATCAGATGCACGGGATAGGGATAGATGGCCATATGCCCGTACGGCCCCTGTCCCACCGCGGGATAATCCACCACGATCCGGGCGTCGACAGCTATGGCACCGTTTTCATCGGCAATCAGCGGGTTGATATCGAGTTCCCGGATCCAGGGCAGCTCACAGGCCATCTCGGAGACGCGCATCAGCACGTTTTCCATCGCCTCCATATCCGCAGGTGGCATATGCCGGAAGGCCCTCAGGCTTCTGGATACCCGAGTGCGGCGGACGAGGTCCGCGACCAGGAAATGGTTCAAGGGCGGCAGAGTGACAGCCCGGTCCCCCATCACCTCGACAGCCGTCCCCCCGGAACCGAAGGTAATCACCGGCCCGAACAACGGGTCGGTGATCAGACCCACCAGCAGTTCACGGCCGTTGGGCCGCAACTCCATGGGCTCGATCGTCACTCCGTCGATGCGCGCCTCCGGACGCCGGCGGTTCACTTCACCGATAAGATCGTTGTAGGCCGAGCGAACCCCCTGTGCATTGCTGATCCCAAGCCGCACGCCCCCCGCATCGCTCTTGTGGGTGATGTCCCGGGAGTTGATTTTAAGCACTACGGGGAAGCCCATCGATTCCGCCTGGACCAGGGCTTCGCCCGGTGAACGGACCACCACTGCCTGACCCGTTGGGATATGAAAGGCAGCCAGGACGGCCTTCGACTCCGTTTCGCTCAACAGATTGCGTCCGTCGGCCAAGGCGCTCTCGATAATCAGGCGCGCGCCTCCCACATCCGGTTGACGACGCCGGCCCACCGGACCCGGGGTCTGTAATAGCAACTGCTGGTTGCGGTAATAGGCGGTTAGATAGGAAAACGCCTCGACTGCCGCCTCGGGCGTATGGAAGCTGGGCAACCCTGAGCGGCGCATCCATTCACGGGATTCGGAAACCTGTATCTGACCCATCCAGCAGGTCAGTACCGGCTTTTTCGCCTTTTTTGCGACCTCGACGACGCCTTCGGCGACTTCCATGGGGCGGGTCATCGCCTGTGGCGTCAGGATCACCAGAACCCCGTCGACTCCCCGATCGGCGAGGCATACCTCAAGGGCCTTTACATAGCGATCCACCGAGGCATCCCCAATCACGTCGACCGGGTTGCCGTGAGACCATGTCCCCGGCAAGGCCTGGTCGAGCACACCAAGACTAGCTTCCGAAAGCTCCGCCATGGGAATGCCGAGATCTTCCGCCCGGTCGGTAGCCATCACTCCGGGTCCTCCACCGTTGGTCACCACGGCCAGGCGCTCCCCCTCAGCCCGGAATCGGGAGGTGAGGGTCTGTGCAGCTGCAAAGAGATGCCCGATGCGCATCCCGCGAACCACCCCGGCGCGACGCAGAGCCGCATCAAAGACATCATCGGAGCCCACCAATGCTCCGGTGTGCGATTCAGCCGCCCTGGAGCCGGCCGCGTGCCGTCCGACCTTGAGTGCGATGACCGGCTTGATCCGGGCCGCTGCCCGCAGGCCGCTTACAAACGAGCGAGAATTATGGATCCCCTCGACATAAAGCAGAATACTATTGGTTTTGGGGTCGACGACCAGGTAATCGAGTATTTCGCCAAAGTCCAGATCGGCAGAGATCCCGGTGGAAATGACGGTCGAAAAGCCGACATCATTGGCGGCGGCCCAGTCCAGAATGGCCGTACACAGGGCTCCCGATTGCGAAACGAGCCCGAGACGACCCTCTTTTGCACCGCCTTTGTTGAACGTGGCATTCACACCCAATCCGGGTTTCATTACTCCGAGACAGTTCGGTCCCAGGAAGCGGATGCCGTAGCGCCTCGCATTCTCCAGCACCGCCTGCTCGATCTTGCGCCCTTGCGGTCCCACTTCCCGGAACCCCGCTGAAAGAATCACCGCTCTTCGGACACCATGGACGCCGCAGGCCTCGATGATGCCGGGCACGGTCGGTGCGGGCGTGGCGATCACCGCCAGATCAACCGGTTGGCGCACCTCATCGATCGAAGCGTACGCCTTCTGTCCTCTCACCTTTTCATGCTTGGGGTTGATTGGGAAAACAGGACCTTTAAACCCGCTCTCCAGCATGTTCTGGAACACCAGAGCGCCTACCGAATCCGGTCGGTCACTGGCTCCGAATATAGCCACCGATTCGGGTTCGAAAAGCTGTTTGAGATAGTGCTGCGTCATGCTGAAAAGTCCCTTTTTGTTGGCCTTCGCCACAAACCCGACAACGTATTTTGCGTCTTCCGGTAGTAACGGGCTGAATGCTAATCAGCCTAGCAGCCTGTCGAACATAGATAATCTGTGACTGCTCACTCCCCCGTCATTCCCGCGGAGGCGGGAATCCAGAGAGCAGCGGCATGGCTCAAAATGGATCCCCGCCTGCGCGGGGATGACGGTTCGCCTGCGCGGGGATGACGGTTCGCCTGCGCGGGGATGACGGTTCGCCTGCGCGGGGATGACGAATCTCCTATGCCGTGCACGATCAACCGGGGCGTTACGGATGGTCATAACTGCTCACTCCCCCGTCATTCCCGCGGAGGCGGGAATCCAGAGAGCAGCGGC
>NZ_JAENYR010000077.1 GCF_016841685.1 Thiohalomonas denitrificans
TCTGGCCGGCCAGCGGCTCGCTGAAAGCACCGCCAAGCATGCAACAGTACACTGGAGTAGAGGATGGGGCCGATTCCTATCTTATCCGTGACGGCCGGATTCGGGTCATGACCATCCACTACACGGTGATCCCGGCTTGACCGATATGAAGGGTGCGGTGTCGGGCCGGTCGCCGGAACGTGTGCCGACTGCCAGAGCGGCAGGCGTGGTCCTGGTCATTGTGGTCGCCGCGCTGATTGCCGGCTGTACCCTGGCCCCCAAAGAGGCGCGGTTGGTGGCCCGGGATTTGGCGGCTGGCCAGGCTCCCACCGAATTCAAGGAAATCACCGCAACGCCCTCACGGCGTACTGTGACCTTCTCCGGCGAGAAGCAGAGCTATCGTGCCGATCTTTATGTGCCGGGACCGGTTCCCGAAGCCGGCATCCTGTTGATGCCGGGTGCGGCGGAGCAGGGCAAGGACGACCCCCGGCTGGTGAACACGGCAAGGACACTGGCGCGGGCCCGCTTCCTGGTGCTGGTGCCGGACATACCCGGTTTGCGCCGCCTGCAGGTCACGCCGGCCAATATCCAGCATGTGACGGATGCTATTCGCTACCTCGCTTCAGGCAGGGATTTCCCCTCACCGCCACGGATCGGTGCGGGCGCGTTCAGTTACGCGGTGGGTCCGGTGCTGCTGGCTGCCCGGCGCCCCGATCTGGCGGGCCAGGTGGATTTCGTGGTCGGGGTCGGTGGTTACTACGATCTGGAGGAGGTATTGACCTTTGCGACCACCGGTTATTACCGGCAGCAGGGCGAGTGGCATTACCGTCGCCCCAATGAGTACGGCAAGTGGGTGTTCGTACTCAGTAACCTCTCGCGGCTTGCTGATCCCGATGACCGTCGCACGCTGCGGCGGCTGGCAAACTGGCATCTGGCCGGGCGCCCGGGTCCGCAACCGGAGGTCGGGCTGAGTGGTGAGGCGCTGGATGTCTATCGGTTCGTCACCAACAACGATCCGGACAGGGTGCCGGCCCTCATCGGGAAGCTCCCGCTGGCAATCCGCGAGGCGATCCGGGAGCTGGACCTCGCCAACCGGGACCTGTCATCCCTCAAGGCAAACCTCATCCTGGTCCATGGCCGTCGCGACGACATCATTCCCTTTACCGAGAGCGTGCGTCTGGCCGAGGCACTGCCGGAGGGGCAGACGGAGCTGTTTATCCTCGAGGGGCTGCTTCACGTCAATGTCAGCGCACTCTCCATTTTCGATCAGAACCGAATGGCGCATGCCGTCGATTCCCTGCTCCGGCAGCGTGCGGCCCAACCGTAAGCACAGCAGGCGGACTTATTTTCGCTTGCCCAGCGAGAGCTTCGACTTGCGTGGCCCGGCAGTGGGTGGTGGTGTTACAGGTCGGGGCGGGGGTGAAATCTTCTGCCGACCGTAGACCGTCGCGGCCTCCTGCAGAAGCGCCGGCAGTTCGCGGGTCGAGATCGCCTTGGGCATTTCGAGGATATCGATCACCTCTCCGCCGGAGAGTTTCACGGTCAGTCCACTGCTGTGTGAGGCGGTCTGGTTGCTGGGATCCACGGACCATTGGTCGTTAGTGCCCAATGTGCTTTCCTCCCTTTTATTGTTTTTCCAGTGTACTGTTGCATGCTTGGCAACCAAGCATGCAACAGTACACTAGCCCCAGTCGAGAAACGGCATGACCGTAAAATAGAAGATGACCAGGATGCCGAGCAGGTAGAGGATAAATTGGATTGGGTGGTGCATAAAGCGTGAGGCCATCGTCTCGTGCTCGCCGGCCTGCCGTTTTGCCTCATAGGCCGCCCTCACCCGTTCCCCCCGTTCATGCTGATATCGGTCGACCAGTTCCCGTGCCGTTGCCACCCGGCTTTCATCCTTTACCCAGATCCCGGCCACCGAGATCCCCCAGCGTCCCGCTTCGGTTTCATAGAAGTCGATGCCGTGTTCGGTCAGCAATTCGCGGACCTCTTCGGCTTCGTCTTCGGGAACATTGTGTAGCTTGAAAAGCAGCGTGGGCATGTTCGGATTCGCAGGCAGCGGGCGTGGATAGACGCATACTACACTATCGAAGTGAACGGCCAAACGAGGGCCCGTCCCGTTTCCCGGAACGGTTCGGGAGCGGGCACACATCCATTTACGACCGAGCGAGAGTCTTCCCATGGAACGGGACCGCCCTATTGTGCTCATTACCGGCGCCGGCGGCAGGCTGGGCACCGCGATTACCAAAGCGCTGGGTGATGAGTATTGCGTCGTCGGGCTGGAACGCAAATGCGGCGACCTGCCTGACTGTCTAACGGTCGACATCACCTCCGATGAAGCCATGGCGCGCGCCTTTGCCACGCTGCGCGAGCGCTTCGGCACCCGTATCGCGTCGGTGATTCATCTGGCCGCCTACTTCGATTTTAGCGGCGAACCGAATCCCAAATACCGGGAGGTGAATGTCGAGGGGACGCGGCGCCTGCTCCGTGGCTTGCGGGGTTTCCAGGTGGAGCAGTTTATCTACTCCAGCTCCACGCTGGTGCACGCAGCGACCCGTCCGGGCTTTCCCATCGATGAAGATTTTCCGCTGGAGCCGAAGTGGGCCTACCCGCAATCCAAAGTGGAAACCGAGGAGGTGGTTCGCGCCGAGCACGATGAGATCCCCGCGGTTATCCTGCGTATTGCCGGTGTCTACAACGAACAGGGCGGGATCCCCACCCTGGCCCATCAGATCCAGCGGATCTATGAGCGTCAGTGGATGAGCCATCTGTTTCCCGGCGATCGCAGTCACGGGCAGGCGGGGGTGCACATCGACGACGTAGCGTTTGCCTTTCGGCAGACGGTGACGCATCGGGACCGATTGCCCAATGAGAGCACCTTCCTTATTGGTGAGCCCGAAACCGACAGCTACGCCTCCCTGCAGGAGATGATCGGCCGCCACCTGCACGGACAGGGCTGGCTGACAAGGGAAATCCCCAAAACGGTAGCGGCCGGCGGGGCCTGGGCACAGGACAAGCTGGAGGAGATAGTCCCCGACGTCATCGACCAGGGCATCAAGCCGTTCATTCGTCCTTTCATGGTGGAGTTGGCCGACGATCACTACGAACTCGATATCCGCCGTGCAGAGGAGCAGCTGGAGTGGGAACCGCAGCACCGCTTGCGCGACGAACTGCCCAAGATGCTCGAATCCCTGAAGCGGGACCCGGTCACCTGGTACCAGCGCAACCATCTTCCCGTACCGCCCTGGCTCAGTGATGCGAACGAGCTGCCCGAGCACGCCGGGCCGGCCGTTGCCGAACACGAGGCGCGCTCGCGGACCGCCCATCTGCAGACCCTCTGGGCCCACTTCGCCAACGCCGGCCTGGGGCTCTGGCTGATGGCCAGCCCGTTCATCTTCGGGGTGGCGGAGCACTGGATGGAGACGGTGGAGCCCATCACCCCCAGTGGACGGGGCCTGCTCTGGTCCCACACCTGGATGACTGTCAGCGACATCGTTACCGGTCTGCTCATCGTCATCTTCGCGCTCTTCTCCCTCTCTCGCGACAAGGGCTGGGCGCGATGGCTGACCGCGGGGCTCGGTCTGTGGCTGCTGTTTGCGCCGCTGCTGTTCTGGACCCCCAGCGCCGCGGTCTACGCCAACGACACGCTGGTGGGTGCCCTGGTAATCCTGTTTGCCGTGGCGGTCGCCCCGGCTCCGGGTATCAACGTCGCGGCATGGCTTCCCAAGGCGGATATGCCACCCGGCTGGGATTACTGCCCCTCCGGTTGGGGGCAGCGGATTCCGATTATTTTTCTGGCGTTCATCGGGCTGATCATTTCCCGTTATCTGGCCTCCTTTCAGCTCGGGCATATCGGCGGGGCGTGGGATCCGTTTTTCGGCGCAGGTACCGAGCGCATCGTCACTTCCCGGGTATCGGAGGCCTGGCCGGTGGCAGACGCCGGGCTCGGGGCGACGGTCTATGCGCTGGAGATCATCACCGGGGCGATCGGTGATCGCCGGCGCTGGCGTACCATGCCGTGGCTGGTACTCCTGTTCGGCTTCCTGATAGTGCCTCTCGGTGGCACCAGTCTGTTCTTCATCATCATTCAGCCGGTATGGCTCGGGACCTGGTGTACGCTCTGCCTGATCGCCGCCGCCGCCATGCTGATTCAGATCCCCTTCGCCTTCGATGAAATCCTGGCCACCCTGCAGTTTTTGCGCGACCGCCGAAGAAAGGGTCGCTCCGTCCTGCGGGTACTGTTCGTCGGGGATGTCAGCGAGGGTGATGGAATGGATACCCTCGACAACTTTGAACGGCCCGCGCGCGAGGTCATCCGGAACATGTTCGTCTGCGAGGTCAATATGCCGTGGACGCTCGCTGCAAGCATCGTCATCGGCGCCGGCCTGATGCTGAGCCGACTCCTGTTCGAGACCGAAGCGGCTGCGGCGAATAGCGATCACATCGTCGGTGCATTGGTGATCGCGTTTTCGGTCATGGCCCTGTCGGAGGTGGGGCGGTCACTGCGTTACGCCAATGTGCTGCTGGGCACATGGGCGTTCATCGGTGCGATCACCCTTAACGGCTACTCAATCTATGGCTCGACTGCAGCGGCGGTCGCCGGGTTGGTGCTTATCGGCCTCTCCCTGCCCCAAGGGCGTATCGATTGCCGTTATGCCGACTGGAATCGCTGGATTCGATGAAGTGGGTCCGGAAACCGTCAGGGCCCGGGTATGGTGGCAGCGTGGTCAGCCGGGTGTCCTCGACAGCCGCGCCCACGGTAAAGCACTTGCCAGTCGAGCGCTGAAATAGAAAACGTGGGCCCGAACTGCGGTGCAAGTTACCCATACGGTAAGCGACCCCTGCGGGTTCGAATTTCCTGGGCTACGCTTCGGTCGTGGGATACCAACTGGAGGGAACCGGTATGGATAAGAAATGGATATTGCCCGTGTTGCTGGTGTTCGGAACGGGAACGGCTTGGGCACAGCAGACGATGGATGAAAGCCGCCTGTATCTCGGGGCGGGTGTTGGCTGGGCCGATGTCGACGAACCGGGACTCGACGACGACGACACCGGGTACAAAATCTTCCTGGGCTATCGCGCGATGGAGTGGCTGGATGCTGAAGTCGCCTACACGAACCTTGGTGATTTCGGCTCGATCGAGCCTGACGGCTTTCAGTTATCGGGGCTGGCGCGCTTTGCGGTGGACCCGAGCATCGATATCTTCGGAAAGGCGGGCCTTTATGCCTGGGATTCGTCGGACAGTGGTCTGGACTTCGACGACACCGGAGTAGACCCGGTCCTCGGATTCGGCGGCCACTACCAGCTTGATGGAAGGTTTGGAGTGCGGGCCGAGTATGAACGCTTCTACGATGTCGATGATGCCGATATCGATCTCTTCTCCGTCTCGGCCACGTACGATTTCTAATTGTCCTGACGCATCAGTCTGATTGCCCCGTCTCTACCGACGGGGCATCGGCCCGCTCAGAAACGGTTGGCGACAAACGGCCGTCGAGTGCAGAGGCTCCCGTACGGGTTACGCATTCACTGGCATTATCTGAGTGAATTGGTAAGCTATCTGCCAGTTCCAACTCCAGTTTCAATTTGAAGGTAACCGATGAGAATCCTGATTCGTCTCTTTTTCCGAACCCTGCGCCCGTTTCTTACCCCTATCGTGCTCCTCGTCGATCGCGTAGCAGCGCCGACGCCCGTTAAGCGTCCGGAACCTGAACAGGAGTACGTGGACAGGCAAACCCGGGCTTTGACGCTGTATCAATTCAAGACCTGTCCCTTTTGCATTAAAACGCGGCATGCCATCCGGCGTCTGGCGCTGAATATCGAGTTGCGGAATGCGCAGCATGACCCGGTCAGTCGCGACGAGCTGTTGACCGGAGGCGGTGAGATCAAGGTGCCGTGTCTGAGGATCGTCCAGGAGGACGGAAGCGTTCGCTGGATGTACGAGTCCTCCGATATCATCGACTATCTCGAAGGACGATTCGGGTCCGAGGTCGATTTTACCGACACCCAGCCAGGTTTTTCGAACCAGCCGGACTAGTCAAAAAAGACCTCCTGCACTACCTCCCCGCAGGCAGACCCGGGATCCAGCACCTGAATCGGGGCACCGTCGGGCGATGTGCAACTGACGGTGACCAGCTCATCTCCCTCCAATCCGACTACACGGGCTACCCGCACAGGGCTGCCCGTGTAGGCCAGATCGACGACAGCCAGTCGTTTTCCGCCCGTCTCGACATAGCGTGCATCGACATGCGCCCGGCCTCTCCTCCCTTCCGGCGGAACCCTGTTGCGCTCATAGGTCTCTGCCAGGCGCTCCTGCGCGGCAGTTCGTGTCCAGTCGGCGAGTGCGGCCAGGTAGGCGTCGTCCATGTCGGTGGGACTCAAGCCTCTGGCCGGTTCGCGGCCCACCTTGACGTTTGGCGGATAGGAGGATTCACCGCAGCCGACCAGTGCCAGGGAAAACAGCACGACGAACAACCGGGACAGATGCTTCATGGCATGAATAACTTTTTGTGAAAAAGGTCCGGCAAGGTTCGCATCGAAATCTGTGCAGGGCAACCTGGTCTACCGTTTGTTTCCACGGGCACCGGGCGCCGAGGGGCTCTATAGTTACCGTTGAATTAGGCAAAGGAGTGCTCGTTATGCGTAATAGACTATTCGCCCTCATCTTCATGCCGCTGCTGCTTTCGGGATGCGCCACCGACGGACCCAGGGAACAGGCGGGGATGGTCATCGGAGGCACCTTGGGCGGACTTCTGGGAGGGGAAGTGGACGGCCATGGGAGAACCGGAGCCATCATCGCCGGTACGCTGGCCGGTGCCGCGATCGGGGGCGCTGTGGGTAAATCCATGGATGATACGGATCGCCTGAAGGCGGCCCAGTCTCTGGAAAACGTTCGTACAGGAGTGCCTTCCGCCTGGCGAAACCCGGATAGCGGCGTTGAGTATGAGTTCACACCAACCCGCACCTTCGAGACCCGGCAGGGCCCCTGTCGTGAATATCGGGTGGAAGCCTACGTGGGCGGTGAAAAGGAGACCGTCTACGGCACTGCCTGTCGCCAACCGGACGGCAGCTGGGAAATGGTCTCCTGAGTTCGTTACCGCATCCATGCCGGTTTCACCGTGATGGCCTGTCGGCATTTGTACGGACGGTCGACGCTGCAATCCACTACTACGATGGTCCCAAGATGAACCGTGCGGAGGTGTGAATGAAATGGAATTCCCTGGGTATCGGGGCTGTCGCTCTTCTGGGGGCGGCGAGTTTGTCGGCTCAGACAGCGGATGATTTCTCGGAATGGGAGAAAGAGATCGCACATTCGTTTGCAGAGATGGATGCCAATCGCGATGGCGTGCTGGATCGGGAAGAAGTGGGGCAGAATCCTCCCCTTGAAACCCATTTCTCGATGGCTGATATGGACAAGGATGGCCACATTTCCGTAGAGGAATTTGCGGCTTTCGAGATCCTGGTGGAATCCATCGAGGCCGCCGAGCGGGAGCCTTCAATCTGATTTTGCGGGAACCGGAATGGGTATGCCCATTCCGGGCATCCGATCGACCCAAGCACGCTCAAGTTATTTTTCGGGACTATTCCGAGTGGGCTCGATCGTTTTTGAAACGATCTCGGAAATAGTGCTCTCCCGGCCGGTACGGTCATAGGCAGTGACAGCAAAATAATAGGTGCGTGGGGCCAGGTTATGAATTACATGCCCCGTTTTGTTTCTATCCTCTATCTTGATCACCTGGTCCATCGATTCAGGCGAGGTGCCGTAATAGATTTTGTAGCCACCGAGCTCTTCAGGGGTAATGCCGGCACCATCCGCACGAGCGGTTGGCGGATCCCAGGAGAGCTCGACCTGATGCAGCTGTGCACCCCTTTTGGTGATTTCCGGCCTCTCCTGATCGGTAGCGGGTTTACTGCACGCCCCCAGGCCGAGAACAACAGTCCCGAACAGCAACACAGCAAAGGACACCCAGGCGAATCTGATGGATGGCATAGCGTTTCCTTTTGAAGACCGATAAAGGGGGCAACCGGAAAGTCGTCCATAAGCATAGCCCAGGAACCGCCGAATGTGGTGGAGCGTCTGTCGCCGCGGGTTTGTAGGCGCGAACGATGCGGCCCTACGATTGAGCGGGATGGGTCAGCGGGTATTTTCGTACGCCTCCAGCGTCTCCATGAGTGCCGCGCGGCGACTGTCTCGGGGCAGCGCTTTGGCTAGCTCACGGTAGCGGGCCACGTTATCCGGGGTTAGAAAAGGTTCCAGCTCCCGGGCAATGGTCCGGGCCGGGAAGTGGGCGCCGGAGCGTAGATTCGACTGCAGGAAGGCGTCCACTTCGTCGCGGTGCCCCGCTGCGGCATAGTGCTGCAACTGGGGCAGGGCGAGCTCGAACAGCTTTTCGTCATGGTGTTGGTCCAGAGTTGTGACAAGGGCGTCAAGGTGTTCATCGGCAGGCGGGATCTCGTCCAGCGCCTCAATGGCGGCTGCCCGCGCGCGCCCACTGTCGTACTTGAGCACTTCATGCGCGGCATTGGCCAACTCAACGTCGTCGATACGGTAGGTGCGATGTTGTTCGATGAGTGCCCGCATTCCGGTTGCTATCCGCTCGCCGGCCTCGAAATACTCCGCCCGGGGATCCTGGTCCTCGCCCAAGCTGCAATTCGGGGCCTTGTAGCACTCCCACGCATTGCGGATATCGGCGAGGATCTCGTGCGCCTGGGCGTCCGGTTCTCCGTCCTCCCCGGAAAAGTCCTCGGCCGGCCTGTCTATTTCGGTTACAGGGACCGGTGCTTCGGCTGCCGGTGCCCTGCCGGCCGGCTCCGAGTTCACTGTAGAGGTTTCGGAGCCGGGCTCAGACTGCCAACCGAAATACGCAAGCACGATCAGTGCACCGGCGATCAGCAAAATAAAACGTCGCATTCCTTACCCATTCTCATCATTTGAAGGCATAGTATTCCCACTCCTTCCCTGTGTACTTATCGTAAAAGCCCTCGTCGTTCCGGGCCCAGGTGTGGGTAGAATCCATCCAGCGGCAGATCTCCCCCGGTCCGCCATTGTAGGCCGAGTAGGCGGAGCGGGCGCGCGCCATCCATTGATCGGCGGAGCCGACACACCATTCGCCCGGTGCTCGCTGCCACCCTTCATAATAGATGTCCAGGGCATAGATCAGGTTGTCGTCCAGCCGCCAACCCTTGCCGGAGCCGATGGCGTCGGTGTGGTAGCGATCATCGATCTGCATCAGGCCGTGGCCGTGCCCCGCGTCGCCCCGGACCATAGTCAGCAGGCGACCGCGGTACGTCGACGCCTCTCGGTAGTGGGTCCAGAAGGTCTCCTGGTGGGCGGTGGTATAGACTGCGTGCTGCCAATTCTCCACCTCCAGGTCGCTCACTTCCGGGCGACGACTGCGAATGTAAGCGGCGGCCTCGTCCGCCAGAAATGGGTAGAGTTCCCCCATATAGCGGATGCGTTCTCCGTCGCGGGGCTCCTCATCGTCGAAGATATACGCCCTGTAATCCGAACGAACCACCCGGGTGCTGCCGAACTCTTCCACATCGCAACCGTACGGCACTCTGCCGAAAGCCCAGCTGCCATCGAGGAGTTCCGGGCATTTCCACCAATCGGATGGCTCGGTGTCCGTCGACCCACTGGTCCCCATATAGAGATCGAACTCACAGGCCGAAACCAATGCAGCCAGGACTCCGATCAGAGCTGTTCTTGTCCAGCCGTCCGGTTTCATTCTCCAACCTTCATTTGCCCCATGGATTGAAATACCACCAACCGGGAATCGCATCAAGTCACTACGGCGAAGGGCGGACACGGCAACTTGATACATCCAGGCGTTGGCAATATTCAAAGGGCTTTGTACCACTTCAATGGATCGTGAACCGTGTTCAAGGGAGCGTTTATCGCAGAGTAATCCCTGCTCCTGGAAAGCGCGGCGACGCAATAATGACGTGATGGTACGGAAACGTTTATCACTTTACGTCGCAGACCGGGTCACTCCTCAATACTAAGATCGACCGAAGGCGACCGTGCTTCGGTCTCGTCAGCAATTGCATCATTGGCGGCCTCCTGTGTGGTCCACATAAGGCTCTGCGCGACATAATCGCCAGCATTTACTGCGCACCCGTTATCGCCGATTTGGTACCACGTCCCCGAGTAGGTCTTCGTCTCTCCAGCGGCGAAGCTCAATTCGGTAATAACCGTCGCAAATCCTTTGTCGAAAGACCAGTGCTACATTGGCTGTGTCTCCCCGGTGGGCGCCACAATGAACTCATGAACTCATGAACTCATGAACTCATGAACTCATGAACTCATGAACTTGAGTACTTGTCGCTGTAAGCGTCTGGGGATCGTCTGTGATATTGATTATGGAGATCTCGAAGATGATCGGTTCGGCCAAAGAGAACGGGTACGTTTCATTTTTGTTCTGGTCCATCAGCCTGAGCTCCGTTTGGAACACCCGCTCTTCTTCTTCCTCTTCGATTATGCACCCTGAAATGGCCACGGAAAGAACCAATAGCCCGATAGAAAGAGATCCTTTCAAGACATGCCACACACCTCCATTCCCAAAGACTGCTGCATTATAGGCACTCGGTTTTCTTTTTGTCTTTATGATCCTAGTCCAAAAGGGAGACCCCCCAGCTCTGCTGGGGAGGCAGTAGAAGTTTGACAATTCCGGAAGTCTCGTGAGAACTCCCAAACGTGAGCCGCCAAGCATCACGAATGGGAGAACTCATGAGACAAGTAGCGAGTCGGCTGGCACAGCAGAAAGAGAGCCATATCGAAGAAGGGCACCTTATGCCGGACCACGTCCACATGATGATCGCGATCCCGCCGAAGTATGCGGTGTCGCAAGTGGTCGGGTATATCAAAGGCAAGAGCGCGATTCACATAGCGCGGCTCTATATGGAGAGGAAGAGAAATTTCGTGGGACAGCATTTCTGGGCACGAGGCTACTTCGTATCGACGGTAGGGCGAGACGAAGCGGTAATTCGGAATTATATCCGGCACCAGGAGGCAGAAGACCGCCGGATTGACCAGATGAATTTGATGTAGGTTGCCCCCTTTAGGGGGCGCAAGGACCGCGCAGCGGTCCGTCTAGGCCGCTTTGAGCGGCTCACAAATTAAAGCCCCCGGCTTTGCCGGGGGATGTTTTACTTAGGTAACGGCCGCGCGCAGAACCGTGTTGGATGACCGGAAGTGCCGCTTTTTACGTTGCGCGGCTAAGTTCAGCCGTTCTCCTTTATGGCCGCTTGACCCCGCCAAGGGGAACTGGATGAGTGATGATTAATGCGGGCAATGGAGCCAAGCTGGAGGTTGGCCGTAACCAGCGATAACAGCAAGAGAGCGGCGCCACCGTTATGGGCTACGGCCATCCCGACAGGGAACATCAGCCAGATGTTGGCGACACCCACCGCGAATTGCAGCACAGCCACGGTACCGAGCCATACTCCCCAGGCCCTGGCCATTCCCGCCATGCGCACCATCCGCCAGGCGAGGCCCCCGACGAGCAGCAGCGTCAGCACGGCGCCGAGCCGGTGCATGAAGTGAATTGTGGTGCGCGACTCACCTGCGAGGGTGCCGCCCTCGTAATCACCGGCTGGAGGCGGCGGGGCAGGCCAGAGCGCCTCGGCGAGGTTCATTTGCGGCCACCACTCGCCCTGACAGGTGGGAAAATCGGGGCAGGAGGTGGCCGCGTAGTTGGCGCTGGTCCAGCCGCCCAGCATGATTTGCATGACGACCACTGCCAGCGCAATGCGTGCCGCCGCGACAGTGCCGCGCCCGACTTGCAGACGATCTGTTCGCGGCTCCAGCCAGACCATCAACAGCAGTGCCGCGACTGCAAAACCACCGACCAGGTGGCCCATCACGATCAGCGGGTGGAGTCGGAGTGTGACTGTCCACATCCCCAGCAGGGACTGAAAAATCACCAGCAGCAGCAGAGCGCGGGTGTGGACGCGTGCGTACGCAAGAACGGGCTTGCGGGACATGACAAACAGTCCAAAGAGGAGCAGGCCCAGAGTACCCGCCGCGTAACGGTGCACCATCTCTTTCCGGGCCTTGTGAAGGACAAGGGGCCGCTCGGGATAGAGCGAGGTAGTGTTCGGCACCAGTGCCTTGCCGTAGCAGCCTGGCCAGTCCGGGCAGCCCGATCCTGCATCGGAGAGCCGCACGTAGGCACCGAACATGGAAACGCAAAGAGTGAGCAGCAGCGCCGCTCCAGCCGTGGCGCGAAAGGTCTTCGGGAGGGTGGCGAATGGCATGGCGGGTCCTTTGCCTTGTTAGCAGGCTTCCTGCCAAAACTAGTTCGAATGCCCGATAAATTCCTGGCAGAGAACGGAGCTGCGCCCCGGACTTCATAGGCGCCGCCTATTATTTCTATCCAGACAAACGATTTCCACAATCGGCAATCGGCATCCATACTCTTTCCCGAGTTCCAGTACAAACGAAAAGGAAGATAGCCATGTTGGAAAATCGTGAAGGTCAGCGGGTACCCAGTGTTACGTTCAAAACTCGTCAGCAGGGCGAGTGGGTGGACGTCAAGAGCCACGATATTTTTGCAGGGAAGACAGTGGTGGTGTTCTCGCTGCCGGGTGCATTCACCCCTACCTGCTCTTCGGCGCATGTGCCGCGCTACAACGAACTGGCACCGGTGTTGAAGGAAAACGGCGTGGACGAGGTGGTCTGCATCTCGGTCAACGACACCTTCGTCATGAACGAATGGGCCAAGGAGCAGAAGGCGGATCGGATCACCTTCCTTCCCGACGGCAACGGTGAGTTTACCGAAGGCATGGGCATGCTGGTCGACAAGGACGACCTCGGCTTCGGCAAGCGCTCCTGGCGCTACTCGATGCTGGTGAAGGATGGTGTGATCGAAAAGATGTTTATCGAGCCGGAGAAGCCGGGCGATCCGTACGAGGTCTCCGATGCCGACACCATGCTCGGCTATATCAACCCGAACGCCAAAAAGCCCCACGACGTGATGCTGTTCACCCGTGCCGGTTGTCCGTTCTGCGCCCGGGCCAAGGGAATGCTCCATGAGCGCGGGATGGAGTTCGAGGAAGTGGCGGTCGGTGAGTCAGTCTCGGTGCGCGCGGTGCGTGCAGCCACCGGTGCCGACAGTGTGCCCCAGGTATTCATTGACGGGCAGCTCGTCGGCGGCTCCGACGAACTGGCCGAATGGCTCAGTGCCCGCGAAGCGGCCTGAGCGGCAGGACCGCGGACCGGCCCCGGTCCGCGGGTATTTTCGGATCGTGCAGAAACACGGCCCTTTCCGGCTCCTGACTTGCAGTTGCCTGAAGGCTTCGGGGGCAGCCTGAATAGCAACCATAAGCTTTCCTTATAGAATAAGACCTTGTCAAAATATTAGAAAACCCTCATAGTGCGCGCCCTATGACTCCGCCCTAGCGCACACACTCTCCTTCCGGCCGAACCGCTGCACGGTGATGCCCTGCCGGCATCCATTCCCTCGATTCAGCCCGATCCGACCGAAAACGATCCGGATCCGCAGTACCAGCCGCGGACGCGGGGCCATTTTCGGTCACGGGGATGACGCTACGTTACATAACGTCCCTCGATTTTCGAACACACAAGAACACCGGTCCCACCAGAGCTGTCAGGAATCCGTCCTGTGCCCGTTGGCAGGTATGGACGGGACCCTTTTTTGCTCGCGATGGTGAACCGCACGGACTCTGGAAAAAACAATCAATGCTCGAGACGCTCAGAAAAGACTGGCTGATGAATATCCGTGGCGACATCCTTGCCGGCGTGGTGGTTGCCCTGGCCCTCATCCCGGAAGCGATTGCCTTTTCCATCATCGCCGGTGTCGATCCCAAGGTCGGCCTCTACGCCTCCTTCTGTATCGCCGTGGTCATCGCCTTTGTGGGTGGCCGGCCGGGCATGATTTCCGCGGCCACGGGCGCCATGGCGCTGTTGATGGTCACGCTGGTAAAAGAGCACGGGCTGGAATACCTGCTGGCGGCCACGCTGTTGACCGGGGTGCTGCAGATCGGTGCCGGCTATCTGAAGCTCGGTTCGCTGATGCGCTTCGTTTCGCGTTCGGTGGTGACCGGCTTCGTCAATGCCCTGGCGATCCTCATCTTCATGGCGCAGCTGCCGGAGCTGACCAATGTGACCTGGCATGTGTATGCCATGACCGCCGCCGGGCTGGGCATCATCTATCTCTTCCCCTACATCACCAAGAGCATTCCGTCGCCGCTGGTGACCATCGTGGTGCTGACCGCCATTGCCCTGTTTCTGGATCTGGAGATTCGGACGGTGGGGGACATGGGTGAGTTGCCGGATACCCTGCCGGTGTTCCTGTGGCCCGACGTGCCGCTCACGTTCGAGACCCTGAGCATCATCTTTCCCTACTCCCTCTCCCTGGCCGTGGTCGGCCTGCTGGAGTCCATGATGACCGCCACCATCATCGATGACCTGACGGACACCTCCAGTGACAAGAACCGTGAATGCAAGGGGCAGGGCATCGCCAACATCGGCTCGGGGCTGCTGGGCGGGATGGCCGGCTGCGCGATGATCGGCCAGTCGGTAATCAACGTGAAGTCGGGAGGCCGTGGCCGGCTCTCCACCTTTGCCGCCGGTGCGGTGCTGTTGCTGATGGTGGTATTCATGGGCGAATGGGTTTCGCAGATCCCCATGGCAGCATTGGTCGCGGTGATGATCATGGTGGCCATCGGCACCTTTAGCTGGGAATCACTGCGCAATCTGAAGAAGCATCCGCCCAGTACCAGCATCGTCATGCTCGCCACCGTGGCAGTTGTGGTCGGTACCCACAATCTCGCCTATGGCGTTTTTGTCGGAGTGCTGTTGGCCTCTTTGTTCTTCGCCAACAAGGTCGGGCAGTTCAAGTATGTAAAAAGCGGGTTGAGTGAGGACGGCAGCCGCCGTACCTACCGAGTGGTCGGCCAGGTCTTTTTCGCATCAGCGGACAAGTTCGTCGAGTTCTTCGACTTCAAGGAAGCTATCGAAAAAGTGGTCATCGACGTCAATCAGGCGCACTTCTGGGATATCACCGCCGTCGGTGCCCTCGATAAAGTGGTTATCAAGTTCCGCCGCGAGGGTACGGAAGTGCTGATCATCGGACTCAACAAGGCGAGTGCCACCATCGTCGACCGCTTTGCCGTGCATGACAAGCCCGAGGCGGTGGACGAATTGATGGGGCACTAACGAAACTTGCGTCATCCCCCTGTAGGAGTGGCGGTGCCGGCAGGGAACCTGTGAGTATGCGTTGACCCTCCAGGTGGTCATTAGGTGGGTTCTATTGCCGGCCATGGGATGGTACAACGATTCAAAAGTTTTGATCGGCATCTACAACTCATCGGCGGCAGACAGCCCGGGGCGATGCTATTCAGCTTCACGGAGACCAATGATCATGACCAACGTTACCGCCTGTATCGACGGTTCCAGCGCATCACCCGCAGTCTGTGACTACGCGGCCTGGGCCAGCCTGCGCATGGAGGCGCCACTGGTATTCCTGCACGTACTGGACAAGTCCGAGTATCCGGCGCAAAGCAATCTCAGTGGCAATATAGGGCTGGGTAGTCGTGAAGCGCTGCTGGAAGAGTTGGCCGAACTGGATGAGAAACGCGGAAAGCTTGCCCTGGAGCAGGGCCGGGTGATGTTGGAAGCGGCCCGTGATAGGGCGATTGAAGACGGCGTTGCCGATCCCGCTACGCGCCAGCGCCACGGGGATCTGGTCGAGACCCTGATCGAGATGGAAGAGGAAATCCGTCTCCTGGTGATCGGCAAACAGGGCCGGGCTGGCGACAGTCTCGGTGAACACATCGGGAGCCATCTGGAAAACGTCGTGCGTACCATGCACCGCCCTATTCTGGTCACAACGCCCATTTTCCAGGAGCCAAGGAGCGTGATGATCGCGTTTGACGGTAGCGCCACGACCCGCAAAGGTGTCGAAATGGTCGCGTCCAGTCCATTGTTCCGTGGTCTCCCCTGTCACCTGGTGATGGTGGGAGCGGCGACGGACGATGCATACACACAGCTCGATTGGGCCTGCCAGACCCTGGAAGCCGAAGGCTTTGAGGCTCCCTTCACGATTCTGGCCGGTGAGGTCGAAACCGTACTTTGTGAATACCGCAAGGAGCACGATATCGATATGCTGATCATGGGTGCCTACGGGCACTCGCGGATCCGCCAATTCCTGGTCGGCAGCACCACTACCAGTGTGGTGCACAGCGCCAACGTACCGGTACTGTTGCTGCGCTGATACCACTCCATTAGCGCCTGGGGCGTAACTGCCCCTCATGGTTGCTCTTTTTTGGCACTGACTCTGAAGAACTTGCCCCCGCTGTCTTTGCGAGCCTCACCCGCCGCTACGCAGCCCCGAATTGGTGAAGAACGGGTAACCACGGGGTACACGGGGCATGGTTCTTTCTCCCCGTGCGCTCCGTGTTCCCCGTGGTTCCGAAATTAAAGGAGGTGAATCGTTGAGTTCTTCAAGAGCCCGTCGGAGGGCTACAGGGTCTCAGGCCGCAGCCGGAGATACCGCTGCTAGCCGAAACCGTGCGCTGTTGAAACAACAGATTGCCGCGCGCTGGGGCTCCTCCTGAAGAACTTCCCTCCGCTGTCATTACGAGGAGCCCCGGCGACGAAGTAATCTCCTGCTCCCAAAACCC
>NZ_JAENYR010000078.1 GCF_016841685.1 Thiohalomonas denitrificans
TTCTACCCGCCTCCCCGAAAATGTCAATCCAATTCCGACACTTCCGATGCCGTCCCGGCTGCCCCGGAGGGCCTTGTTTCCTCAACTGAGCGGCGCATTCTACGCCAAGCCGGGGCGCCGTCAACTGCTTTTTTCCGACAAACGTCTCCCCTGATCAATCGGCCTTATGAAAGCACCATGGAATCAGGCGGTTGTCGCCAAAAACGGCCGGAGAATCCGCTTCTACGGCCGATACATTTTAGTCCATTTTCCAGTCAAAAGGTTCCGCTCTTCACGAAAACCCGGGCGTAGCGACGTTTACCCACCTGGACAACGTATGCGCGTCCGGCAGGCAGCGCCAGATTCGTATCCGTCACCCGTTCTCCGTCCATCTTTACCGCGCCCTGCTTCAGCATCCGCCGCGCCTCCGAGGTGCTGGGGGTCAGATTTGCCTGCTTGAGGACCGACCATAAGGGAAGACCACCCTCCCCGGCCATCAGTTCCACTTCGGGGATGTCTTCCGGCAGCGCTCCCTTTTGGAAACGGGCGATAAAGTTCTCCCGGGCCTTTTCGGCGGCAGCCGCGTTATGGAAGCGCGAGACCACCTCCACTGCCAACTCGAATTTCACATCGCGCGGGTTCAGGCCCTCGGCAATCTGCCGCTGCCACTCCTCGATGTCGCTCATCGGGCGAAAGCTGAGCAGTTCGAAGTAGCGCCACATGAGGTCGTCCGAGATCGACATCAACTTGCCGAACATCTCATCGGGCGGTTCGGTGATACCTATATAGTTGCCCAGGGACTTGGACATCTTCTGTACACCATCGAGTCCCTCGAGGATCGGCATGGTCAGCACGACCTGCGGCTTCTGCCCATAGCTGTCCTGCAACTGGCGCCCCACCAATAGATTGAATTTCTGATCGGTGCCGCCGAGTTCGACATCGGCCTTCATGGCCACCGAGTCATAACCCTGAATCAGCGGATAGAGGAACTCGTGGATTGCGATCGCCTGACCGCCACGGTAACGCTTGTGGAAATCGTCCCGCTCCAGCATCCGGGCCACGGTATGACGGGCAGCCAGCTGAATCAGCGCTGCGGAATCCATGTCGTTCATCCAGCTGGAATTGAACATCACCAGCGTCTTTTCCGGGTCCAGTATCTTGTAGATCTGGTGCTCGTAGGTCTGCGCGTTTTCAATCACATCATCGCGCGAAAGGGGCGGACGGGTGGCGCTCTTGCCCGTCGGATCGCCGATCATGGCGGTGAAATCACCGATCAGAAACATGACCTCGTGACCGAGATCCTGAAACTGGCGCAGTTTGTTGATAAGAACAGTATGCCCCAGATGCAGGTCGGGAGCGGTCGGGTCGAAACCCGCCTTGATTCGGAGCGGCCGGCCCTCTTTGAGCTTCTCGACCAGTTCCGATTCCACCAGGATCTCATCGGCGCCACGCTTAATCAGGGCAAGCGCTTCGTCCAGCGTCGTCATCCGAAAACTCCAAATGGCTCTCAGAAAAGCCGTCAAGGTTAGCACAGCATACACATTACATATGCAGTTGAAGGGTACTGCCCCTCCACAGCCAGTCTACAAAAAAACAGAAGACTGGAGTATCCTCGCAGTGAATACGTCTAACAATGGAAAGACCGCAATTGACCCTCCGGGGCTACGGCGGGT
Organism: Thiohalomonas denitrificans; assembly: GCF_016841685.1. Taxonomy (GTDB): domain Bacteria; phylum Pseudomonadota; class Gammaproteobacteria; order Thiohalomonadales; family Thiohalomonadaceae; genus Thiohalomonas; species Thiohalomonas denitrificans_A. The sequence goes on from NZ_JAENYR010000078.1 coordinate 1,653, forward strand.
ATCTTACAAAAAAGTGACTAAGTCCTAGCCGTGAATAGACAAACAGACCTTTTATCGCGCGACTTCAAACCGCTGGACTCTCAACGGCGGCCTTCATGGAAAAAGAAGCACTTCCATGCCCTCGCTGTCCTCGTCGCACTGGGCACTACCGGGGGCCTATTGTGGCCCGGCCCGGATGCGGAAGCCAACCGTCACGAACCAATAGCCGAATCCCGGGGCGATGGACAGGCCTTCAGTCGTGCACTGACGGAATCACTCGCACTACCGGAGCTCGCGACTGCAGCAGTCGCAGAAACGACCGAGACCGAATCCCCACGCCTGGCGCGGCCCGAACTTACTGCCGACTGGGAGAAAGTAACCGTCAAGTCAGGGGATAGCCTTGCGGCGATCTTCAGCCGCCTCGATCTGAGCCCCGGCGTACTGCACCAAGTAGTGAACACCGGAGCCGATACCCAGTCTCTGACCAAAATTCATCCCGGCCAAGTACTGCGATTCGATATCCGCGACGGTGAACTCCACGGCCTCCAGCACCGCCTTTCGCCCACTCAAGCCATGCTGGTTGTCCGAACCGACGAAGGTTTCGATGTCAGCCATGAGATGAAAACGGTAGAAACCCGGCTGACTCACTCGGCCGGCGTGATCGACAGCTCTTTATATGCCGCCGGAAAGGGTGCCGGTCTTTCGGACCGGCTGATTATGGAGATGGTAGGCATCTTCAGCTGGGACGTCGACTTTGCCCTCGATATCCGCAGCGGAGATAGTTTTCTGGTGCTCTACGAGGAGCGTTTCCTGGATGGTGAAAAGCTGGGCGAGGGCAATATCCTCGCCGCAGAATTCGTCAGCCGGGGCAATGTGTTTCGGGCCGTACGATTCGCGGACGCAAATGGGCGCAGCAACTACTATGCCCCGGACGGACGCTCCATGCGCAAGGCTTTCCTGCGCTCTCCCGTCGACTTCCGTCGAATCAGTTCACGTTTTTCGGGTGAACGCCACCATCCGGTCCTGGGCAAGAAGCGCCCCCATCGGGGGGTCGATTACGCCGCCGCGACGGGGACACCCATCAAGGCTTCCGGCGATGGCAAGATTATCCATCATGGCTGGAAAGGCGGATACGGACGTACGATCATCATCCAGCATGGCGGCAGCATATCGACCCTGTATGGTCACATGTCTCGCTATGGCGGTGGTCTGCGCAACGGCAGCCGTGTGAAGCAGGGACAGACGATTGGCTATGTTGGTGCTTCCGGACTCGCGACGGGACCACACCTGCACTATGAATTCCGGCTGAATGGTGCACACCGCAACCCACTCACCGTGAAGTTGCCCAAGGCAGAACCGATTGCCGATCAGTACCGGGCCGAATTCCAGGCAAAAGCCAGCACGATCCTGGCGCAACTGGACGTTCTCAAGCGCACCCAGATCGCCTCCGTGGAATAATATGTCCCCCGACTCAGAGCTCTTTATTGGTCTGATGTCGGGGACCAGCATGGACGCCATCGATGCGGTGCTGGTGGACTTCGCCATCGAACCGCTACGGATTCAGTCAACCTACACCCAACCGCTTCCGGAATCCCTCCGTGAGGCACTGCTCCGGCTCGCCGCCGAACGCTCCACAGACCCGCTGCGATGTCTTGGAGAACTCGACCATCTGCTGGGCTCGGCGTTTGCGAATACGGCACAGAAGCTGCTCGATGCGGCTCGCGTGGAAGCGTGCGATGTGAAAGCTATCGGCAGTCACGGGCAGACGCTCTACCACTCTCCGGGAGGCGATGCGCCCTTCACCTTGCAAATCGGCGATCCCAACCGGATTGCACAGAGAACGGGAATCACCACGGTGGCCGACTTCCGACGCCGGGATATGGCGGCCGGAGGACAAGGTGCGCCGCTGGTACCCGCATTCCACAGCGCTCTGTTCCGCCACAAGGACCGGAATCGGGCGGTGGTGAATATCGGGGGTATGGCCAACGTGACACTGCTGCCGGCCGATCCGAAGCAGCCGGTGACCGGATTCGATACCGGGCCCGGGAATGTTCTAATGGACAGCTGGATCCGGCAACACCGGGACGAGCGGTACGATAAAGGAGGTGCCTGGGGTTCATCGGGGCGAATCCGGCCGCAGCTGCTTGCACGGTTATTACGGTCCGACCCCTATTTCCAGGCACCGCCGCCCAAGAGTACGGGGCGTGAACACTTCAATCTCGACTGGATTATCGGACAAGTCGGCACCGAATCACCACAAGATGTGCAGGCCACGCTGTGCGAGCTGACGGCGTTCAGCATCACGGATGCGGTACGAGGCCATTTACCGGACGTGGTGGAAATCGGGGTGTGCGGCGGTGGCGCTTATAATAGATCGCTGCTGAAACGCATCGAGGCCAACCTGCCCAACTGCACCGTCGTCAGCACCGCCAATTGGGGTTTGGAGCCGCAGTGGGTCGAAGGCGCGGCGTTTGCCTGGTTGGCCCGACAAACCTTGCGCGGGCTACCGGGCAACTTGCCGGAGGTGACCGGCGCGAGCGAACCGGTGCTGCTCGGAGCCATCTACCCTGGAAGGTCACCAGCCAGCTAGTGGCTGGTACTGGTGCTGGTGCTGGTAGTGTACCGATGCACTCTTACGCGTAAACCTTTGTAGGTCGGGCTTTAGCCCGTCATTGTCGTCGGGTTGAAAACCAACCTACAGAGCGCGCAACGCGAAAGTAAAACATCCCCCGGCAAAGCCGGGGGCTTTAATTTGTGAGCCGCTCAAAGCGGCCTAGACGGACCGCTGCGCGGTCCTTGCGCCCCCTAAAGGGGGCAACCTACATCAAATTCATCTGGTCAATCCGGCGGTCTTCTGCCTCCTGGTGCCGGATATAATTCCGAATTACCGCTTCGTCTCGCCCTACCGTCGATACGAAGTAGCCTCGTGCCCAGAAATGCTGTCCCACGAAATTTCTCTTCCTCTCCATATAGAGCCGCGCTATGTGAATCGCGCTCTTGCCTTTGATATACCCGACCACTTGCGACACCGCATACTTCGGCGGGATCGCGATCATCATGTGGACGTGGTCCGGCATAAGGTGCCCTTCTTCGATATGGCTCTCTTTCTGCTGTGCCAGCCGACTCGCTACTTGTCTCATGAGTTCTCCCATTCGTGATGCTTGGCGGCTCACGTTTGGGAGTTCTCACGAGACTTCCGGAATTGTCAAACTTCTACTGCCTCCCCAGCAGAGCTGGGGGGTCTCCCTTTTGGACTAGTGTCCTGTTGAAAAAGGTTTTCTCCCTTCTCCCTGAGGGAGAAGGCCTAGATAAGGATATACAAATCCGTAACTTACCTTTTTAGCCCCCCTCACCCCGGGCCTCTCCCTCGAGGATAAGGAGTTTTTCAACAGCCTGCTAGGGGCTACCGCCGGTCGATCGGGACGAATTCCCGTCCCGTTTCTCCAGTATAGACCTGGGTGGGCCGGAAGATACGATTGTCCGCGAGTTGTTCACGCCAGTGAGCCAGCCATCCGGCGGCACGGGCAACGGCAAAAATCGGGGTAAACTGATCGGTACGAATCCCCATTTCCGCATAAAGAATGCCTGAATAGAAATCCACGTTGGCAAAAACGCCCTTGGGGCCCAAGCGCTCCTCCGCTGCCTCTTCCAGGACCAGCGCGGTCTCCAGCAGGGGCGAAACCCGGCCGCCGCGACTCTCCGCCAGCTTTTCCATCAGCCCCTGCAGAATCGTCGCTCGCGGGTCTTTCACCTTGTACTCACGGTGTCCCATGCCCCAAATCTTTTCCTTGCTGGCGAGCTTGCGATCCAGCCAGCGGGCGACATTTTCCGGACTACCAATCTCGTGCAGCATATGCACCACTTTTTCGTTGGCGCCTCCGTGCAGTGGTCCGGAGAGTGTGCCGATCGCCGCAGCGATGACACCGTAGGGACTTGCCAGGGTGGAGCCTGCTACCAGCGCCGCAAATGTCGAGGCGTTGATGGTATGTTCTGCGTGGAGAATCAAGCAGGTATCGAGAATTTGGGCCAATTCGGGGTCCGGTTCCGCACTGGTATACATGTAGAGAAAATTCTCCGCATAGGAGAGGTCCGGACGCGGCTCAACCGGGTCGTAGCCGGCACGGATATGTGCCCACATGGTCACGATCACCGGCATACGCGCGATAATCTTGACCGTCATATTGTGGATGTAGTCCAGGTCCTGACAAAGATCGGAGCCCACCATGCACTCATTGCTCGGATAGAACATCCCCAAGCTCGCCAACGCCGTCTGGAGCATTTCCATCGGGTGCCCGTTTTTGGGCAGGTGTTTCATCATTTCGCGGATGTTGTATTTCACCCGGCGGTTACGGCGCAGCTGTGAATCGAACTGTTCCAACTCATCGCTCGATGGCAATTGGCCATCCAGAAGCAGCAGCGTGGTTTCTTCGAAATTGCTGTGGGCGGCCAATTGTTCAATAGGGTACCCGCGATATGCCAGGATACCTTTCTCTCCATCAATGAAGGAGATATTGGAGCGGGTGGCCGGAACACCCTCAAGACCGGGAAGATACTCGCTCATTCCATACTCCAGCCCCTAAAAGAGGGCGTTAGGATACCAGAAACAGCCCCGCCCCCGGGGAAACCTTTACAAGTTGCTGTTTGTAAAAATGAAAACGGCCTTGGCGCTAAACGCCAAGGCCGTCATGGCCAAACTTTGGTGGATGCTTATGCCGAGAAGGAGGAGCCGCAACCGCAGGTGGTGCTGGCGTTCGGATTGCGAATCACGAACTGCGCCCCTTCCAGATCCTCTTTGTAATCAATCTCGGCGCCAGACAGATACTGGAAACTCATCGGGTCTATTAGCAGGGTAACGCCGTTCTTCTCAACCGAGGTATCGCCCTCGTTGAGGTTCTCGTCGAAGGTGAAGCCATACTGAAAACCGGAGCAGCCACCGCCGGTGACGAACACACGCAGTTTCAGATCGCTGTTTCCTTCCTCTTCGATCAGCTGTTTAACCTTATCGGCGGCACTGTCGGTAAAGTTCAGCGGGCTCTCAGCTTCACTCATAACTCATCTCCGAAACGCTTGAATTGGGCAGTTGGAATTTAAATCCGGCAACCCCCATTATCGATTTCCCGATTCAATTAGTCAAGAATCGTCGCTCTCTTCCAGCAGCATTGGCTGCGGCTTCTCAATCAGAGGCTGCTTCGAAGCCAACTCATCATCCTTGCAGTGAACCAGACTGCCGTTCACCTCGGCACCACGGGCCATTTCGATCAGCTTGTAATAGACGTTGCCGGTGATACGGGCCTGGGCGGCGAGCTCAATATGCTCCGTGACATAAACATCGCCGATCACCGCCCCGTTAATTACTACATTGGGAACCCGGATATCACCTTCGACAACGCCTCGCTCGGAAAGGCTCATCACCGAACCACTATCCGGGTCGGCAGAGACGTTGCCACAAATGGTTCCATCCACGTGCAGGCCGCCACGGAACACCACGTCGCCGTGAAGTTCGCTGTTCTGGCCGATAAGCGTATCGATCTTTGCCGTTTTGCCGTTGCTATTCGTACTTTTACCCCACATTTCCTCAAATCTCCTCTGCCGGCCAGTCGAACGTCCGTTCAAAACGCTTGTACCCCTTGCTACTGGGGTCAATGACGATCAATACACGTCGGGGCTCGAAGCCTTCGGGCAATTCAAGATCCCCCTCAAAGTCCTGGAAGTATCTGAAGCGGAAGGCCAGTGCCTTGCGGTCCTTGCTATCCACATCGGAAAGTTCCAGCTTGGCCGGTTTGCCGTTCATAGCGCCTTCCAGCTCCATCCGGACCGCGCCCTTCGCTACATTATCATTCTTACGAACCTGGGTTAACACCAGTTTGTAGCGCCAGCGTTCGGCGGAGGGTCCGGCCATCAGCTCGAAATTCTGCAGTTTAAGGCCTTCCTGACCATCCCGGGGAGAGACAATTCCGCGGTAGAATGCCAACTCCTGCTTGATCTTCAGGAGCTCATCCTGAAGATCCGCCACCGTTCCTTCAAGCCCCCGATAGGCCTCTTTTTCGATATCCCGGGTTCGCTTGAGAACGGCCATTTGCTCCCGCAGCTGGCTATTCTCTGCGATATGAGCGGCGCTGGTGTTCTGGAACTCGCGACGCTCTTCTGCTACAGCAGCGGCATCGAAGCCGCCCCGATAGCGCCCGTACTCGAACAGTCCCCAGCCCGATAATAGCGTTGCAGCAAGGGCCGTCGCCATGAACAGCCGCACACGCCAAAGGCTTCGCGGTCGAACGATGACATGAGTCATGGCAACACGGAGATGGCGTCGATCCCTGCCATCTCATTACATCCGAACATAATATTCATATTCTGCACCGCCTGACCGGCGGCCCCCTTGACCAGGTTGTCGATGACCGAAAGCACCACCACTGTATCCTCCCCCTGGGGACGGTGAACGGCAATACGGCACATATTGCCACCGCGCACGCTGCGGGTCTCGGGATGAGCGCCGGCAGGCATCACATCCACAAACGGCTCGTCGGCGTAGCGGGATTCAAACAGCGCCTGCAGATCGGTGTTTCGGTCAGCCACCGTACCGTAGAGCGTCGCGTGGATGCCGCGAATCATAGGGATCAGATGGGGCACGAAGGTCACGGGTACGTCAGCGCCGGCAACCCGGGAGAGATTCTGCCGGATCTCCGGCAGATGTCTATGGCCGGGTGCGGCGTAAGCCTTGAAGCTGTTATCCACCTCGCACATCAGAGTGGCCACCTTGGCGGCACGGCCGGCACCACTGACTCCCGACTTGCAGTCGGCGATCATGCCCTGGAGATCGATGAGACCCTGCTCCAACAGCGGCAGGTAACCGAGGGAGACCGCGGTGGGATAGCAACCTGCACAGGCGATGAGCCGGGCGTCACGGATGCCCTGCCGGTCCAGTTCCGGGAGCCCGTAGACCGCCTCGGCCACCAGTTCCGGCGTGGTATGTTCCATGTCGTACCACTTTTCCCACAGGGGTATATCCTTGATCCGAAAGTCGGCGCCCAGGTCGATGACCCTCACGCCGCGCTCCAGTAACTCGCCGGCGCTCTTCATGGCCACCCCATGCGGAGTGGCAAAAAACACCACATCGCATTCGGAAAGGGCACCCGCATCCGGCGTCGTAAAGCGCAGGTCCACCCGGCCACGCAGATTCGGAAACATGTCGGCAACCGTTGTGCCGTCTTCGGAACGGGAGGTGATTACCTTTAGCTCCACCTCAGGGTGGGAGGCGAGCAACCGCAAAAGCTCCACACCGGTGTAGCCAGTACCGCCAACGATACCCGCAGAAATCATGGTCGAGTTCTTCTATTGAGATCTAGCGGGAAATGATAAGAGGTGAGCGCACCGAACGAAAGAGGAAATCGTAAAAAAGAAAGCGGCCGAAGCCGCTCTATAAGGTCGGAATACATTTGTTGTTATTGTATCCGCCTGACTGGTGTCCAAGTTACAGTTATGCCCCATCGCGTGTCAACTACTGTCGATTAACGCTGTGTTATCATCCGCATCTCCCTTTTCGTCTCGCCTTTTTGGCAGCCCATGATTCGCACGCGAATATTTTCCAGTCGAAAGCTTTTCTCCAGCGCCGCCTGGCAGATCCGGGCAGCGCTATGGGGTGGTGCCGTGCTGGTAGGGGTGGTGGCAATCCTGTTCGCCGAGATGGCTGACGGGGCCAACCACGTGTTCGCCGCCATCGTCCACCACTATCCCCTCGCCGCCCTGGTGCTTTCCCCGTTGGGACTCATGGCCATCACCTGGCTGACGCGCCACTATTTTCAGGGCGCGGAAGGGAGCGGCATCCCGCAGACACTCGCAGCGCTCGACCCGCGCACCAAGGGAGAAATACAAAACCGCATTCTCTCCGTGCGCGTCGCTGTTGGCAAGATTCTGATGGCGACCCTGGGGCTGCTTTCCGGTGCCTCCATCGGGCGCGAGGGACCGACGGTGCATATCGGCGCCGCCATCATGTATTCCTTGGGTCGCTGGGTGAAATATCCGCCCCACTATCTGCAGCGCGCCCTGATTCTTAGCGGCGGAGCCGCGGGAATTGCCGCTGCCTTTAATACACCGCTTGCCGGAGTGGTCTTCGCCATCGAAGAAATCAGCCGCTCCTTCGAGGAGAACACCAGCGGTGTCATGCTCACCGGGGTCATCTTCGCCGGTATGACTGCCTTGATCCTGGCCGGCAATTACACCTACTTCGGCAGCACCGACATCCTGTTTACCTACGGAACGGACTGGATTGCCATTCCCGTCTGCGGTGTGGCCGGTGGCCTGCTGGGAGGACTTTTCAGCCAAATCCTGATTTCCGGCTCGCGGAAACTGGTGCCGTTCTACCGCGCCCATCCGGTGTGGCTGGCAGGACTGTGTGGTCTGGCCGTGGCGGTTATCGGCCTCGCCTCCGGCAATCTCACCTACGGTACCGGGTATGCCGAAGCCCAGCAGATTATCAGTGAAGGCCAGCAGATCGCTCCCGCCTACCCCTTTTTGAAAATGTTGGCCACCATCGCCTCCTATCTAAGCGGCATTCCGGGAGGAATTTTCGCGCCGTCACTGGCTGCCGGCGCCGGTCTGGGCGCCGACCTGGCGACCCTGATGCCCGGGATCTCCGCCACCGCCATTATCATTCTGGGCATGGCCGCCTATTTTACCGGGGTGGTTCAGACGCCCATTACTGCCTTTGTCATCGTGATGGAGATGACCGACAACCAGGAAATGCTGCTGCCGCTAATGGCCACCGCCTTTATAGCCAACGGCGTATCCCGGCTGGTATGCCCAACCCCCATTTATCGGGCACTGGCAACGGCATTCCTCGAGGTCACCACCCCGAAGGTGAAAAAGGAGGCACCGTTGCCCGTCGATTTCCATCCCGACCTGGAAGAAGAGAGTGGAACGGAACCGGAACAGCGGCACACCAGTCGACAGGACTAATCGTCCTGTCACACCGGATGACAATGGCACGAAATCGACTGGAGTAACGATACGGATGAGAACCAAGGAAATTGCCATCGCGGTTTTTGCCCTGCTTTTGATCGGTCTGATGGGTTACGTCTGGTTCACGCCCGGGGGCGCAAACAAGGCGCCCGATGTGACGGTCTCCACGCTGGATGGCGAACCGCTTCACCTTGCGGACCTACGGGACCGGCCGGTAGTGTGGACCTTCTGGGCCACCACCTGCCCCAGTTGTGTCAAGGAGATCCCGCACCTGATCGAACTGCAACAGAAACTCGGCGACCAGGGCCTGGCGGTGGTCGGGGTGGCCATGTCCTACGATCCACCCGATCAAGTAAAGGAAATGGTCCGCCAACGCGATATGACCTACACCATCGCACTCGATGACGGCAGTGCCGCCCACGCTTTCGGGGATGTAACACTGACCCCCACCACCTTCCTCATCAATCCTGAGGGGCGCATTGTCCAGCAGAAGCTCGGAGAACTGGACATGGAAGCCCTTGAACGTCGGATCATCGACATGCTGAACGAAACGAGTTCGAACTGATGCTTTGGATCAAGTCCTTTCATATCATTTTCGTCGTCTCCTGGTTCGCCGGACTGTTCTACCTGCCGCGACTGTTCGTCAATCACGCCATGGCCACCGAGCCGGCCGATGTGGAACGCCTGAAGCTGATGGAGCACAAGCTTTACCGGTTCATGAACCTGTTGGTCGTGCTTGCCCTCGGTTTCGGCTTTTGGCTGTGGCTGGGGTACGGCTTCGGCGGCGGCTGGCTGCACGCCAAACTCACTCTCGTCACGATACTGGTCGCCTATCATCTCTACTGTGGCAAGCTGGTCAGCGACTTCCGTGCCGACCGGAACCGGCATGGCCACGTCTTCTATCGCTGGTTCAATGAATTACCGGTACTGCTGCTGACTGCTATTGTCATCCTGACGGTGGTCAAGCCCTTTTAGGGTACTGTTGCATGCTTGGCGGTGCTTTCAGCGAGTCGCTGGCCCGAAGGGAGCCCCCCAAAAACGCCATGACGGCGTTGCGGACTCCGTCCCTGGAGTCCGCCCATCGGGCCAGCCTTCGGCTGTCCGAATCCGCTCCCGGCGGATTCGTGCAGCGCTTGACAAGGGAATAACCATTGCCTGCGCGCTACGCCTTGTCCTGACGTTTTTGGGGGCTCTGAAAGTATCGCCAAGCATGCAACAGCACACTAGGCCTGTCCGAGAATAGCGATGGGCTCCAGTATGTAGGTTGGCGCTGAGGAACGAAGCCCAGCAAAATCCGCTTTGGGGTTCGCACAATTCACCCCAACCTACAAAACACGATGTTCTCGGACAGGCTCCTGGATCCGCCCACCTCGCCGGAAGAGGACCAAGTACACGGAGGGACCAGGTGATGCAATCACGCCCGGTCTATTTTCACGGTAGCGGAATGGTCCATGCTTCCGTATGGACCACTAATCGGCTTGTAGGGGATCCGGGTGGAGCACGATGTCGCCTTCGCGCTTGGTCTGACCGCCCTGGCCGGACTCTCGACCGGGATCGGGAGTGCGGTTGCGGTATTTGCGCACCGCAGCAACAAGAGATTCCTGGCGGCCAGCCTCGGCTTCTCCGCCGGCGTAATGATCTATGTGGCCTTCCTGGAACTGTTGCCTACAGGGATCGAGTTGGTGGCGGGTACCACCGGTGCTCGACAGGGCGAATGGTTCACTACCGGCGCCTTCTTCGCCGGCATTCTGCTGACCAGCATCATCGACTTTTTCGTCCCCACCGTCGAAAACCCCCACACGGCCATGCTGGTCGAGGAGATGGAGCGAGCCGAGGCTCTTCAACTGCAGCGGGTGGGCGTGCTCACGGCGCTGGCGATCGGCATCCACAACTTCCCCGAAGGCATCGCCACCTTCATGGCCGCCCTCAGCGACCCCACCATCGGTGTTGCGATTGCCGTGGCGATCGCCCTGCACAACATCCCCGAGGGGATTTCCGTCGCGGTGCCGGTCTATTACGCCACCGGCAGCCGCCGTAGTGCGTTCTGGTTCTCTTTCCTGTCCGGGCTGGCCGAACCGGTCGGGGCGATTGCCGCCTACCTGCTACTGATGCCCTTTCTATCGGATGTAATGATGGGTGTGGTACTGGCTGCCGTGGCGGGCATCATGGTGTTCATCGCGCTCGACACACTGATTCCGAACGCCAAGAAATATGGCCAGGGGCACGATGCGGTTTATGGATTGATCAGCGGGATGGCGCTGATGGCCGCCAGCCTGCTCCTGCTGGACACGGCGTAAACGGTTACTCCGGTGCCAGACAGGAGACCAGCGAATCAGTCAGGTTCTCCATGAGTTCGAACCAGAGATCCGGGCCGGGACTCAATTTGCTGCCCACCGGATCAAGCACACCGTGGCGTGCGCCGCTCCCCTCCATGATGAGGTCAACCACCGAGGAGCGGAATTGCGGCTCTGAGAATACGCACCTCACGCCCCGCTCCCGCACGCTCTGGCGGACCGCCGCGAGCCGGCGCGCTCCGGGATGATGCTCCGGGTCCTCTACGATGGCGCCAATGGAGCCGAGCTCGAAGGCTTGCTCGAAATGTTGGTAGGCATCATGAAATACCAGGTATGGCTGCGCTTTTACCGGTTCCAGCCGCCGCCGGATGTCGCTCTCGAGGGCGTCGATACGCTGACGAGTCCGGTCGGCATTGGCCCGGTAGAGTGCCTTGCGCTCGGGATCGACTTCAGCCAGCACCGTCGCAATCGCATCAACAAAAGCGCGGGCATTCGCCGGGGCCAGCCACAGATGCGGGTCACCATTGCCGTGTCCGTGGCTGTCCGCATACGGCTCCTGACCGGCCCATATCCCGGCTCGCCGCGCCGGCAGATGCGAGACGCCGATCGACTCCATCAGCCCCAGTTTCCGGGCCTCGGCGCCAAGGCTCGCCAGGGGTTTGGCGAGCACGCTCTCCAGATTTTCGCCGATCCAGATAACCAGTTCCGCTTCTGCCAGGGTACCGGCTCCGGAAGGCCGCAGAGCGTAACTGTGGGGGGTAGAGCCGGGCGGCATCAACAACTCGGGTGTCAGCGCTTCGCCGGTCACCGACGCCACCAGGGAGTGGATCGGTGCAATGCTCGCCACCACCTTGGGCGGCGGCTTCGCCGCTACCGAGAAAGCCAACAGAAGCAAAGGTGTAAACAGGAGCGGACGTTTCATGAAGACTTTCATCACAGGTGGGTCAAGGCGGATACGATACGTTATAATATACCAGTTATGAAACCGAGCGAGTCCATGAACCATCCGGCCATCATCGATCCCTTCTCGGCAGAGGATCACGACCACTGCGACTGCATCCAGGCCGCGCTGTCCCGTGCCGCTGAAGTGTGCCGACGCCGGGGCGCGCGCCTCACCGCCCAGCGCCAGCAGGTCCTGGAACTGATTTGGGGTCAACACAAACCCATCGGGGCCTACGAGATCCTGGAGGCGATGCAGGCCACCGGCATCAAGGCCGCACCGCCTACCGTCTATCGGGCCCTGGACTTCCTCTTGGCCCAGGGTCTGGCACACCGCATCGAGAGCCGGAATGCCTTTACCGGATGTTGTACCCCGGAGATCCGTCATAACGGCCAGTTTCTGGTCTGCAGCGAGTGCGGCACGGTGGCGGAACTGGCGGACGAGGGGCTGTCGGAACACGTCCGGGAGAAGGCCGAACGGCTCGGATTCGAGGCCCGGCACCAGACTATCGAGGTGAGCGGCATCTGCCCCCGCTGCCGGGACGCGGCCGATGGCTGACGCCCAAATGCTTGCCGAGGTGCGGGGCGTGACCGTCCGCTTCGGTAACCGGATAGTTCTGGATGATATCGATCTGGCGGTACACGAGGGCGAGATCGTTACCCTGATCGGCCCTAATGGTGCGGGCAAATCGACGCTGGTTCGGATCATGCTCGGCCTTCACCAACCGAGTGCCGGCCACGTGCGGCGACCGCGAGGAATCGCCGTCGGCTATGTCCCCCAGCGTCTGAACGTGGATCCGGTCCTGCCGCTGACCGTACGCCGTTTCCTGAACCTCTATTCGCGTGCGGACCGTCAGCAGATGCTCCGGGCGCTCGGCGACGTTGGTGCCGAACCGCTGCTCGACGACTCGCTGCACAACCTCTCCGGCGGCGAGCTGCAGCGCGTTCTGCTCGCCCGTGCCCTGCTGCGGCAGCCGCAGCTGCTGGTCCTGGACGAACCGGTGCAGGGGGTGGACGTCAACGGGCAGACGGAGCTTTATGAGCTCATCGCCGGACTTCGCGATCAGCGTGGCTGCGGGATCCTGATGGTATCCCATGATCTTCATCTGGTGATGGCGCGCACCGACCGGGTGTTCTGTCTCGATCAGCAGATGTGCTGTACCGGCCGGCCAGAGCAGGTGCGAAGCGAGCCGGCCTTTCGGGCCATGTTCCGCAATCAGACCGGGCTGGTGCCCTATACCCACCATCACGATGATGGCAGCGAATCCGAGGGCTGGTGCGGGCAGTGCCGGGAAGGAAAAGAGCATCACCATGCATGACTTCCTGCTGCGCGCCCTGCTCGCCGGCATCGGTGTAGCACTGGTTGCCGCTCCGCTCGGCACCTTCGTAGTGTGGCGGCGTATGGCCTATTTCGGTGACACCCTGGCCCATTCTGCCTTGCTGGGTGTAGCCCTGGGATTGCTGATGGAGGTGAACGTCGACCTGGCGATTGTCGTCGTCTGTGTCCTTCTCGCCCTGCTTTTGGTCGGGCTCCAACTTCGCAAACGGCTCGCCGGCGATACGCTGCTCGGCATTCTCTCCCATACCGCCCTTGCCCTGGGACTGATTGCAATCGCCTTGGTCGAGAGTGTTCGGGTCGACCTGATGGGCTATCTGTTCGGCGATATTCTCGCCGTTTCCACTGTGGATGTCGCCTGGGTATGGGGCGGAGGTATTTTGGTCGCGGGGCTGCTGGCGATCATCTGGCGGCCGCTACTGGCCATAACGGTCCACGAGGAGCTGGCCCGGGTGGAAGGTGTGCCGGTGGCGGCGGTGCGCGCCACCTTTATGGTGCTGATGGCGCTGGTGATTGCCGTGGCGATGAAGGTAGTCGGTATCCTGCTGGTTACTTCCCTGCTCATCATCCCCGCCGCCGCCGCCCGCCATTTTGCCCGCTCCCCTGAACAAATGGCGGCGCTCGCCGCGCTGTTCGGAGCCCTGGCGGTGGCGGGTGGCCTCTACGGCTCGTGGCACTGGGACCTGCCGGCCGGCCCGGCCATCGTGGTCGCCGCCGCTGGATTATTCTTTCTCGCGCCGCTGGTGCCATCGCGGGCGGAGTGATGATGCCATTTATACGGCTTTAGACGGAGGATTCATTCTTCAAATGCACCATGTCGGCCAGGCCGAGAAAACGGCGGATTACGGGGCGGGATAGACGGAGCGGTTTGTGACCTTCTGTGGCGCGCCTAATCCGCCTTACGGTAAACTGTTAATTCTTTTACGAGCCGTATCCCCCTGCTGGGCAGGCCCAAATGAGTGACGAACGTCTAACCGTCATTGCGAGCCGAACCCGCCGCTGCGCGGCCCCGAATCGGTGACGAACCTTTAGCCGTCATTGCGAGCCGTACCCGCCGCTGCGCGGCCCCGAA
>NZ_JAENYR010000079.1 GCF_016841685.1 Thiohalomonas denitrificans
CGCTGATCGGGGCGCGGATTTCGGCCTTCTGCAGTCGGAGTTCCAGCACCTCCACCCGCCGGCGCGCCGCCTCCAGCCGGGCCTCGCTTTCGCGGATTTGCGCCTCCAGCGCCCGCACCTGGCCTCGGGCCTCCTCGAATCGGTTCCGCACCTGATCCAGCTGTTCCGGGGTCACCAGCCCCTGGCTCCGCAGCTCGCGATACCGCGTGACTTCCGACTCCGCCGTCCCTAGATGGTGCCGGGCTGTGGCCAACTGCTGCCGGAGCGCCTCCATGGCCGCGCGGGTCGCCTCCACCTGAGCACGCGCCTCCCCCAGGTTGGCTTGAATGTCGGCACTTCGAATCCGTACCAGCAGATCGTCCTTCTCGACACGTTGCCCTTCCACCAGGCCGCTCTCCTCGATGCGCCCCGTGACTTCGGCACTCACCTCCACTTCGGTGACTTCGATATAGCCGTTGCCATAGAGAATCCCGGGCGGAAGCGGCTCCGGCCGCAAGAGGATGAACAGCAGGTACGACCCCGCCCCGAGGGCCACCAGGGCAAGCAGCGTCCACAGCCATATCCGTTGCCGAAACATCGCGTAAGGGCCTCCTGAGCACGTGCCTCTCGTAGGCGAGTGCGGCTCTTTCAGACTAGCAATGCCGAACGCATGTGGTACGCGAGGGCGTCCCCCCGGACGCGTTTCAGGATGAGAGATCCTTCTTTTTCCGGCGAAACTCGTCCTCACCAATTTCGCCGCGCGCGTAGCGCTCTTCCAGAATTCTGAGAGCCGACTTGTCTCGGGATCCTCCCGCGATGCCCACCGACAGCCAACGGACGAGGGCGACGATAGCGACGATAATGAGCACCCAAAACAGGATCATGAATATCCAACCGAATCCCCACCCACCGTATCCATTCATGTGATCCCAACCCCACATACGAACACTCTCCTTTATCCCAGCGATGGTCGCTTCCGGTCGTCGTCGGCAGACCAACAGCTTTACGAAATCGCCCGCAAGATCGACCTCCTCTTCGATTACATCACCGTTCATGGCAGGGGGCTATGCCCAATAGTGCAGGCGGGGGCGTTCGAGTCACTCGAACTCTTCCCCCACCTTAAGCCGAAAGCGGGGCTTGGGCGCCGGCTTCACCAGCAGTATCGGGCAGCGGACCTGCCACATAAGCCGCTTGAGGACCCGGGCATGCCCGATTATGAACCGGCCGTGCCAGCCGAGCACCAGCAGGCCCACGCCCTTCTCTTCCACTAACCGAATCAATTCATCGCCGACATCACCCTGGGTGAGGTGAAAGGCTTCGATGCGGGCCCGCTCTTCTATGGAGCACATGGGACAGGCGCTGGCCACAAGCTGGTTGAGCATCTGGGCGAACTCGTGGTGCACCTGGTCGATGTAACGTCCCGGCATCGCGCTCTCCCCGGGTCCGGCCGGGCCTGCGACATGGGCAATGGCCACGTTGAGATCGAGCCGGTGGGCGAGTTGCAGGGCCGTGGTCAGGGATTCGTCCGTGGTTGCCTCACCGCTCAGGGGTACCAGCGTCGAGCGCCAGGGAAACGCCGGTTCGTAATTGGGTGGGAGGACCAGGACGGGGACCGCTGATCGCTCGATGACCTCACGGGTAATATGCCCGACCGCCTGGGAGCCATCCGATGGGCCGCTCTCGCCGAAGGCACTCATGATCACCAGACCGATCCGATAGCGTTCGACTGCCGAAAGGATCGCAGCGGCTGCGGGTTCCTCGATCTGATGGATTTCCAGCTGCGGTCGCTGGTGCTCGTCCACTCCGAGGCGGGCCAATGCCTCATCGACCGGGCAGCGCGGGCCGGCGTTGATGACGTGCAATCTGGCCTCGAGACGGGCACCGAGCCAGGTGGCAACGCTGAGGCCGTCGAGCGCCCTTTGTGAACCATCGAGGGGGATCAGAATGTCGGCGATCGGCTTCATGGCCTCTCCTCCCCGGGTTCGATTTTCAGGGGAAAGGCACGCCCCCGGTCCAGCAGTGTTACGTGTAACGTACCCCACTCGTTAAGCAGGCGCCGCGGTGCCTCCGCGGAGACCACCGGGCCCTGCTCGAAAAACCGCACACCCAAAAAACCGAACACCAGCGCCTGCCAGGTGGCCGCCATGGAGGCAGCATGGACACCGAGTGCGCTGTTGCCCATGGTGTTCGAGAGATCCAGCCAGAGGCTTTCGCGCCAGTAGCGCTGCGCATCGTCCAGACGGCCGAGGCGCGCGGCTAACGCCGCATGTACCGGTGGCGACAGGCTGCTGCCGTGGTCGGTCCTCGGTTCGTAGTAGTCGTAGTTGGCGGCCAACACCTCGCGGGAACAGACCTCGGGAAACAGAAATGGCAGCATCAGCACATCGGCCTGTTTGATGATCTGGCTGGCATTGGTCGCCTCTGCCTCGAACAGGCGCTGCAACGGCGGCCGGAACCGTTCAGCAGCCGACAGGTGGTAGTCCCGCAGGTCGAAGAAGCCCTCAAACTGTTCGATGACGCCCTCTGCATTGGGGCGGGGCACATACAGATCCCCGATCAGTGTCTGCCAAGCCTCAAGCTCTTCGTTTGGCAACGCGAGCGAGGCCTGCAGCGACGCCCATTGTTCAGGGTGGTGTTCGGCCAGCCACTGTTTGACCCACAGCGCCTTCTCCAGATTGAAGCGCGCCATCCAGTTGGTGTAAGCGTTGTCGTTGACGGTGTGGTGATACTCGTCGGGCCCCGTGACCCCGCGAATGTGGTAGCGGCCGCCGTCGGCCACGCAGCGGCTCGCCCAGAAGCGCGCCGTCTCCAGCAGGATCTCGGCGCCGGCGGTTTGCAGGAATTCCGCATCGCCGGTGGCCTGCCAGTAGCGCCAGATGCCGTAGGAGATATCGGCGCTGACGTGCACCTGTTCATAACCGGTGTAGATCGGCACCTCCTTCCCGCTGCTCTTGAGCACGATTCGCCGGGGGGTTGTGTCCGCCCCGGTCACCGTCGACTCCCAGGCATAACAGGCCCCGCGGTAGCCCAGCTCACGTGCACGCTGGCGGGCGCCATCGAGCGTGTGGTAACGGTACAGCAGCAGTGAGCGGGCGACGTCGGGCGCAGTGCGTAGATAGTAGGGCAGCATGAAGACCTCGACATCCCAGAAGACGTGGCCCTCGTAGGCGCGCCCGGAGAGGGTGCGCGCGCCCACCGAGACCCGCGGATCGTGGTCCGCTGCGATGCGCAGGTGATAGGCGTTGAAGCGCAGCGCCTGGGTGGTCGCCGGGCTGGATTCGCAGCGGATGTCGGCCGTCTCCCATAATTCGGCAAAACGTGCTTCGTGGTCCCGGCGCTCCTGGTCGAACGACTCCCACCGCTTGTCCTGAACGTGCGCCACAGCGGCCTCGATCGGGTCGTCCCTATGGCGGCTGTCGAACACGCCGACGTAGCGTTGCAGCCGCAGGGACGCCCCCGGGCTCGCCTCGCGCTGCCAGTAGCTTCGATCCTCGACATCGTCTTCGAGACGGCTGCGCGAGGCGAGCGCGACGGTATAGCCGGAGGCGCGCGTCGTATAGGCCCGTAAGTCGACTCCCGCCCTCGCTGGAAGGTCGCGCCGCTGCAGATGCGGATGGTTGATCTTGAGGGAGGTCTCCCGCACCGCGGCTTCGATGCGAACCAGGCCCGCGTGGTTGGCACAGGTCACTGTCACCTCCTGCATCAGCAGGTGGGGATCGGCCAGGGAGGCGAGGCGCCGCGTCTCGACCCGGGTCTGCCGGCCGCGATCGTCCCTGTACTCGGTAACGCCGATCAGGACGCCGTTGGCCAGATCCAGCGTGCGCCGGTGCTCGCGCCAGGAGCCCTTTTCGAGGTCAAGTGGCTGCCCGTCGACACTGACCGTCAGGGCCAGCGGGAACGGCAGCGAGACGATTTCGCTGTAGGCGTACTCGCCGCGCTCCTGGGCCATGAACTCCAGTTCCGAATAGGGCAGGCTCGGCTGCTTGCGGTCGTAGATGCCGGCGACGAACAGGTCCGCCTGGGAACCGGGGAGCGGTGTCGCCAGAGCGCCGCGCAGGCCCAGGTAGCCGTTGCCTACGGTAAACAGGCTCTCCATCCCGTGCTCCCGTGCCGGGTCGAAGCCTTCCTGCTCGACGCGCCAGGCCGCGGCCGTCCGCGAGGCCAATGTCTTTGCAGTTTGGGCCGCTGCACGTTCACGGAAGTGGGCCTGAAGCGCCTCGGCGTTCAGCTCGGCCAGATCCGCTACCACTACATCGGCCCCTTGTTCGGCCAGCGCCTGGCGGTTGCCGCCCCGGTCCACACCCACCACCAGCCCGAAATGTCCGCGCCGGCCCGCCTCGACGCCGGCCACGGCGTCCTCGACCACCACCCCCTGCTCCGGCCAGTGCCCGGTCAGGGCTGCCGCCTTGATGAAGATGTCGGGGTTCGGTTTACCCCGAAGTCCGAGGTCGGCCGCGTCGTTGCCGTCGAGAATGACCTCGAAGCGGTCCGTAACTCCGGCCGTGGCCAGTACCTCGCGGCCGTGGCGGCTGGAGGTGACCAGGGCGGTGCGGATGCCGTTCCCTCGCAATTCGTCGATCAGTGCGACCGTGGAGCCGTAGACCTGGGCGCCTTGCGCACGCAGACGCTGTTCAAAAAGATGGTCCTTGCGGTTGCCGAGCCCGTAAATGGTCTCCCGCTCCGGGCCGTCCGTGGGTTTACCTTCGGGCACTTCCAGGCCGCGGGAGGCAAGAAACGATCGGACCCCTTCGTAACGCGGTTTGCCGTCGACATGGGCGAGGTAGTCCCGCTCCAGTTGAAAAAGGGGAAAGCCCGGTTGCCCCCTGCTCTCCCGCTCCCTCAGATAGGCGTCGAACAGCGCCTTCCAGGCCGCCGCATGCAGCTCGGCCGTGCGCGTGACCACGCCGTCCATGTCGAAGACGGCGACCTGAAGATCTGCGCGTTGAGCGGCGTTCGCCGTGGTTCCGTTGCCAGGCACTCTTTCCCCCGTTGCCCCTCTGCCCCACTGCTATTCATTCAGCATAGGCACCTGCACTGGCAAGGGGGGCGCCGAGACAAACCAGCGAGCTGGCTTGCCGCTTCCGCTTCCCGGTGCTAGATGATTGGAGACCGAAGCTCCCCCTTCACAGCAAAGAGAGGCAGACATGCGTAGATTCTCTGTAAGTGTTCTGATTGGTCTGTTCGTGGCAGCCACCTCTGTATCTGTATTGGCTCAACAGTCACAAGAACCAGGCATGGGAGGCCCCGGAGGGATGGGAATGGGCGGCGGCATGGGCGATCCCGGCCCGGGTTCCGGCATGAACCAGCAGGGCATGATGGGCCAATATGGCTACCGCGGCATCGACCGTGATGGGGACGGTTTGGTCAGCCAGGAAGAGGTGCGCGAGCACCAGCGCCTTTTGGAGCGGATGCAGGCCGACTGGGAGCAGGCGGACCGCAACGGTGATGGCCAAGTGGACGTCGGTGAGTTCGCCGCGTTCGAGCAGACGTACCGGAACCAGCAGGACGAGTGAGCTGTCGTCTTGCCACCAAAGCCTCAAGTGGTCCATGCGGGAAATAATGTGACACTCAGAGCCCCGCCAAAGGAGCCAAGGCAAGGCGCACTCCGCAAGGAATGGCGCGCCCTTGCCAAGGAGTGTACCAATCCGCCGGGAGCGGATTGGAACAGCCGCAGGCTGGCCCGAAGGACGGGCTTCAGGGAAGGAGTTCCGTAACGCGGCATTGGCTCCTTGGCGGGGCTCCCTCCGGGCCGTTCCACAAAGCCCATAGCTCGCGCAATGATGGTTTCTCGCTCCCTCTCCCCAAGGACTTTAATAGCCGTTGATGGGCGGAAAATGAACCCCTCTCCCCAGCTCTCTCCCTGAGGGACCAGGGGGGCAGTGGCCTGCTAAACGCCTGGCCAATGAACTACCTTGGGGATATTGGGACCAGCGCCCGCTCGCGGGCAATAGGAGGAAACCGGAGATGAACGTCAAAGTCATTGCGACCAACCTGTGCAGTCACCGCCCCAATCTCGAACACGAACTGCAGGACCTGGGGATTGACTATGAACTCGTCATCGCGGAGGAGCACCCAGAGGTCATCGAGAAGTACGGCATCCGCCACTCCCCCAACCTGGTCGTCGACGACGAAGTGGTTTTCCGCGGCCAACCGAGCGAGCATGAACTGCGAGAATTCTTTGCCGGCCGCCAACGCTGATGGCTGCCGCCCAACCGCAATACGCTCCTGAGCACCACCACGCCAGTCCGCGGCGGCGGACCGCAGCGGCCACAGTCACGACCATCGCCACCTGCGCCGTCGCCAGCCCCAGCAGCGCTAGGCAGGTCACTCCCAGGGAGAGCTTGAGCAGTTGCGTCATGGACGTCGGTCCTCGCTGGTTGGCGCTCAGTCGCGCTCCCCGGTGCGACGCAGCTCGACGAGGAGACCTACTGTCAACCATAGCCCCCAAGCGTAGCCCAGCAGGGCGAGAAGCGGCCAGCCAACCAGGCGCGGCCCCAGGCTGTGCTGCATCAGCAGCGAGGCGGCCAGAAAAAGCCCGACGATGAGCAGTGCACGCACCAGGCGATTCCCGACGCGCTCCAGGCGCCCGGCGGCCGAGTCCAGCCCACGCACGTGAAGCGGCAGGGCGAAACCCTCGCGTCGGGACCGCCGCAGCGTCCTGGCGATCCCGGCCGGGAGCTGCTCCACTAGTGCGGCCAGTTCCGCTTCGATGCGTTCGCCACCCGGTTCGAGGTGCTGCAGTGCGCTGCGCAGTGAACTGCCGGCGCTCAGGTGGTCGCCGAGCGCCCCCACCAGGTCGTAGTCCGGATCCAGATCCCGCAGCGAGGTCTCCAGCAGGAAGATCGCACGCATCAGCACCAGCAACTGGTGCGGCAGCCGGACGTTATGACCGTGGCCGAGACGGACTATGCGCATGAAGGCCTCGGCAAACGACCACTCCTTCAGCGGCAAGCCGACGTAGTCGCGGAGCAATTCGTCCAGGCCGCGCCGGAACTCGGCCCGGTCGAGCCTCCCCCCGACGAGGCCGAGGTCCAGATAGGCGTCCAGGAGCCAGTCGGCGTCGAGACGGACCAAAGCGCTAGCGAAAGCCATGATCCCCTGGCGCTGCTCTCGATCGAGATAGCCGACGAGGCCGAAATCGTGAAAGCAGAGGCGACCGTCGTCCATGACAAACAGGTTTCCCGGGTGCGGGTCGGCGTGGAAGGCCCCTAATACAAGGAACTGGTGCAGATAGGCTTCCAGCAGGTTATCGGCAAGGGCATGGCCCTTCGGTCGGACAGCGGGGTCGTCCACGCGCCTGCCACCGCTTTTGACCTGGACCAGCACTGATTCGCTGTAGAGTTCGTCGACGACATCGGGCACATAGATCCCCGGAAGGTTACCCAGCGTGCGCACGAACCGGCGGATATTGCGGGCTTCCTGCCGGAAGTCCAGTTCGTGGAGAAGATTGCGCTCCAATTCGGCAACCAGTTCGCGGGGGCGGTACCGGCGCAGCCCGGGTGCAAGCCACGTGGCCAGACGCACGAGCCTGCGAAGGAGGCGCAGGTCGCTGGTAACCTGCCCCGGAATTCCCGGACGGCGCACCTTCACGATGACCTCGGCGCCGTCGCGGGTCCTGGCACGATGGACCTGCGCAATGGAGGCCGCTGCAAAGGGCTCGGGCTCGAAATGCTCGAAGCGGGACTCCAAGGCTCCCAGCGACTGACGGACGCTTCGCTCAGCCTCGGCGGCTGGAAAAGGCGGCACCCGGTCCTGAAGCTGTCGCAACCGCTCCAGGTATGGCTCCGGCAGCAGATCGGCGCGGATACCGAGCATCTGGCCCATTTTGATAAAACTGCCACCCAGGTGCTCCAATGTGGCGCCCACCCACTCGGCCTCTTTGTCGAGCGAGCGCCGGCCCAAGAGGTGGCCTGTCCCGAGCCGGAGAGCGAGAAGCGTCACGGTCGCGAGGATTTGGATGGAGCGCGACATCGCCGCACCCTATCCAGGAGGTTGGTAGCGGACCGCTATCGCGCTACCTGAACGAGCCTGCACCATGTCGAGACAGATCGCTGAAGTGAGAGGCACCCTGGCGGTCCGCTTTGCAAGCGCAGCCATTCCGGGACAGCTGGAGCGAGCAACGGCAAGACAGCCGTTCCCGACCATCGTTACTTCGCGACTCATCATAAGAATCCGTTGTTTTGACCTGTTCTGCTTTAACGATTAGTCCGCACTCGCCGTGGTTAAGCGCATCATAGCCAACAATCTAACTAAGTAAGAATTGTCGCCGCTGTTCAGAAGAGCCAAAAATCTATCGAAGTTTGCTATCTTGGGGTGAATATAGACAGAAATAAGGCTGCGTAGATGGATTATTATGCGATGAGCGACGCGGCGATCTGCCAGATGCTCGGTGAACGGCTGAAGGCATTGCGGCTACGGAAGAACAAGACGCAGCAGGCCCTGGCTGACGACGCGCAATTGAGCGTCGGCACCATCAAGGCTCTGGAGCAGGGGAACGGCAAGCTTCAAAACCTGGTTGCCGTACTGCGTGAACTGGGAGCGTTCGACTCCCTCGACGCTTTTTTGCCGGAACCACGCATGAGTCCCATCGGCCTGGCGCAGCATTCCGGTGCTCGGCGCAAGCAGGCCACGGGGAAACGTAAGTCTCCAAGGGCTCGAAAGCCGCCGGCAACCCGGCAGCGGCGTACGCCCGCCGGTCCTGACGAGGCCGACTGGTAATGGCAACCCTGAAGACGGCCTGGGTTCATCTGTGGGGCGACCGGGTAGGCGCAGTCGCTTGGGATCCGGAGCGGGAGGTCGGTGCCTTCGAGTATGACCCGGACTTTCTGCGCTCCGGGCTCGAGATTGCTCCCTTGCAGATGCCATTGGCTGAGAGTGCGCCGGGAGCCGTGTATGAGTTCCCCACACTGAACCGTGAGACCTTCTTCGGTCTTCCCGGCCTTCTGGCCGACACGCTGCCGGACAAGTTCGGTAATGCCATCATCGACGCCTGGTTATCGCGGCAGGGGAGGGATGCCCGGAGCTTTACACCGGTCGAGCGGCTCTGCTACGCGGGGAGGCGAGGGATGGGGGCACTGGAGTTCTCTCCCCCGGAGAACCACCGGCTGGACGCCGCAGTACCGGTGGAGATCGCCAAGCTGGTGGTGCTGGCCCAGGACGTAATGGCCGCACGGCTCGCCCTCGACACAGAGATCGAAGACGAGCTTGAGCGGGCGGACGCACTACTCGATATCTTGCGCGTGGGCACCTCCGCCGGCGGGGCGCGACCCAAGGCTGTCGTCGCGATGAACGACGATGGGTATGTGCTCTCGGGTCAGGGCGATGCGCCACCGGGATATGACTACTGGCTGTTGAAGTTCGATGGCGTAGCGGACCTGGAACTGGGCAAAACCGAGGGGTATGGCCGGATCGAGTATGCCTACTACCGGATGGCCCTGTCTGCCGGTATCGAGATGACCGAGTGCCGGTTGCTGGAAGAGAGCGGGCGTGCGCACTTCATGACCCGGCGCTTCGATCGCGAAGGCGGCGACAAGGTCCACATGACCTCTTTGTGCGGCGTGGCGCATCACGACTTCAATCGGCCGGGGGTGTATGGCTACGAGCAGGCCTTCACGGTCATGCGCAGATTGCGGTTGCCCAAGAGTCAGGCGGTGCAGCTGTATCGGCGCATGCTATTCAACGTGGTGGCACGCAACCTGGATGACCATACCAAGAATATTGCTTTCCTGATGGGACGAGATGGCGTCTGGCGTCTGGCGCCCGCATTTGACGTCATTTATGCCCACAATCCGAAGGGGCGCTGGACCAACCAGCACCAAATGACGATCGCCGGCAAGCGCGACGGCTTTACCCGAGCCGAACTCGTGGCGGTTGGTGAGTCGATCGGGCTGCGGCGGCCCGCCGAGATCCTGGATGAGGTCATCCAAGTGGTTGGCCGGTGGGCCGATTACGCCGAAGAGGCAGGAGTCGATGGTGCCCGGATTGGCGCGATTGCGGCCGAGCACCGGCTCGATATCACCTGAAATCGACCAGGCGCCACCTCGATCGCTGCTGCGGTGGCGTCAAAAACTCCAACGACAGAGAGTTTCCCGGATTCGCCTTCCGCGCAGCCGTAGCGGCTCTGGAGGAGCCGGAGTCACGATCTGGTTACGCTGGGTATATGAAGGGGGAAGAGGGTGTCGGGATAACCCTCTGATTGGATTGGTCGGGGTGAGAGGATTCGAACCTCCGGCCCCTGCCTCCCGAAGACAGTGCTCTACCAGGCTGAGCTACACCCCGTTTACAACTATCAGTAGGTCCGTTCGACCGCGAACCGGGCGAGCGAGATCATTGCATCCTTGTATGGCGACTCGGGCAGCACAGCCAGGGATTGCATGGCCTTTTCCGCCTCCCGTTTCGCAGAGCGCGAAGTGTACGCGATGGCGCCGGTGCTTTCAATGGCTTCTTTGACGGACTCAATCAGCTCTTTGCCGCCGTTCTCGATGGCCTCACGAATCACGGCGGCCTGTTCGGCGGTACCGTGTTCCAGTGCATAGATAAGCGGTAGTGTCGGCTTACCTTCAGCGAGGTCGTCACCGATATTCTTGCCCAACTGCTCGCTGGAGGCGGCGCTGTAGTCGAGGGCATCATCGACCAATTGATAGGCGACCCCGAGATGCAGGCCGTAGGACGCCATGGCCTCGGCCGCCTCCTTACGCCCACTGATGACGGCGCCCAGTTCCGCCGCGGATTCGAACAGCTTGGCGGTCTTGCTGCAGATGACATCCAGGTATTCTGATTCGGTGGCTTCGGCGTTATGGACGTTCAGTAGCTGTTTGACCTCGCCCTCGGCGATCGTGCGGGTGGCCTCGGCGAGGATCTCCATGACCCGCATTTCGCCCACGTTAACCATCATTTCGAAGGAGCGGGAATAGAGGAAGTCGCCCACCAGCACAGCGGCTTCGTTGCCCCAGACGGCATTGGCGGTATCCTGCCCGCGACGCATCTCCGAACCGTCGACGATATCATCATGCAGCAAGGTGGCCGTATGGATGAACTCGACTACGGCGGCCAATTCGTGATGCTGAGCGCCTTCATAGCCGAAAGCGCGTGCCGATAGCAGGACCAGCATCGGCCGCAGCCGCTTGCCGCCGCTGTTCACGATGTAATGGCCCACCTGATTGATCAGGTCGACTTCCGAATAGAGCCGGTGCTTGATCACTTCGTCGACAGCGCGGCGGTCGTCATCAATAAGTGCGTAGACGTCTTGGATTTGCATGCGGACCAGTCACAGAGGTGCTACACGGCCCATTGAACTGCCCTTTACCCATAAATCCTTCACTGAGCCCCCGAAAGGGCCGATACACGCTGCGGCTCCAGGCATCCTGTCCGATCCGGGTGGGCGCCGAGCGCACCGCTGCGGAGCGACTTATGGGTAGAAGGCAGCCGTTATGGGGCCGCCCGAAAAACGCCGCCTATTATGGAGTTTGACCTGTCGAATGGCAAACGCTAGAATTGCCAGTCTTTCGTGTCCCGATTACAAAAACGATTTGGTTTGGAGAAGACGCCAACATGTACGCGGTAATCAAGACCGGTGGCAAACAGTATCGCGTGTCCGAGGGTGAAACCCTGCGCGTCGAGAAGTTGCCGACCGAAGTGGGCGAGCAGGTCGCGCTCGAGCAGGTTCTCATGATCGCCAATGGCGACGACGTGAAAATCGGTACGCCCGTCCTGGACGGCAGCAAAGTGACGGCCACCGTGAAGTCGCATGGCCGCGGCGAGAAGATTCGGATCATCAAGTTCCGTCGTCGCAAACACCATATGAAGACTCAGGGCCACCGTCAGGATTACACCGAGCTGGAAATTACCAGTATCACCGGCTGACGAGACTGAGGATTTAGACTAATGGCACATAAAAAGGCAGGCGGCAGTACCCGTAACGGTCGCGATTCGATTTCGAAGCGTCTTGGCGTGAAACGCTACGGCGGCGAAGTGGTCACAGCCGGTAACATTCTGGTCCGGCAGCGGGGCACCCGTTTCCACCCTGGTGTGAACGTGGGTCGTGGCAAAGACGACACGCTGTTCGCGAAGGCCGATGGTCGAGTGGTCTTTGAGATCAAAGGCGAGCGGGGCCGTAAGTTCGTGAGTATCGTCGGCGAGTAAGACGAGCTCCGACAGGTACTGTAAAAAAAGCCCCGTACAGCGGGGCTTTTTTGTTTGGGCACAGAATTGAACCACGGGGAACACGGGGAATCCGATAAGAACAGGTCCAACTTCGTGAACGGCGCTCTTTGTGACCTCCGTATCGTCTGTTTTCTCTGTCTATCATTTGCTTTCCCCGTGCGCCCCGTGTTCCCCGTGGTTAATAGTCGCCAGGTGCGAAAATGAAATTTGTCGATGAGGTGTCCATTCGTGTCGAGGCCGGTAAGGGCGGTAACGGCTGCGTCAGTTTTCGGCGCGAGAAGTATATTCCTTTCGGCGGACCCGATGGCGGCGATGGCGGTGATGGCGGCAGCGTCTATCTGGTGGCTGACGGCAACCTGAATACGCTCGTCGACCTGCGCTATCAGTCCCGCTACAAGGCCGAAAACGGAAGGCCGGGCCAGGGCAGCAATATGACCGGAAAGGGCGGCTCCGATCTGGAAATCCAGGTGCCGGTCGGTACCATCGTCTACGACGAGGATACCGAGGAACTGCTTGGTGATCTGGTAAAGGATGGTCAGCGCCTGTTGGTTGCCCAGGGCGGTTTTCACGGAATTGGCAATGCGCGCTACAAAAGCAGCACCAATCGCGCCCCCCGGGAATCGAGCCCAGGTACCCCTGGCGAAGACCGGACGTTGCGTCTGGAACTGAAGGTATTGGCAGATGTCGGTCTGTTGGGGATGCCGAATGCGGGTAAATCGACGCTGATCCGTTCGGTCTCGGCCGCAAAGCCCAAGGTGGCGGATTACCCCTTCACCACGCTCTACCCCAATCTGGGGGTGGTGAAGATCGAAAGCCATCGCAGTTTCGTCATCGCCGACATCCCCGGACTCATCGAAGGTGCCGCCCAGGGAGCCGGGCTCGGGATCCGTTTTCTCAAGCATCTGGCCCGAAACCGTATCTTGCTGCATCTAGTCGATGTCGCGCCCTACGATGATACGGATGCGATTGGGGCGGTGCGCGCTATCGAGGCCGAGCTGGAGGCATTCAGTCCGGAGCTGGCCCGGCGCGAACGCTGGCTGGTGCTCAACAAGGTGGATCTGCTTCCGGAAGACGAGCGTAACGCCGTATGCGACGACATCGTCCAGCAATTGGGTTGGGAGGGTCCGGTCTATCGCATCAGCGCCATCGCGAAACTGGGAACGGACCGGCTCATGCAGGACATCATGGCCCGACTCGAGGAGCTTCGGGAATCTGAGGGATAGCAGAGAAGAATTGAACCGCAGACGACTACATGGATGTAGTCGGTTGAAAATGTCTGGAACCTATTTTCCAGGCGTAGAGAACGCAGCTTTTGTACATAGGGATGGGAGGCGAGCCTGGCTGTTTAGCCCTTCGGTTGTAATGCGGTTTTCTTCGGTATCCCGGATGATTTCACTGCTGTTCTCCGCGCCCTCTGCGTGTCTGCGGTGCAATTTTGTTTTTGACACGCTTTTCCGAACTTCCATCATCCGGTATCTTGCCCTTCGATGAAAAGTCGTCAGGAAATCGCCAAAACCCGCCGCTGGGTCGTCAAGATCGGCAGCGCATTGCTGACCGATGACGGGAAGGGGCTGAACCTCGAGGGCATCGCCACCTGGGTGGAGCAGCTGGCTGCCCTGCGCCGGCAGGGCATCAGGGTGGTCCTGGTCTCCTCGGGGGCGGTCGCCCAGGGAATGAGCCGATTGGGCTGGAAGCGGCGTCCCCACGCCCTCCATGAGCTACAGGCGGCGGCCGCCGTCGGCCAGATGGGGCTGGTTCAGGCCTATGAATCCCATTTCCAGAAGTACGACATGCATACCGCGCAGGTCCTTCTCACCCACGATGATCTATCCAGTCGCGGCCGCTATCTCAATGCCCGCAGCACACTGAAGACGCTCCTCGGCTTCGGAGTGGTACCGGTTGTCAACGAGAATGACACCGTGGTAACCGACGAAATCCGCTTTGGCGACAACGATACCCTGGGTGCCCTGGTCACCAATCTGGTGGAAGCCGAGCTGTTGGTGATCCTCACGGATCAGGAAGGACTTTTCGATAGCGATCCCCGCAGCAATCCGGATGCCGGACTGATTTCAGAAGCCAAGGCGAATGCCCCGGAGTTGACGCAGATGGCTGGCGGTGGTCACGGCGCATTGGGGCGTGGCGGTATGATGACTAAATTGCGTGCCGCTCGTCTGGCGGCCCGTTCCGGTGCTGCGACCGTGATTGCTGCCGGTCGTGAACCGGGGATCCTTAGGGAAATCTTCAGCGGCCGCTCGGTCGGGACTCTCCTGCTTCCGGACAAGGAGCCGTTGGTCGCACGCAAACAGTGGCTTGCCGGTCACCTGCAGATGCGGGGTCGTCTCATTCTGGATGGAGGTGCCTGTCGTGTATTGCGGGAGGCGGGCCGAAGCCTGCTTGCGGTAGGCGTAAAAGAAGTGGTCGGGGATTTCGCCCGGGGCGAGATGGTCGTGTGCGAGGATGAAAACGGGGTCGAGATCGCCCGCGGCCTGGTCAACTACTCCTCCGAAGAGACCCGCAAGATAAAAGGATTGCCCAGCCACCGTTTCGAAGAGACTCTCGGCTTCGTCGACGAGCCGGAGCTCATCCATCGCGATAATCTGGTTCTTGTGGGTTAGCCACAGAGAGCATAGAGCTCACAGAAAAAAGAAACCACGGGGGACACGGGCTTTAGTCATACTCCTGAAAGGAATTCCTGGGGGATGGAAAAAGCGATTTCTCTCTCATCTGGCACACGGCAGCAACGTGTCGCTCCTGGCTAATACGATATATCAAGAATGTAGGATGGGGTGAGCCCCGCGAACCCCATCGAAAAACAGCCGATAGTCGCTGCCTGCAGCAGATCTCTCTGCAGTTCCCCGTGCGCCCCGTGTCCCCCGTGGTTAACCGCCGTGTTCTGTGTCTTCAAAAACCCTTAGACAAAAAAAAGCCGGCCTTTCAAGGCCGGCTTTTTTTCACGGGAGAACTACCCCGTGTTATCGGTGATTCACCTAGAGCGCGCGGATACGGGCGTTCAGACGGCTTTTATGGCGTGCAGCCTTATTGCCGTGGATCAGGCCCTTGCCCGCGGATTTGTCGATGACCGGGACCGCTGCCTTGTAGGCTGCTTCGGCGGCATCTTTGTCACCGGCACGAATCGCCTTCAGCACCGATTTGACGGTGGTACGCATGGTCGAACGAAAGGCCATGTTGTGGTTACGGCGCTGGAGCGCCTGGCGGGCGCGCTTTTTGGCTTGAGCTGAGTTAGCCAACGTCTGTACTCCCTGCGTTGCAGATTCGGCACTTCGTAAAGGGCGAAAAATATACGTTCTTGGGGGCCGCCTGTCAACAGAAGAGTTTCGGTACCGGGGAGCAATCCGTTCTGAAACCGTTTCCCCGTCCAGTGTACTGTTGCAAGCTTGGCGATACTTTCAGAGCCCCCCAAAAACGTCAGGACAAGGCGCAGCGCGCA
>NZ_JAENYR010000080.1:0-13725 GCF_016841685.1 Thiohalomonas denitrificans
CAAGACGGATTGAGTCAGATTTTTCGGTCATTTGAGGCGAATAGTGATTCTATTTAACGAAAATGAGCGGGAAATCTGGCCAATCAGGCTTGGCCGCAGTAGGTCAGTCTATTCTCGGACAGGCTCCTAGTAGACAGGCGGCACTTCGAGATGTTCGCTGTGGGTGTTGAAGCGTTCCTCCACTTCGTAGATCCATTCTCTCGCCTGCGCGAAGGTGAGGGCCTCTTCCGCCGGTTCATCCTGGGCACCGAGGCCGTAAGCCATTGGGGTATTGTTGCCTTTCACATACCAGGCTTCACGGGCGTCGATCCACTCCCCGTCGCGATGATCATTGACCCAGATCTCGATGGCGGGATTATCCTTCCATGGCTGTTCGTCCAGCCAGATAACGGCACAACCGATGTCATCGAACAGATAAACGCGGCTTTTACCCTCCTCCGTGCCACCGCGGATCTGCGCCGAATGCATTCGATCGCTCAGGACCATGCGGCAGCGCTCGCAGGCGTCACGATCCCACTTAACATCGACCGGACCCGTACCGGGGTCGCCTGAGCAGCCGACGAGCAGAAAAAGCAAGCCAAGCAGAGTCAGCCGTTTAGACATGCTCTACTCGCTCCAATTCGACCATCTGTAGATTCGTGAACAACCCGGCATAGCGCGACAGGACCCCGAGAAAACGCAACCGGTCAGGTCCCGCCACATGCCCGTTCCACACCTGGCCGTCATCATCGGGCTGGAAGCCCCATTCGGCGATAGCCTTGGCAAAGGCTCTTTGGGGGCGGCGCAAGGTCAATGTGGTGGCCAAACGGCTGGTGAGGTCGGAGTCTTCGACATGGTCGTCCAGGACGATGCTGCCCTGGTCCATTTCGATGACGCGATTTACCAGCGAGGCCACTTCATCGAGCCGGTGACTCGAGATCAGCATCACCGCCTGATCCTGCTTTTCTGCCAGGAGCTGGAAAAAGATGTGCCGCGCTTCGGGGTCGAGATTCGCCGCCGGTTCGTCGAGGATGAGAATATCACTGTCTCGCCCCAGGGCGATGCTGATGAGCAGCTTCTGCTTCTGCCCTCCGGAGAGTTTGACGAACGGCTGGCGACGAATGGCCGCGGGATCGAGACCCAGCCGTTCGGTTACCGCTTCCATGCGGGCGGGGTCGGCATTGCAGACCCCCGCAGCGAACCGGATCAACTGACCTACGGGCATCTTCAGTGGCGGCGGCAATTGCGGTACGAACCCGACCCGGGAAAGGATCTCGCGCCGGGAACTGCGCGGATTCTTACCATCAACTTCGACTCGGCCGGTAAAGGTGTACTCGCCCAGCAGGCACCGGATCAGGGTGGTCTTGCCCGCGCCGTTGGAACCCACCAGAGCCATTCGGGTACCGGGCTTGATGAAGAGATCGACCCCCTTCAACACCTCGTGGCGCCGAAAACTTTTGGAGACTTTGTCGAAGCGGATCATTCGAAGACCTCGTGAAGAACCAGGAACCGGAACTCGTGGTTCGCACATTGCCACAACTTCTTTTCAGTCGAGTACTGCTCTCGCCGCTGCATTTGGGGAATGAACCCTACGCAGATGCAGGCTAAAGCAGCTTCGACAACCCTTTTACCTCGAAGCGCAACGAACCGGTTGGGCAGGTATCGATGCATAGACCGCAACGGGTGCAATCGGCACCGATGGGAACGCTGCGATCCGTAGCCCGGCCCTTGATGACAGGCTCAAGCACATGCGGTACTTCGCACACTTTGCGGCACTCGCCCTCATGTTGGCAACCATCGAGGTCGTAAACCAGGCGCATCGGTGAAAAGAGACCCACCAGTCCGTAGGTCATGCCGATGGGGCAGACGTATCGGCACCATGCGCGCCGCGATACGAAGACTTCGAACAGCAGCAAGGCGCCAACCCAGACAAGCGCGAGACCGGGACCATAGATCAGGGCACGGCTCAGAATACCGGTGGGTGAGAAGAATTCGAAGACGGTATAACTGGTGACCAGGGCCAGCAACGCAAACAGTATGTAGAGAAATGTACGCACGCCGCGATGGAAGTCATAACCCTTGATAATCTTGCTGTCGACCAGTTTGACGTGGATCTTTTCGGCCAGTTCCGCCACCAGGTGATAGGGGCAGACCCATGAGCAGAAGGTCCGCCCTCCCAGCAACAGCCACAGCAATAGAATGGTGACGGTCCCGATCACCAGATTGAGCAGAATCTCCTTGAAGGCAAGCGTCACCTGCAACGAGGAGTTGAGGTCGGCCATGTGGAAGCCGAGAAAGCGGGAGGCGGTCAGCGCACCCTCAAGCAGCTGGATATCCAGCTTATAGGAAACGACGAACAGAAGGTTGATTGCGATCAGTGTGACCCAGCGACGGTTGCGCCACTTGTTGGACTTGTGAGCGGCATGAAGTGCGCGGGCCTCTTCACGGTCGAGCTTCTCGCCACGCTTGTAAAAGTGGATCTTCTGCGCCGCCGGCTTGATCTCTTCCTTCGTCGGCTTGCGGGGAGCGCGACCGATAAGCTGGGCAAAGGATTCGAATAGCAGGTTCATACCATATCTGCCGTCTTGTCGATGTCGATTACGATGGACGCCGGTTCGGTGGGACACACCATTTCGCAGGCGCCGCACCCGACGCAGCCCTTATGGATAACGGGGGTCATTCGCATTTTACCGTCACCCGAGGGCAGGGGTTCCAGGGAAATTGCCGGCAGCGGCGGACACTGGTTGGGATCACCCGAGGGTGGATTACCTTCAGCACACTGCTGGCGGCGGATCTCGATGGGACAGTGCCGCACGCAAAGGTCACAGATCTCGAGATCGAAATCACGGTCTCGCACCGGGATCGGGTTCCAACGGTCGATCTCTGTGTACCGGAACAGTCCGTCGAACTCGGGCGTCCGCACTTTGCCTTCAAATCCGAGACCCTTGCGTGCGAGACAGAGCTTGGGCTTGTCCAGGCGGGCAAAGCCCATCCGGGTTTGCGCCGGATAGGACATCTCGTGAGTCAGTGAACCGGTTGGGCAGGCAAGCACGCACTGGAGCCCGTCACAGGAGAAATCGCACGCCTGAGTGCGAGCATCCAGGTAAGGCGTACCGGAACCAAAACCGTCGAGAAAATCGGACAACTTGATGGCCTCGACGGGGCACACCTGTACGCACTGCCCGCATTTGATACAGGAGGCGAGGAACTCGTGCTCGCCCAGTGCGCCGGGCGGTCGCAGACGCATCCGCGACTGATGGCTCTGCAGCACGGGCACGAACCCCATCAGTGAGATGCCGGCCATACCGACGGCGAGTCCTACGCTACGCAGGAACCGGCGGCGGGCCTTCTGCTGTCGCGGGTTCATTGCTGCCTTGTGAACAGCACCCGCATTACTCTTCGGTTTGTCTTTGTCTTCGCTCATCGTCGGCTCTTTCGGCCGCCATCAGCGGCCGTTTGTCGCGCAGCAGCAGGTCCGGTTCGCTAAAGGGTGCCAGGCGTTCCAGGAAATCCAGCACCTCCAGCGTGGGAGACCCCGTGAAAAACTGTGCCGCGGGCACATCCATCCATAGCCGGTCCGCGTAGGCGTAAAGTTCGTAGGGGGCATCGCCGATACCGTCATCGTCACGATCGAATCCCTCGTAATCTTCCCAGTAATTGCCCTCCCAGACGTTGCGGGTGGCTCCGCCACCCCCGTTCACCGCTACCTGGGTGACATTCCCTTTCATGCGATTTCGTCTGAAGATGTTCCCCTTCCAGTCGTTCAGGAAACGGATGCCGATGCCGTTGTAGCCGATCAGATTGTCGTGGATTCGGTTGGTCGCGTCGGGCTGAAAGGGTGAGACATCGAGGTAAAGGCCGGTGGCGCAATAGAGAATGCGGTTGTTCGCGATCGTAACGTCGGACGTCTCCTTGAAGCCGATGCCGGTACCCGTGGCCCCGACAGCATGGGCAATCGTATTGTTTATCACCTCCACACCGTCGCTATACATCAAAAAGATGCCGACTGAGTTGTTGAAGTAACGGTTTCCGTCCACCACGTTGCGACGTGAATACATGAAGTGCAGTGCGTAGCGGCTACGGGTGGCCTCATTGCCCGATATCGTGTTGTCCGCAGAGTACCAGACCACCGTATCTCGTGAATCACTGATTTTGTTATCGGTGATTTTGTTATCGAAGCTGTACCACAGCCTCACGGCGTCTCCACGGAGTCCCAGTTCCCGATCTTTGGAACTGATGGTGTTGCGCCGTACGATGTTGTTATTCGACTGCTGCAAGTCAACGCCGAACAGGGTGTCATCGATGACGTTGTCCTTGATGATATTGAAATTGCCACGCACCTGGACGCCCGAATCGATATCGTTGTGTGAACCCCCGGAGTTCGTCAGGCGCAGATTGCGCAATTGAGCGCCGTCGGTATCCAAAAGCACGACCGTTCCCTCGCCGCCGGCATCGATGGTGGCGGCGCCCTGCCCGTCAATGGTAATGGGCAGATCGACCACCACGGGACCGGCGTAGACGCCGGGCTCGAGCAGCAGCAGGTCGTTGGGTGCGGCTGCATCGATCAGCGGTTGCAACGGAATGCGCTCGGCGGCGGTCGCCATCGCGGCGACCGCCAGCATCACCATACAAACCAGCGTTCGCAGGAGCACTTTCACATCCAGATCAATGAGAGCGGTGCCCGCGGCACGGCACCACCGCATGGGATCGGCGCTAGATAGCCGCACCGGCCTCTTTCGTCTGCTTGCGCCGTAACAGGGCAGCAACGGCCAGCAGGAAGGACTGCAGAACCATCAGCCCAAAGCCCCAATCGGGATAGGAGTGGGTGAAGAACTGTGCCACCTTGCCCTGACCGAAGACGGTCGGCATGAACGGCTTCACCGTAAAGGCACCCATCGCGTTGAGATTATGGCCGAACCACCACAGCCAGCCGGCGTAATCGATAATGAAGAAGACCGGTAGCAGTATCGGCACGGCTATTAGCAGCCAATAGAAAAAACGGGTCTTCCACACACCAATTATCAAAACCGCCATGGCGGCAAGCAGAAAACCGTAAACGGCATGAGTCGCCGTGGTCATCAATGCGGTACGCTGCTTGATCACCTCCGGGTTACGGAAGTATCGGCCGAGTGCCTCGGTGTAACTCTCCTCCATGGCCTCCAGGCCGGTCCAACTCTCGTAATCCACAGGGTCGAGGTCCATGGTGGAGCTCATGTCGTAAACATAACTTTCGGTCAGCAGGTTGACCCCGCCCTCGCTATAGACGGCAGCCGACATCCAGATGGCGATGCCAATCGAGCCGATTGCCAGTACCGCCACTCGGAATTTGCGCCCGGGCAGTGCAAAGACAACGATCATCAAGCCGAGCAGGGTGAACACGAAGGGTGCAAAGAGACGTTCAACGGGTGCACCGGCCGCAATCGGATACATCCCCACATAGTGGTTGATGGCGTCCATTTCGTGCTTGCAGTTGAGGGACTCCTCCTCATAGGTCTCCTCGGACTCGACCTTCTGACAGCCGTTGAAAACGCCATCGACATGAAACTGAATACGAATTCCATCCGGGAAAGCGGACTCCGGGTACTGGGGAGCCGTCAGGGAGACCCACCAGACGGGCGCAGAATTCGGCGGTTCCGAAGAGAAGGGGTTCGAAACGAGCAGGACCAGCAACAGAATCGCAATGCCGGAGAGCAGCCCTATAAGAAGGGAAGGACCTCTGTTATTCGCTTCCGCGTTCATGACGTATTCCTGGAATCAATGGCTTGGGGGGATGCCGCTTGCGGCGAAGCGGTGGCGGCCGCCGGGATCCCGGCGGCCGCGGTACGGCTTTAATCGAAGTCGGGATTCAACCAATCGGCCGACGGTGCAAGGTTATCCTTGGGCACCGGGATCCGGGACACGTAGTTGATCACCATCTTCATGTCCTTGTCGGAGAAGCCCTGGATCTGCTTCACCATGTCCGGGTTGGCGTTACGGCGTCTGCCGTCACGAATCCACTCGAACTGACGCAGCATGTACTTATAGTGCTGTCCGTTGATACGCGGATAGAACTTCTCCGGCATTCCAAGACCGATTTCGCCGTGACACTTGACGCAGTTGTCGGCGAACAGGTTCTTACCCTGTTCGAACTCAGGCGTCCCCTTTTTCCATTCGCCCTTGCCATTCTCCGGATGCATCGGCAGCTTCTCGATGTAAGCCACCACATCAGCGAGGGCCTGCGCGTCGCCGATGGATTCCGGTAGAGCAAAGGGATACATGGTCGGGTTATCGCGATTCTTGGCGCGGATATCTGCCAACTGCTTAATCAGGACCTGGGCATGCTGTCCTGCCAGCTGCGGAAATGTACCGTCTTCCGTACCCCAGCCTTCCGGCATATGGCATGCGGAGCAGACCTCGAAGACATCAAGGCCGTCTTCCGGGTTCCCGACATCGTGCAGCGCCTCACTCTGTTCGCCGCCGCCTTCATTCCAGGCCCAGGCGCTCCCCGCCAGTACCAACCCGGCTGTCAGTGCTACAGCTTTGAACAGCGGTTCGTAATTCATAAAAAAATCGCCTCCGAATATTTCCGTTGTCGGGCCATTATGCGGCCACTTCCGTAAGAAACCATTGATATCGATCAACCGCTATGGGCATTAGCGGCAACTTAAGAGGCTGGAGCCTCTAAAAGACCGCCACCATGCTGACGCCGACGACGCGCCTTATCCCTACTCTCTCTTCGGCGGGACCCTATCCCTGCCGCTGAGTAGGGCCGGGGCTGCGTCCGAAGCCGGGGTGTCGCGGGTTCGCAAACCTTGGCTCAGTCGAGGGACTCTATCCACTTGGTGACCGCAGCCATTTCCTCTTCGGTGATCATGTGCAGAACACCTTTCATGGCGGCACTCTGGCCGTTGCTGCGCGCGCCGCTCTTGATATCCTTGATCTGCTGCAACGCGTAGGCCGCATTCTGCCCCGCCAGTTTCGGGTAAATGGGCAGGATCGGACTTTTCGCGTCTTTGCCGTGACAGGCGACACAGCCGCCCTTAGCCGGATTTTTGTAGATGGCGGCGCCGTCCAGTTCCTCCGCCAGGGCGGAACCAGCGGCAAATCCGCAGGCAAGCAATCCCACAAAAAAGGCCTTTTTGATACCGTGCATCGTGGTTGTTCCTCGGTTTGTAACGGGTCGATTTTAACTCAAAAGAAAAGGGGGAAGTAGTAACTAACTCCCCCCTCTCCCGATAATGGTCTTCTAATCGTTCGGATTAGTTGACCTTCTTGGCACCATGCTCTTCCAGGTAGGTTTTGGCACGCAGACCGAGGTCAGCGGTCTTCACCTGGTACTGCCACCACTGGTTGGCCCAGAGCATTGCATTCTGCCAGTCCTTCTTGGCTGCGGCAGCCTCAGACTTCTCGCGGGCTCCCTTGGCAAAACCGAGCTGGTCGGTCGCATCTTCCACCAGGGCCACAACCGGAGGGAAATCCTTGTAGTTGTGGCTGGTGATGAAGGCGACGACGCCGTCGATAACTTCCTGGGTCTCCAGATTGGTTTTCACCTGCTTTTTGTAGTCAGCCTCGGTGTAGGAGGTACCCTCCTCCATCTCGGCTTTCACGGCCTTGTAGCCCTTCGGCTTAACCAGGAGATAGCCTTCCATCTCCAGATGCAGGGCCGAGCAGAACTCGGTGCAGTAGTACGGGAAGACGCCTTCCTGGTCAGCGATGAAACGGGCGGTAGAGGTCTTGCCCGGCTCCAGCGAGAACTGCACGTTCTGGCCGTACATCGCGAAACCATGGGTCTCGTCCTGTGCACGTTCAAGGTTGGTCAGATGAATGACGACCTCGTCACCCACTTCAGCCTCGATGATCTCGGGGGTGATGTGCGAACGAATTGTCGTACCCCAGACCTCGACCTTGCAGTTGCCCTGGGCGTCGCAGGTGCGCTCGGTCTTCTCGCGACCGGCACGGGCCTTGTCTTTATGCCGTGTGTCAGTACGCGTGTTCCAACCGGAACGGTAGCGTATGGCCGGCTTCAGCTTGTCGGCCTTGATGCCCACCGTGTAATGCGGCTCGCCCAGCGGCAGCGGCATGTCATACAGCAGCTGCATTTTATTGCCGCTGATATCGATCAGCTGGTGGTTCTGCGGGTGCAGCGGTCCGACCGGGTTGAAGCGATCGATAGCCAGCTTGTTCAGAGACACCAGGTACTTGCCATCCGGCGATACTGTGTCGCCTTCCATGGTCATCAGGTGGCCGACGTTATAGTGGATGTCCACCTGGTCCAGTACCTTACCTTCGCAGTAGTTCCATTTGGTGATCTTGGAATCCACATAGACGGAGGTGTAGACCACGCACTCCTTGGCGTCGAACTGGCTGTGCAACGGACCGAGGCCGACCTGGACCTGGGTATGCACGGTATCCTTCAGAGGGATGATGGGAATACCGTACGGATCCTTACCTTCAAAGTTCTTCGCTTTGATGGCCTTCTGGATCTTGTCGAAACTGTAGACCGTGGTGTGGCTGTCAAGCTTGCCCGAAACGATGATGTACTTTCCGTCAGGAGAGACATCGACCCCGTGCGGGCTCTTCGGCTCCGGAATCAGGTAGAGCAGGCCCTCTTTGATCGCGGTATCCATGGTGATGACAGCATGGCCGTTGATCTCGGTGGTTTTGCCGGCCTTGAAGACTTTCTCGGCCTTCTTCCAGTTCACCACGTGCAGGAAGTCGGTGTCCTTGGCGGAACAACCGGCCTCGAACGGCGGACGCCCTCTCTCGATACCGCCGACGTAACGCTCGGAGCAGAACGAGTTGGTGAAGGACCAGCCGTCACTCACTTTCTTACCGGCGTCGGAGAGATCCTGGCTGTAGGGAGGCGCCATCAGGGTGAAGGAGTTCTTCGGATCGAGGCGTTTCTTTTTCCGGTCGAACTTCCAGTAGGTGATCCCGCCGCGGTATTTGCTGTTGAACTCCTCGAGCGGCACATACTTCCTCTCGAACGGTGCAGGGTACTGTGCGGCCTCGATTACGTATTCGGTATTCGGGGTGACGAACGCACCGCCATGGGAGGACTTGAATACGGGGTTGACCACGATCTGCTTGGTTTCGAAGTCGTGGAGATCGATCATGGCGATACGCGGATTGGCCTTGTCATTGATGAACAAGACCTCGCCGTCGTAGTCACCGTCCGTCTCGGAAATCGCCGGGTGATGGGTATCGCCGAAGTTGATCTGTTTGCCATCGATTTTGCCCTGTGCGAGAACTGCCTTCGACTCTTCATCGAAGCCGTAGCCCTGCCAGGGTTCCGGCGTAAATACGCCGATGTACTTCAGAATACGCATGGACGGAATGCCATAAACGATCACCTGACCGCTCTGGCCACCGGAGGCGAATACAAGGTATTCGTCACGACCCCCTGTAGGCGTATACGTCTTGGCGGCGGCGAGCATATCTTTCTGCGTCAGACCGCGAGCCTTCATGACCTCTTCCAGGCTCGATGCCGACCAGGCACTGGTCGCTGCCGCAAGGCCAATACTTGCCCCTGCGAGCAAGGAAAGCGCCTTTTTGGCTGTTGTTTTCATGATACGTAATCTCCCGTAACAGCGGTGGGTAAAAGCGGGGCACAACTTCTAGGAGCCTGTCCGAGAATAGACTGACCTCTGCGGCCAAGCCTGATTGGCCAGATTTCCCACTCATTTTCGTTCAATAGAACCACTATTCGCCTCAAATCAACGAAAAATCTGACTCAATCGGTCTTGCCCTCGTGACGGTCGCTATTCTCGGATAGGCCCCCTAGCTGACAGAATGCTCAATTTGTCACCAGTCCGGCCTTGATCCAGATCAACCGAGTGTGTCATTTGCCACAACTTGAACGTTTAAATGGACCCCGGAACGAACAATATTTGCCATATATCAAATTCAGTGCGTGATATCACACCAAGGTCCACATCATATGCCATCTTGGCCATCAGCTGCCAATCTGCTTACCGCATGTAAGCCCTGAGTTTTTCGGCCAGACGGTCAGCGGTCAGTCCGTGTGCGAACTTGGTTAAGAAGACGCCTTCGGGATCAAAAAGGTAGAAGCCGGCGGTGTGATTCATGGCGTAATCGCCGTCTCCGGACGGGACCTTTTCATAACGGGCCCCGAAGTCCCGGACGGTGTAGTCGATCATCTTTTTGGGGCCGGTGAGGCCGATGAGTCGCGGATGGAAAAAGGAGGCGTATTCCGAGAGAACCTCGGGCGTATCACGTTCGGGGTCGACCGAAATGAAAAGCGGCTGGATCAATTCAGCCTGTTCGCCGAGCCGCTGCATCGCGGCGTTCATCAATACCAGCGAGGTGGGACAGACATCGGGGCAGGAGGTGTAGCCGAAGGCGATGAGCTGGAACATGCCGAGGAAGTCGGCATTGGTGGTGGTTCGACCATTATGGTCCACCAGCATAAAGCGACCGGAAAGCTTCCCGGGGACCACATTTTCGGATTCGAGAATACGATGGCCGGCCTGTTGGGTCTCTGTCGTTGCTCCACTCCCGCCGATACAGTCATGGATGGTGTCGAAATTGGCTAATATCATTTTTCGATAAAGCTCGGGGCCCGGTTCAAGGCGGGTGCCGAAAGAATCGAGTTCGGCGACCTCGACGACGCTCTCTCTCGTCAGCAGGCCCAAGGAAGGTGACGCCAGGCCGGCCTCGGTCAGCAGGCAGACCGCACCACGGTCCACTAGTCGGCTTCTGACCCTCAACAAAGCCTCTGTCGACGGTGTGGTCCCGGGCTGCGGCGAAACAATGGCCACGGTCGAGGCGGCGTAGGCCTGCTCAAAGTATTGCTGGGTGCCATGATAGAGTGCGATCGGGGCCGCACTGACGTCGCGATAGCGGTACTCGAGTTGACGATCGATTTCCGAGATAGCCTGAACCGCCTTCCTGTGGTTTCGCTTGTAGCGGTCGGCTCGCTCCGGGTCCAGGGCGACGAGCTTGTGGGCGACTTCATCAAGCAGAATCAGGGCATTGCGGCTATCCAGCCAGAAAAAAGGGTCGCGGCGCTTTTCGTCATAGGTAGTGGGCAGGATTTTGAGTAGGTCGCTGGCAAGCAGCTCCATAACCCGCTCGTCCTCCACCCCGGCCAGCGCTTTAGACAGGAATGGTTCGAGTTCCTCACCCACCCAAATGACCAGGCGGGCCCGGGCGATCTCTTTTTGCTGTTCCGGCGATAGTTGATAATCGTACGGTGTGGCCACACCGTCGACCAACAACGTCGGCTCAGCCACGCCTGCCATCAGCTGGGCAACAAGCGAGTGGATTGGCTTGATGCTGACCACCACATTGGGTGGCTCGGCCGCCACACCAGTTCCGCCGAAGGAAAACACCACTACCAACAGGACCAGCAGCCCGAAGCGACAAAATGAAAACCCGGAATCTGCAGAGGAGGCGGATAACGCGCAGTGCATGTCAATAGGTTCCTACGATGAGGTGGCTAAGGATAAGCTGTTTCGGCAATCTTGGGGTTGATCGGGATCAATGACCCGAATCAAAAAGAGAGCCGTTTTTTGCCCGTCCTTATTGGAAAGCCTTCTCCAGAGATTCTACGGCTTTGTCCACTTTTGCCTCGACGGTCACTTCGGTCGGGCAGGGACGCTTCTCCTTAATAAAGGACAGAAATCCCCTATTGGTCGACTGTTCGAAGACGCTCCCGTAATGACGGCTCTTCGGCGCGAAGTCGATCATCGCCTTTTTCATTCGACGGACCTGTTCGACATACCCGCATTCGAGGGCCATGCCGTTCAGGGCCCCCAGGTCGCGAATCGCCTGTTCTCCGGTTTCCGACTGAGCGGTCGCGGGTACGGGGAGTAGCAAAACCAGTGAGAGGATCGGAATAAGCAGAGAGGTTTTCATTTGACACCAGGTCGGTTGGTACGGCGAAAACGAGTGACAAGACCTTCTGTCTCCCGCACGGTCAGGAGCGCCTCGCTGCGAGGAGGCGTTTCAAGATCGCACTGCATGATCCTGCCGTAAGGGCTCGCCGTAAACAAGGACTTGGACATCTCCCCGGGTGATAAGTGTTTCGGGCTCAGCAAAGTAGGGTGGATAAGCGAAGCGCATCCGCCTCTCCCAAAGGTCGAAATTGGTGGATGCCCTGGCGCTTATCCACCCTACGATTTGGCGTGATTGCGGGGGCGCATCCCCCATTACCTTACTCGATTTTCATGCGGCGAATAGCTCCGGCCGAGGTGCAGCCTGGAAGCACGCGGTCTCCCGGCTCTTCAATACGCTGCCGGAGCGTCCACGACCGGTTCGTCCGGGGCGCGCTTCGCTTCAATGAGCGTCGCCGCCAGGATCAAGGCTCCACCGGCGAGTTCTCCTCCGGAAAGGGTTTCCCCACCGATCACCACCGCAGAGACAACGGCGGCCAGCAACTCGGTGATCAGCAACACCGAGGCGCGACCCGCCTCCATGTGGGTCACCGCCCACTGGGTTCCGAGCGTGGCCGCCAGTAGCCAGACGAGTCCAAAGACCACCAGCCAGAACCAGGTCGAGCCTGACACATCCGGC
Organism: Thiohalomonas denitrificans; assembly: GCF_016841685.1. Classification (GTDB taxonomy): domain Bacteria; phylum Pseudomonadota; class Gammaproteobacteria; order Thiohalomonadales; family Thiohalomonadaceae; genus Thiohalomonas; species Thiohalomonas denitrificans_A. Next base: position 12,496 of record NZ_JAENYR010000080.1, read on the forward strand.
AGTTCGGCGGCGAACAGCGGCAGGGTCGCGATGGCCATCAACCCGCAGCCGATAAACATGGCGGCAGTCTTGCTCATCAGCGGCACGTGAGCGGCCGCGCGGCAGGTCACATTGTTGAGGGCGAAGGCCAGACCGGAACTGATCGCCAGGAGATCAAGCCAGGAGGGGGCGGTTTCAAAGACCACCGGACCACCCAGCACCAGAAAGGCGCCGAGCAGCGCGAGCCCCACACCGAACCAGCGGGCGCGGTCGATCGCCTCCCCGAGAAACAGCCGGCCACCCAGCACGCCCCAGACCGGCGCCAGATAGAACAGCATCATCGCCCGCACCACCTCGCCATAGATCATGGCCGAGGCAAACGACAGGTTGGCCCAGCCGCCCAGCAGGAACATGATCCAGAGAAAACGGCTCTCACCCTGCCAGGCCCTGCGCTCGCGGATCAGTGATGGCAGCAGCGCGATTGCCACCACGCCGTAGCCCACCAGGATGAGCGGAATTCCCGCAACGCCATTGGTGTGAAAATACTGTAGTGGCCACCAGGTCACCCCCCAAAGGATGGCACTGCTGATGAGAACAAAGACGGGCAGTACAGGATGCATCGAGTTACCGTTAGGGCTTTTCAGGCGGCGTCCGGCCATGCCGTCGCATATCCGGCCGAACATCGGGAAAGCGTGCGCCCGATCAACCGAAAGGATACCAAAGACGGACGGCAACCAAGCCCTGTTTTTACCGGCGGTGCCCTTGCGAGCCCTACCTGCCGCTCCGCAGCTTCGAGTGACGAACGTTTAACCGCCCGGCGGAATGAAAGAGGTAATCACCTGTAGGGTGGATAAGCGAAGCGCATCCACCAAGCGACGGGGAAGAACGCGGATGCGCTGTCGCTTATCCGCCCTACGGCGGAATGAAAGAGATAATCACCCTGGTAGGGTGGATAAGCGAAGCGCATCCACCAGAAGACGGAGAAGAACGCGGATGCGCTGTCGCTTATCCGCCCTACGGCGGAATGAAAGAGACAATCACCAGTAGGGTGGATAAGCGAAGCGCATCCACCAAACGACGGAGAAGAACGCGGATGCGCTGCCGCTTATCCGCCCTACGGCGGAATGAAGGAGGCAATCACCGGTAGGGTGGATAAGCGAAGCGCATCCACCAAACGGCGGGGAAGAACGCGGATGCGCTGCCGCTTATCCGCCCTACGGCGGAATGAAGGAGGCAATCACCGGTAGGGTG
>NZ_JAENYR010000080.1:13735-15393 GCF_016841685.1 Thiohalomonas denitrificans
CGCTGCCGCTTATCCGCCCTACGGCGGAATGAAGGAGGCAATCACCGGTAGGGTGCGATAAGCGAAGCGCATCCACCAAACGACAAGAAGAGAATGTCTGGAACCTATTCTCGAGGATGCCAAAGCCGAGCCCCAAGCGACGCGGCAATCTCGGGCTTGGGAGCAGGAGATTACTTCATCGCTTCGGCTCCTCCTGAAGAACTCCCCCCTTTTCCATGCGGCCAGGGAGGGGGTGATCCAATGGGCCGTAGCCGTTTTCTTTCCTCCTCATCCTGCCCTTCTTCCTGAAGGAGAAGGGACCCTTCGTTCGGCGCTTCTGAAGAGCTCGAACATAAGCCATTGATCCTCGTGAACCGAGGGCCATTAACGTACTCCGGTTCTTCACTGATTCGGGCTGTGCAGCATGGGGTACGGCTCGTAACGACAGCAGGGGCAAGTTCATCAAGAGTGGCCGAGATCAGCGCGGCAGCGCCAAGCTGCAGCTGTTGCGGGGTTGGACGTCAATGCCGCGTCCATGTATCCTTAGCGGCTCGTAAGCGCCCGTAGCTCAGCTGGATAGAGCGCTGCCCTCCGGAGGCAGAGGTCAGAGGTTCGAATCCTCTCGGGCGCGCCATCTTCCTGATTTTCATGATTATTCTTCCTGTAAGTCCTCGCGAATTCGGCGTTCTCCATCACGAAATTGCTCCTGTTCCTGTCGGACATCTGGCCACCAATGCACCGTAGGGCGGATAAGCGACAGCGCATCCGCAATTTCGCGGGTCATTTGGTGGATGCGCTTCGCTTATCCACCCTACCAGATGATTGCTCTTCCATTCCGCCGTAGGGCGGATAAGCGGCAGCGCATCCGCGTCCTTCCCCGTCGTTTGGTGGATGCGCTTCGCTTTTGCACCCTACTCACTCCATCTTCATGCCACGAATGTTATCAGGCTCGGTTGCGCCCCAATCCGGCTCATACCACCCGGCATTCACGGCCCGGTGGAACGATGACCACGGCCAATCGGCCGGCCGGGTGGCAAGATCATGCTTGACCGGATTGTAGTGAATGTAATCCACATGATTTCTCCAATCTCGCTCATTGCGAATCTGGTGCTCCCAAAACCGCTTTTGCCATACCTGTCTTTCATTCCGCGCATTGGATTCCGGTGCAAGCTCCAGGGAAACCCGCTTCTTGATTTCCCGCCACCGCCCGGAATAATCCCAGTCGTCATCGGGAAGCCTCCAGATGGTGTGCATGTGGTCGGGCAGTATCACCGCCGCCTCGACGATAAAGGGACGCTCACCCATCGTCTTGCGCAGTGCCGCTCGCAGAATTTCAACATCGGCCTCGCGCTCGAACCATTTGCGCCGTTTCCAGGTGACGACCGTAAAAAAATAACTCCCGCCAGGCGTGTATGCGCGTCGGTATTGGCTCATCGGTTTACCAGGCCATTGCTTCGATTTGTCCGCCGTAGGGCGGATAGACAGCGCACCCGCTATTTCCCGGGTGTTCTGGTGGATGCGCTTCGCTTATCGCACCCTACCAGGTGATTGCCCTTTATCCCGCCGTTGGGCGGATAAGCGGCAGCGCATCCGCGTTCCCTCGGGTCATTTGGTGGATGCGCTTCGCTTATCCACCCTACCAGATGATTGCCTCTTCCATTCCGTAGGGCGGATAAGCG
>NZ_JAENYR010000081.1 GCF_016841685.1 Thiohalomonas denitrificans
CATGGATGTAGGTGGTAGAGCGACGCAGGATGCCAAAGCCGAGCCCCAGGCGACGCGGCAATCTGGGGTTTTGGAAGCAGGAGATTACTTCGTCGCTCGAGCGCCTCGTAATGACAGCAGGAGAGGGCACGTTCATCAGGAGGACGCCTACATGGATGTAGGTGGTAGAGCGACGCATGCCGCCATGAAATAATGGGGTCTGAATAATGGGGTCTGAATAATGGGGTCGTAGTAACTTTTTGGCAAGAAAGACTATCAAGACATTCATTGTAAGGCGCGGTTCGGCTTATGCCAGCGTCCAGTCACAGCACGAGCCACGGCTCAGGATGCAGTTGGCTGCTCTTGAGACTGCAGCCACGGTGGAGGACATGGATATCCCGGGGTTTCGGCTACATCCGCTGAAGGTGCGTGAGCGCGGCAGATGGTCGGTCTGGGTTAACGGCAACTGGCGACTGACCTTCGAGTTCCATGATGGCAACGCCCATGTTCTGGATTACGAGGACTATCACTAATGGCTATGCACAATCCCCCCCATCCGGAGCGATATTGCCAAGCCGTTGCTGGTCCCCGGAATCCATGCATTTAACCGTTCGTCATGGAGAGCAGATCAGTGAGTAGAGCGTCTGAGATGAGGCGAGTTGCAGTTTTTGGCAACGCTGGCGGCGGTAAATCAACGCTCGCTCGGCAACTGGCCGGCATTACCCGTTTGCCGCTGCACTCACTCGACACCATTAAATACAGGCCTGGTGGCGGTGAGGTGCCTCACAACGAGTACCTTCAGATTCATTCCGAACTGCTACGCGGAGACGAGTGGATCATTGACGGGTTCGGCTGCGTGCCATCAGCCTGGGAACGTTTTTCGGCTGCTGACACGCTGATCTACGTCGATCTATCGCTATTCACGCATTACGTCTGGGTGACAAAGCGTCTCGTAAAGGGCTTAATCGTCACGCCCGAGGGGTGGCCCGAGAACAGTCCAATATGGAGCAGCACATTGAACAGCTATCGAGTACTTCGGCTCTGTCATGAAAAACTGACACCCAAATACCGGCAGTTGGTTGCAGAGCAGGCCACTCACAAGCGAGTGCATCACTTGAAATCGGCCAGCGCTATAAAGGCTTTTGTCGGAGCTGTTGCTAATGAGTATTCGGGTATCCGCTGAGGCGATGCCCAACCATCGCTTCCACCCGGAGCCTCCCTCGCTGCGCTCATGGGCCGCGGGTGAAGCGGGGCGTTATGCGCATGAAGATTGCTACGAGGCGAGACCTGACCCTCTCGCTCTGTTTCCACGCCCGGCCGTTTCTACCGCAAGGAAGGGCTCGGGGGCTAGCGTGAGGAGTTCTTCTTCTGCGCGAGTGATTATGACTGAAGAGCCCGGTGCGGGAAAACCGCATGGATGTGCAGGGGGGGCACCGGGTAACCGGTGTTTCTACTATGACGCCAGCCTGAGGATCGGATGAATAAGGATCTATTCAGTGACGCGAAAATTATCCAGTCATGGTGTAAGAACGCAATGCCCTGGACTGTCGCGGTGCGGGAGAAACAGATAGAGAGTCGCAAACAGATTACCGATCAGGCGATTATCGACGCAATATTCAGCTGTTCGCCAGGTTCAGTTCTCGACATCGGCTGTGGCGAAGGATGGCTGGTTCGTGAACTCGCCGCCAATAATATCAATGCGGTCGGTGTAGATGTCGTGCCTACACTTATTGAAGAGGCCAAATGCGCTGGAGGTGGCGATTTTCGTGCGATGTCCTACGAGGAAATCGCATCTGGAAAACTCGGAGTTTCAGTTGACGCTATCGTCTGTAACTTTTCATTGCTCGGAAAGGAATCAGTCGAGGGAGTGTTTAGAGCTGCACCATCGCTGTTGAATAGGCATGGTTCATTTATCGTGCAAACCCTGCATCCGGTTATAGCATGCAGCGATCTTCCATATCGGCAAGGTTGGCGAGAAGGATCATGGACTGGATTCAGTACCGATTTCTCTGATCCCCCGCCGTGGTATTTTAGAACCTTGGAAAGTTGGATAAAGCTGTTCGTAGATAACGGATTTCGGCTGCGTGAGATGCGTGAGCCAGTCCATCAAAAAACCCAGAAGCCAGCTTCTGTAATATTCATTGGGGGGCTCGGCTAACCAGCTAATGAGCCGGATGCCCGTAAACTCGCGCCGGTTATTGGCGCGTTTCAGCCAACGAAGTGCATAGGCATGAACAACGACTTGCGCGAAGAGCTGCTATCAATGCAGAGAGAAGACGAGCGGTTGATGCGGGAGCTCATGAAAGCCGGGGAATTGAAGGAAGATGAATATCACCCCCGCATCAAGCAACTGCATGAAAGCAATATCGCTCGTATCAAGGAAATTATTGCTGAATATGGCTGGCCCGGGAAGAGCATCGTTGGCCAGGAGGGTGCGAAGGCGGCTTGGCTAATTGTGCAGCATGGTACTCTGGACCAAAAGTTTATGGAGCGTGCATTGCTTCTGCTGAAAGAGGCAGTCGCAACAGGTGAGGCCGAGGGTTGGTGTCTTGCTTATCTGCAAGATAGAACGTTGACGATGGCAGGGAAACCGCAGGTCTACGGAACACAACACGATTTTGACGAGAATGGAGTTGCTCATCCGTTGCCAATCGCGGAGCCCGATAAAATAGATGTGTTGCGGAAAGAGATGGGAATGGGGCCGTTATCAGAAGCGACAAAGCGTATTCAAGAGGCATACCGGCCCATGATGGATAATCGAAAAGATGGCTAGCAACTGGCTGAACCCGGCGCCGATAACCCATGCGGCGCTCGGCTATGGGTCGGGTGATGGCGCGGATTGGCCAAGGCGTTAGCAGGATTTCCGAGGATGGGCAGGTTGAAAATCAGACGTTCTACAGACTTCGACAGGACTGCGATCAGCGCCATTTACCTGAATGCGTTTGGACCGGAACAGGGCCGGGAGATTGTAGAGCTCGTCAATGGGTTGTTTTCCGATGGTACGGCAAAGCCTTTGCTCTCGCTCGTTGCAGAAACAGATAAACAAATCGTCGGTCATATTCTTTTTACGCAAGCAAGACTTCAACCCAAGTATCAGGATATTTCTGTTCGGATTCTCGCTCCGCTCGCGGTCGCGAAAGATTTTCAGGGCCAAGCTATCGGGAGATCATTGGTCGTAGAGGGACTAAAGCGGTTAACCGAGGCGGGAGTGGACTTGGTCTTCGTGCTTGGTCATCCCGACTACTACCCGAAGTTTGGGTTTCGACCGGCGGGGGTACTTGGCTTTGAAGCTCCTTATCCAATTCCTACGGAGCACGCCAACGCTTGGATGGTTAAAGAGTTGCGGGCAGGAGTAATTGGGAACGTTCAGGGAAAGATTGAATGCGCGGGTGTTTTAGATAAACCCAAGCATTGGCAGGAGTAGGACCTGCCAACAACGCGAAAAGAGGACGCCCATTAGCCGCCGTTGGGTCCTGACGATTTCTCGTCATCTGGCTGAGTCGGCATGCAGTTTATCTGCGGCTGGGTACTGAGCATGAGTCGCGCGCCAGGGCTTACCCCGAGTTGTTCCGAGACCCACAGAGTGAAGAAGGATTTAACCTCGTGAGAAAGGCGGCTCATTAAGGCCAACCGCTCGGCGACGAGCGCTTAAGCTTTGGACAGAAAAAAAGAGGGGTTCTGAGTGAAGGGTAGCTGTCTGTGTGGGGCGGTCGAGTACGAAATTGATCAGCTCGATATGCCAATTATACATTGTCACTGCCGCACGTGCCGCAAGGCACATGCAGCATCGTTTGCATCGACCGCAGGTGTCATGCGCGATCACTTTCGGTGGACGAAAGGCACAGAGAAACTGAAAGCATTTGAGTCCTCTCCCGGAAAGCTCAGATACTTCTGTTCAATTTGCGGCTCCCATGTAGTGGCAGAGCGTCCGGCTCAGCCGCATGTCATTATTCGGGTAGCAACACTTGATGAGGATCCGGGTCTACGACCGGAGGCGCATATATGGTGCTCGCATGACGTCCATTGGTTGGAAGATGGAGAAGGCGTTAGCTCCTATGGCGAGTGGCAATCGGGAAGATAGCCGATTATGCCCAACAAGCCCGTCAACTCCGACAATCAAAAGCTACGCTCCTCCCTCGCTCCGCTTTCGGCTGCGGGTTATGGGCGGAATTATACGCAAAAAAAAGGTGCCTATGTACGCTGTGATATTTAGAGCAACAATAAACAAGCTGGACGAGGCTTATTCAGAAATTGCTTCGAAAATGCGCGAATTGGCAATGAATGAGTATGGCTGCTTGGAGTTTGTTTCGGTGACAGAGGGAGATCAGGAAGTTTCGATTTCCTACTGGAACGAACAGAAAGATATAATTGAATGGAAGAAAAATTCCGAGCATTTGGCAGCACAAGAGCTGGGAAAATCGGAATGGTACAAATCCTATCATGTTCAGGTGGTTGAGGTTGTTCGTGAATACAGGTTGGAAAACAGATAATGGAGCTGCAAACCATAGTCCCATGGGGCCGGTCACTTTCTGAATATAAGAAAATGTTTTCCTTGTCTGAAGGGGTGCGCTCCCCACTTGATACCGAGATCGAGGCATGATCAAATAGCCACCATGCAAACAACCAAATAGGTACTTGGAATGGCGGCGACACTGATGGCTAAGGCGGGAACGAGGGTAACGCTGGAGGTGACGGTCGACTTGGACGGGACCTTTTTGGAATCGGAAGAGACGATTCTGACTTCGCTGAACGAAGCGGGAAACCTGGCGACGGCGGTGGCGTTGGAACACTTTGATACGGACGGCTCGCCAATCGATATGGGTGATGTACGCTGGTACAGCAAGGGCAGGCAGCCGAAGCGCTACGAGACGCCGTACGGCAAGGTCTCGGTCGAACGCCACGTCTACCAGCGCTCTGGCGGCGGCAAGACCTTCTGTGCGCTGGAGGAGCGAACCCGCATGGTCGGAGACGCGACACCGCGGTTCGCCAAGATGGTTTCGCACAAGTACGCCAACGGCAGTGCGGCACAAGTGGTGGAGGACTTGTCCTCCAGTCACGGCCGCAAGATAGTGCGCTCCTATGTGCTGGCGCTCGCTGAGCGGGTGGCGGCGGTGGTGCAGGCCAAAGAGGAGGTATGGGAGTACGAAATCCCGGAACTGAGCGAGGAGGTTGCCAGCGTCGCGGTTGGGCTGGATGGCACCTGCATGCTGCTGTGCGAGGACGGCTGGCGGGAGGCGATGACCGGAACCCTCTCTCTGTATGACAAGGGTGGAGAGCGGCTGCACAGCGTCTATCTCGGTGCCACCCCCGAATACGGCAAGCAGAAGTTCTACGCCCGCCTGAACCGGGAACTCGATCGCCTCAAGAGCGTTTACCCTCACGCCCGCTACGTCGGCTTGGCCGACGGCGAGAAGACCAACTGGCAGTTTCTCGAAGGGAAGGTCTCCGAGCAGATCCTGGACTTTTATCATGCCAGCGGTTACGTGGGGCAAGCGGGGATAGCGGTTCTGCCGAACCAGCGCCAAGCATGGATTGACGAGCGCTGTAACCGTCTCAAACACGAGGATGGGGCAGCCAAACAGCTTCTTGGCGAGATGAAGAAGCTGCCCATCGGCAGGTTGAGGAAGCACGAAAAGGAAGAGCTGAGTTCGGCCGTCACCTACTTCACCAACCACAAAGAGAAGATGCACTACGCCCGCTGGCAGCGCGAAGGTTTGCCCATCGGCTCCGGTGTCACCGAAGCGGCCTGCAAGACCCTTATCAAGCAGCGACTGTGCAATGCCGGCATGCGCTGGAAGGACAAGGGCGCTAGCGCTGTCATCAGCCTGCGCTCGCTGGTGATCACCGAAGGCCGCTGGGAGCAGTTCTGGGATAAGGTCAACCACTATGGTGTGCCTCGGGCGGCGTGAACTTGGACATCAAGCGAAGATCGCACCCGTCTGAAGTGGATGTGCGAAAACGTATTCTTGGTTGTGGTGATGGCCCTGCATCATTCAATGCTGAAGCGACTGAGCTTGGTGGTCATGTGGTTTCCATCGATCCAATCTACCGATTCAGTCCCGAACAAATCCGATCAAGAATTGAAGATGTTTACCCTCAAATATTGGAGCAAGTATCCAAAAATAGAGATGATTATGTCTGGGATAGCATAGGCAATCCCGAAGAGCTTGGACGGGTGAGAATGAACGCAATGAAAGCGTTCTTGAGTGATTACGAAAATTGTTATCCATCAAGAAGGTATATAGATGCATCACTACCAGAGCTGCCATTTGTAGATGCAAAGTTTGATTTGGCTCTATGTTCACATTATTTATTCTTGTATAGCGATCACGTAAATCAAGAGCAGCATAGTTCGTCTGTAAAGGAACTGTGTCGTGTTGCTAAAGAAGTGCGTATTTACCCGCTACTATCTATCGGAAACAACGAGGAATCGCCGCATCTTAGGCCAGTTATGGATGCATTGGAAGAAGTGGATATTAATGTCTCTTTGGAACCGGTAGATTATGAATTTCAGAAAGGCGCAACAAAAATGCTGGTAGCCAAAAGCGAATAATAATCACATGCACTCGGACAGCAAAAAGCGAGGCGAGGCCTGAGCCGCTCGCTCCTTTGCTAACATCGCCGTACAGATCTCATCTATCGGATCGGGGTCATTCATAGCCCCACGGATACAAGCGAGGAATCCAGAACGTTAGCGCGCTCGCCAACATGACGGCCATGACTGAGCCTGCAACAAATAAAGTCCAGGACTCGGGCTTCAATGCACCCAGGGTGATGATCAAGGTGAGCACGGGCAAATCGAGGAAGTGGGTGAATGACGGCACAAGTTTACCGTGCGCCCGGTTCAGTTCAGGGGTGAAATGTCCTTCCTCGAGCGCGCAGCGGGTGATGCGACGCAGTTGCATGAAATAAAGGCGAGTTACGGTATTGCCCTCGATGAATTCGGCAAGAAACAGGAATACCATGCCGGCAAGCCAGGGAATGCCGAGGAAGGCGAATCCGCCGTAAAACTCAACGATCATCCAGGTGCCGGATGCGAGCAGCAACAGCGCCCCCGGGACTACCAGTCCGTCGTAAAAGACCGCAATGTTGCGCACCGCTTCTGCAAACCGATGCAAATCTCGCAACTGGCGCGAACGCAGGTCCGCCATCCACACACCGACCAGGCCCGCGCCCATCAGGATGGCGCCCAGAATATGGGCGAGCTTGAGCAGGTTGTAGGTCATAGGTCAATCGCTAAGCTCAGGACCTGGTGCTCGGAACCGGCCGGCGAGCACCAAGCCATCTCGGAAATTGATCGTCATCAGAAAAAGTTGCGCAATGCCCACCAACAATTCCACGGCTTGCACCGCATAGAACACGGTATCGAATTCGCCTGCCGTCGCCTTGTGGAATAGAAAGAAGGCGGTTGGCACCATGATCACCAATCCGTTCAGGGCAATGAAACGCATGCGCCTCTTCTTGCCTTCTACGAAATGGCCCGATCGCCCGCTGGCGAGTGAAAAGCCACTGCCGCCGGTTATCGCCATCGCTGGAATCAATACCCACAGGCCGTAGAGTATCATTTGCTTGACCCAGACCACCGCCTCATGGGACAGGAACAGCTCCGAGATCGCTGTTGATGTCCAGAAGCTCAGAATGCAGAGCATGGCGACTGCACCGGCCGTAGCATGGATACGGGGTTTCATTATCGATTACTCCGCGTGGAGGTCCTTTCGAGTCGTTCGCAGACGAGTTCCAACACTCGCTTGGTCGCCACTAGGTCATCCATCGAGAGTTCTTCGGCGAGCTGGTTGGCCCAGCGGGCCTGGGTATGGTCCACGTCTGTATAAATGCTCCGGCCGCGCTTCGTTAGCGTATAAAGAGGGGAACGCTTGTGACTCGGGTTGGACTGCTGTTCAAGTAATCCTTCTTCCACCAACAAGTTCAGCTGCTTCTGTGTGCCTTGGCGGGTCGTGCCCATAACTGCGGCGATTTGTGGCGCTGAAAGCGGTGTATCAGACATCGCAACCGCTCCCAATACCTGCCAACGCGCACTTGTGAGTCCAAATGGGGCGATGAGGGAATCGCCGCTGCTCAGCAAACGACCGTTTGTCCGAAAGACGGTGAGGATTATTTCAGTCAATAACTCAGCTGTGGGTGCTCGCATGGAGATCGACGCCGCGGAATGTATTTGACAACCAGTTTCCATGGTAGGCAACTGGTTGTCAATTCTCACCCGACAATCAGGTAGAGGAGTTCATCCGCATCGAGGTTGTTCGGCGGGGATCAGCCGCTATTCGCCTCAAGGAAACCGAAGCGGCGCGAATCAGAACCTGCGGCGAGAAATTTGCTGCGTGTGATGAGGGGAATTGCCCCGGGGCAGGAAATTGGGGGCGCTGAAGAACGGGCGAGTGTGATACACAGCTTCGTCCGTCTCTCTCGGGGCTCCTGCTTGGGGACGGTGTGAAGGTGGGAGGCGGCTTTGCTATGCCGCATATTTGAGCAGGCGTGAATCCCATCTCTATGCCGGGGTACCACGGACGGCTTGCGTAGGCTGTCATTGCGCACGTTCGGTCAAGATCGGTCGCAACCTCGGGGCTAGAGTGTCTGCCCAATGAGGGAGGTTGAGGGTGAATGAGCAGACGACCAGGGCCTACCGGAAACGCTTCGAACGGGTGTTCGAGTACATCGAACGGCACCTGACTGAGAATCTGTCGGTGGATGAGCTGAGCGAAGTGGCCAATTTTTCCCGCTTCCATTTCCAGCGGCAGTTCTCGGCGTATGTAGGTCAGAGCGTAACGCAGTATATCCAGCTGATGCGCTTGCGGCATGCCTCGTACCAGCTGGCATTCGCTCACGGGCGTCGCGTCATCGATATCGCCCTGGAAGCGGGCTTCGAAAACCCGGAGTCCTTCTCCCGCGCGTTCAAGCGGCGCTTCGGACAGACCCCCTCTGAGTTTCGTCAACAGCCGGCATGGCAGCCGTGGAATGAGCGGATGCACCTGCCCGAACGCAACCGGAGAGACCCCATGCACGTGAACATCGTCGAATTCAAAGAGCTACTCGTCGCTGCCCTTGAGCACCGCGGCGCGCCCGAACGGATCTTTGACTCCGTCAAGGTATTCATCGACTGGCGCAAGGCAAGCGGGCTCTCCCCGAACGCCACGAGCCGAACCTTCGGGATAGTCTTCAGCGATCCCAATACGACGCCCCCGGAGACATTTCGTTTCGATATCTGCGGCGAGGTGGATGCGCCAGTGCCGGATAATCCGCAGGGGGTAACCACCAAACGAATCCCTGCGGGGCGCTGCGCGGTGGTGCGCCACCACGGCTCGCTCGACCAAATCAGCGAGAGCGCCTACTTTTTGTGTGGCGACTGGCTGCCGGAAAGCGGCGAGGAGTTGCGCGACTTCCCGCTGTTCTTTCATTACCTGAAACGAGTTCCGGACGTCCCGGAGCACGAGCAGATCACGGATGTATACCTACCACTGAAGTAATCGCCCGAGGTAATCGGGAAGAGGATACGGCCGTCGGCCTGAAAGCCCAGGAAGGCCTCCGGCAAGAGGTCGACCTCGGCGATGACATGCCTTAGGGGACGGAGGAGTTTTCGTCCGGTAGAGGAATAAAATTGAGAAAGACACCGGATTTTTAGACACGGAACTAATTCCTCCGTCCCCTTTTCTGCCCTTTTTTCTGGGGCCCGTCAAAGCACGAACATCAGCTTGGTAATAACGATGATGGCAAACGCGAGGGCCACCGCGACATAATGCACCGCCTCGAAACGGTCGATGCGAAAGTCCTCGGGTCCGCCCAATAAATGGGATCGTAGTAACTTTTTCTTCAGGGTGTGACGCTGGATCAATGGGGTCGGAGTCATTGATTTGGTGGGGTTAGGGGGGTAATCTTGAGACGAGTTACGGGGAGTTCCCGTCATGGCGTTTGCCCAGACTCTATCTGCCTGGATGTGCCCAGCATGTCATCCAGCGTGGCAACAACCGTGCAGCGTGTTTTTACGAAAAGGCAGATTACAAAGCTTATCTATCCTTCCTCAAGGACGCTGCCGAAAAATACCGGGTTGCCATCCATGCTTTTGTGCTGATGACCAATCACGTCCATTTGCTGGTGACGCCAAGCGACGAGAAGGGAATCAGTCGTATGATGCAGGCCCAGGGCCGCAAGTACGTGCAGTACTTCAATTTCACTCATGGCCGAACCGGTACGTTGTGGGAGGGGCGGTACAAATCCACCCTGGTGGATGCTGAGAACTATCTACTGACCGTGTATCGCTATATCGAGTTGAACCCGGTGCGTGCAGGTATGGTGGTGCACGCATCAGAATACCCCTGGTCCAGTTATCAAGGGAATGCTTTGGGCAAGCCTGTTCAGTTGTTGACACCCCACCCAATTTATAGCCGACTGGGTAGCACGGAGGTGGAGCGGGAGAGTGCTTACCGGGCTCTGTTTCGTGGCAGGATGCCCGAGCGGGATCTGGCGGCGATCCGTGAAGCGACGAACAAGGCTTGGGTGCTCGGTGATGAACGGTTCAAGGGACAGATTGAGGCCAAGACGGGGCGGAGAGCGGCGCCATTGGGGCGGGGTGGGGACAGGAAGTCAGCAGCATTTCGAGAAGTTAAGAATCAATGACACTGACCCTATTGATTTTGCTATTGATTTTTTCCGCCCCGGGCCGACCGAACATCCTGCCTGACAGACGCTGCTTACCGGCTATTACATGATAGACCGCCCCTATAATATGAAACAGCAGCGCGATCAGCATCGCTTTGGCTGCGATCACGTGCACGATCTCGAGCGCCTGATGCAGGGTTTCCATCGTTCCAGTGGGGCTGGCAATGGAGAACCAGCCAAATACTTCGATCGCCCTGCCTCCGGTCCACACCGCCAAAGGTCCGGTAATCACGAGTGTGGCTATTCCCGCCAGAAGGACCACATGCACCAACCGGGTGACACGTTGCCGTGCAATCGACTGATCGAGAGCCGCCGGGCCGCGGTTGAACAGCCGCCACACCACTCGGAAAGCGAGCGGGAGCAGCGCCAGGGCGCCGACAGCCACGTGGAGTTTCAGCCAGTAGAGCTTTTCGGGACCGCGCGGCATGTCTTCGAAGAAGAGGCCGATCCCCAGCAGGAAAATGACCAATGCCGCGCCAAGCCAATGGTTGACACGGGATGCCAATCCATACGTATTCGGAGTATCGGCAAAGGGGATGGACGCCGTGGCGGCCGTCGCCTGGCTGAAGTCGTTCGAAGATTGCATTATGCGTGCTCCTTTGTTTGCAGGCATCTCTGACTGGGATGACTGGGAAGATGGTGCTCTTATTTTGTGCAAAGTTGCGAATGGGAATGCAAAGATTTGTGATGGGGTCATAGTAACTTTTGACCTTCGGCTGCACCGGCTGAAGAGGCGCCTCCGGCTGACTAGGTATCGATTTCCTGCTAAAGGATGCTCGGCTGCGCGCTGCCCGTGAAGCCCCTGGATCGCATTTCGCGGAGTGCAGTTTTGATGGCGCGCTCGTAAGAAGGGCGGCCCAGGAATCGAGGTGCGGTGCATTGCCAAGCCGCTGAGCGGGCGAACCTCTGCCCCACTTTTGGGATGAGCCGCTCCACGCGGCGAGTTCCCTTCGCGTTGACCGTTGGTGCTGACGTTCTACGGCATCCTGCATCGTGTGCGCACGGAACGCAGGTGATGGTGGGTCGTGACTCAGGCACGGTTGGCACGTTGATATTCGGTGAGGGTAAAGGCCACTAAAAGCCAGAACAGTCCGACCAGAAATCCCATCGCCACATCACTGGCGTAATGGACACTGAGATAAACCCGGCTGAAGCCGGTTGTCCCGATGACCACCAAGCTCCAGAAGATGACTTCGAACCGCTCCCTGACTCTGGACCCGGACAGGTCCCGGACCAGTGCATAGGCGATGAAGCCGTAAACCGCCATCGCTGCGGTTGCGTGTCCGCTGGGAAAGGAGGCGTAGGGGGCGGTTACAAAAGTTTCGAACTCGGGCCGATCGCGGTTGAAGGCAAATTTGCCGAGCCATGTGGTGAGTTGGGATCCGGCCACGGCCACCCACAGCGGCAAAATGAATTGAGAGCGGCGGTCGGCCCAAAGAAAACCGGTCGAGACGAACGTTACCCCCACAAGTACGGCGCTTCCCCCCAGGTCCGTCAGCCAGGCAAACAGGCCAACCAGCAGCGGTGTACGCAGGGGTTGCAGTAATGCATTGAATCTTTGGTCGAACGCATGGAGTTCCGTCGCCTCAAGCAACTCCTCAATCAGTCCCCCCATGAGCAGGAACACGTAGGCGAGGGCGCCGGTGAGTAGCGTCAGCGGCAACCCGGTAAAGGGCCGTGGTTGAAAGCGGTTTCGTGCGAATGAATAGGTACGGGGGATACGCTTTTCCACCCAGGCTCGCAGAGGACGGGTGCGGCGCCAGTGTGGAGTTAGTTTGCCGAGGACCGGGCGCCAGCCCGAAGCCATCAGTATAACAACACGTAAAGCGAGCCAGCGGATCCCGAACACCAGCCCTATGCCGAATCCCAGCAGCAGCCAGGAATGGAGTTGTGACGTTCCCATGGTCATTCAGGGATAGTCCTGCACCCCCAGCGGTCCCTTTGAATGGAGATGGAGGGGCGGTAGACCGACGATGTCCATCGTTTGGGAAGCGATCGGTATTCCGGAATGCTCCAGCTCCCGTAATACATCTCGAGTGATGGCATCCTTGACCTCCCGGATATTGTGGTCCTCCACGATAAAGCGGACCGTGAGCTCCAGCCAGTTGTCCGTCAACCGGTAATAGACGATGGGCCAGACTTCGGTGGGCTTGAAGAAGTACCGCCTCCGCATCTCATCCAGTGCCTCCCTGCTCAGGCTGCCAATCGCAACGGTGTGTCGGCGGGCTGCCTCCAGCAGGATCGTCTCGACACGCTCGCGGTCGCTCTCGTAGCGTATCGGCAGGCTCATTTCCTCCCAGATGTAGGGAAAGTCGCGGGTATAGTTGTACACCGGCTCATCGAAAATGCGTGCGTTACTGACTGTGACCACGCGTCCGGTGTATTGGCGACTGTTTATCCAGACCGCAGGGGCCGCAGTCTGGACCGCGGGCGGCTGGCCCATCTCCATGATGGTCGTCTGGGTGATGCGAAGGCCAATGACGTCACCCCGTACGCCCCCCATCACGATACGGTCCCCTATGTTGAAAACCTTGCCTCTGAGGATGATGAAATAACCCGCGATGGCGGTGACGACGCGCTGCAGGGCAAAGGCCAGACCGGCGGTAATCAGACCAAGAGCGGTGGCCAGCCGGGAAGGGTCATCAAACCATATCGAGACCAGTACTACCAACAGCAGGATCGCTGAAGAGAGGCCGATCGTCTGGATGGTCCAGAATTCCAGCCGCTCTTTGTGACGATCCCGGAATGCCCGGTGGGCCAGGCCCCGGAGGAACTTGCCCAGCAGCAGCACCAGAAAGACCAGGATCACACTGACGATAAGCTTGATACCGTTCTCGGCATTGATACCTACCAGCCTGACTCCCAGGAACTCCACGGCCTGGTTCGGCCCCACCAGTCGTATTATCGACTCCAACGGATCCCCCTCCCTGCGGACGATGGTGCGCGGCTCCTTTGCACCGCCAGGGACGCAAGTAGTCCAACTATCAGCACGAGCACGATACGCATCGTTCGGATTTCGTAGCTTCTTCGGAAAACTTAGTCGCTTACTGTCGTGAAAAGGGCGCGAAAAGGGGACGGAGGAGTTTTCGTCCGGTAGAGGAATAAAAAGCTGGCTGAGTCCGCACGCAGAGTGTCTGCGGCTGGGTGGTTTTTGTATAACAGTGCTCTCTGCGAAAGATGTTTTGTTGCGTGATGCGCAACGTGCTATGGTTTGGTCATGATCAAGTCGTTCCGCCACAAGGGGCTTATGCGCTTCCATGAGTCCGGGAGTGTTGCCGGGATCCAGCCACAGCACGCATCCCGGCTCAGGATGCGGTTGGCGGCGCTCGAGCCGCAATTGTCATCGAGGACATGAACATCCCGGGGCTTCGGTTGCACCGGCTTAAGGGACACGAGCGCGGCAGGTGGTCGATTTGGGTTAACGGCAACTGGCGATTGACCTTCGAGTTCCGAGAGGGCAACGCGTATGTTTTTGGATTATGAGGACTACCACTGATGGCTATGCACAATCCCCCCCATCCGGGCGAGTTCATCCGTGAGGTGTATCTTGAGCCCTTCGGCCTGAGTGCTCGCCAGCTCGCGGCGAAGCTCGACGTATCGCCTTCGACGGTCGCGCGAGTCCTTCAGGGACGTAGCGCTGTGAGCCCGGAAATGGCATTGCGCCTGTCAAAGACGCTGGGGCGTTCGCCGGAAAGCTGGCTGGCGATGCAGGACCAGTATGATCTTTGGTGCGCCCGGCGGAACATAAATTTGGATAGAGTGGAGACAATGCGGTTTGAGGAGCCTAATAACGGAATGCATCCGACGTGACAAAGCGCGTGGCTGATTGACGTGGGCAGAGTGGATTTTCAAAAGTGATATCAACCTGGAGCGTAAAGATGGAAAACAACCCGGTAACCGAAGTGAATATCGTCGACATCAAGATGCCGTTTTGGTCCATGGTGGTCTTTATGGTGAAATTCACCATCGCTTCCATCCCGGCATTCATTATTCTATCCATTCTCGGCACGATCGTTATGGCGATCCTGGGCGGGATCTTCGGCGGCATGGGCCGCTTCTAGCATCGAGCACCCGGTGTTCCGTTTTTTCCAAAGCTTGGGTGAAGCGGTATAGTCCGCAATTCGACCCTAGCTCCCCCGCGGGAGAGCGCGGCAGAGGCCCAGGAAAAGGGTCAGAGCAGCTCTGACCCCTTTGTTCACGTTCATTGCTTTCTCTCCCTGGGTGATGGCAGGGCGAGTGTCGCCGGGCACCTGTCCATCGGTATGGCTCGTCGTTTTGCTGTTTCCGCTCAGCTGTCAGCGCCGATGACATCCGCGAACAGCGGCCGGTCCACATTGCCGCCGGACAGGACCACGGCCACACGCCGCCCCCGCAGGCGCGTGCGCTCCTGCATGGCCGCTGCCATGGCGGCGGCCCCGGCCCCTTCGGCCACGTTGGGGGTGGATTCGAACAGCAGGCGCATCGCCCGCCGGACCTCATCGTCGGT
>NZ_JAENYR010000082.1 GCF_016841685.1 Thiohalomonas denitrificans
CAAGTTCATCAGGAGGAGCCTCAGCGACGCGGCAATCTCGCTGTTAGGACACCAGGTCACCTCGTCGCCGGGACTCCTCGTAATGACAGCGGGGGGGAAGTTCATCAGGAGCCGTACCCCCCTGCTGCGCAGGCCCGAATCAGTGAAGAACCGGTAACCACGGGGTACACGGGGACCACGGGGTAAACAAGTTGTTCGGGTTTTTTCTCCCCCCGTGCGCCCCGTGTTCCCCGTGTTCCCCGTGGTTCGAAGTTCAAGGGAAGGCTGAATCGTTACGTTCTTAAGAAGCTCCACCTTCCGCTCCCGCGCCGATCAGTGACCAACTCGAACTGTCATTGCGAGGAGCCCCAGCGACGAAGCAATCTCGAAGAGCCGAGTACCAGATTGCCGCGTCGCTGGGGCTCCTCGCAATGACACGCGTCGAGAGGAGCTCTCCAGAGCGTTTCCGTGGACGTATCCGGCACGAGCATCTAGGTTTCGAGAAGCAGGGAGGTGGCCTGGGTAAAGCGACGGAGAGTGGCTATGGAAGCGGTGGATGCGATTGTCATCGGCAGTGGCCAGGGAGGGATTCCGTTTGCCACGACCCTGGCTGAACAGGGCAGGCGAGTGGTGCTGTTCGAGCGGGAGCGTTTCGGCGGCAGCTGCATCAATTGGGGCTGCACCCCCAGCAAGGCATTCCTGGCCGCAGCCCACGCCGCAGGCAGAGCCTCTGCGGCGGAGGTGCTCGGCGTGAACTGTCACGTGACGGTCGACTTCCCGAAGGTGATGGGGCGTGTGCGCGAGATTCGCGACCGTTTCGCACGGTCGACACAGAGCCGGCTCGAGGCGGCGGGTGTCGAGGTGGTGGAGGCCGAGGCATCGTTTGCCGAGCAGGGCCACGTTCGGGGCGGGGGCCGGAGCTTTTCCGCCCCGGTGACCGTGATCGATACCGGCAGCTCGGCCGCGCTGCCACCCATTCCGGGACTGCAGGAGACGTCCTACTTCACCGACCACAACATCTGGGAGCTGGAGCGCTGCCCCGAACGGACGCTCATCATCGGGGGTGGCTTCATCGCACTGGAGATCGGCCAGGGTCTGGCCCGGCTGGGGAGCGAGGTGCATCTTCTCGTCCGGGGCGACCGCGTGCTGGCCAAGGAGAGTCCGCAGGTGAGTGCGGTGCTCGAAGAGGCGTTGCAGCGGGACGGGGTGGTGCTGCACCGGCGCTCCGAGGCGAAGCGCGCCTCGCCGCTTGCCGGTAATCGGGTTGCCCTGGCATTGAACAACGGGGAGATGCTTGAAGGCGATGCGCTCCTGTTGGCCACGGGACGGCGACCCAACACCAAGGCACTGCATGCCGACCGGGCGGGGATCGAACTCGACGAGCGCGGACATATCAGCGTCGACGATCACCTGGAGAGCACACGGCCCGGGGTCTACGCCTTCGGAGAGGCCGCGGGCCAGCCTGCGTTTACCCATGTCTCCTGGGAGGATCATCGCAGGCTGTTGGCAACCCTGGCCGGACAACCGCGCCGGCGCGATGACCGAGTGCTCGCCTATGCCGTCTTCACCGAGCCACAAGTGGGCCGGGCCGGTCTGAGCCCGGAACAGGCCGCCGCGAAGGGGGTCGCCGTGCGCGAGGGATACGTGGATATCGGCAACACGAACCGGGCCATCGAGTGGGGCCATGATCCCGGCTTTTTCCAGTTGACAGTGGATGCCGAAAGCGACCGCATCATCGGCGCCACCCTGGTCGGTTACGAGACGGCGGAGTTGGTGCATGTGCTGCTCGACCTCATCGAGACCGGCGTCACGGCATCGCAGCTGGAGCCGCTGCAGCACATCCACCCCACCTATGGCGAATACCTGCCCTCGCTCGCCCGGGCAGCCCGGCAACCTGAATAATGCCGGCAGGACCGCATCCGGTTTCCCGTCACATCATCCAGGCCAGTAGTAGCGCAGCCGCGGCCACGGCCACGGCTAAAACTGTGGTAGTGAACGGCCTGTGCGTGGTCAACCAAAACTGGACGCTGAAAGGCCTGGTGCGATCGGAAAATCGTCCATGGACCCCGTAGAAGTCAGGCAGCGGATGATAAAGATTGGAAGGCCGATCGGGATCGATCGTCTCGTCTATCATCTGGCTCTCCCAGGCCTGTTTTGCCGCCAGTCGGTCTCCGAGAGCTGGAAAGAACTTGTTGCCCCAGATGGTCTTGACCGCCGGCCAGCCCACCTTCAGTTCGCGCCGCCGATGTTCCGCGGCCCATACGATGGCACGAGCGGCCAGTTCGGGGCGGAAGATCGGCGGTACCGGCTGGGGGTGCTTATCGACGTGGGTGCGTGACCACTGGAACTGCGGGGTGTTGAAGGCGGAGAGTTGTACCATGGTGACGTGAATAGCGACCCGCTCGTGGATCAGCTCGCTACGAAGCGATTCGGTGAAACCCCGAATGGCGAATTTGGAGGCACAGTACGCCGACTGCAGCGGGATCCCCCGATAAGCGAGTGCCGAGCCGACTTGAACAATCGTCCCCCGGTTACGCTCGCGCATGCGCTTCAGCGCCGACAAGGTGCCATGCACGGTGCCTAGATAGCAGACCTCGGTGACACGGCGATATTCATCCGCGGTCATGCGCTCGACCGGACTGAATACCGTGACGATCGCATCGTTCACCCAGACATCGATGGGACCAATTTCCCGCTCCGTCTGCCCGGCGGCGGCTTCGACCTGTTCCGCGTCCGACACATCGGTTGGAATGGCCAGTGCCCTTCCGCCCACTTCCCTGACCTCTCGCGCCGCGCCCTCCAGGCCGGCTTCGCCGCGGGCCAACAGGGCGACGCTGGCGCCGGTTTGCCCGAAAGCTATGGCAGCGGCCCGGCCGATACCGGCCGACGCCCCGGTGACTACCACAACCTTTGAACCATCCATGGCTGACTCTCGACTATGCAACCGGATGCGACTTGTGCTTGGTCTCGTCTACTGACCCTAGCAAGTATCGGAAAGGCTGTGAGGCATCGTTGGTGGGGTTTCGCAGTCACTTCAATGAAGGGGCATCGGGGCTCCTCTCGCCACTCAAACCACTGTTGCCGATCAGCGCTGCAGGCCGGAGAGTAACGTCTGTGCGATCAAGGAAAGCGTCCCGGCAGGCATTTGCATTTTGGCGTACACCCGCAGCCCGAAGATACCGGTCATGAGGAGCTTCACCTGCGCCTCGGGATCCGTGGCGGCGGGCTTATTCCCCGGAGCAGTGCCCCGCGTTGTTGTATTACACCCTCCCCCGGACCGGCATCGCCGGGCGCAGCGGCCGCCTGAAGACCGCTGTATGGTAGTGGAAAACGGATTGCGATAAAGGGGCATGCGCTTGTGTCCCGGGGCAACCGCGTCTCGCGGCAGGTGGTGTCCGTCGCCCGATCGGGGGAGTCGCTGTCGATACGCCGAGCCATTCACAGCTGTCCCGACTTGCCGTTGTCTGTGCGCCCCTTTACCATCGAACCCGATATCCACTACGTTTCCGCACGGCAAAGCGCCGCGGAGAAAATCGACAGGCCGACCGAGGCACAGGCGACAGGCAATAGGGAAGGGCACCGATGTACCGAAAGGAAGAGAGCCTCAACGACCGCGGAAAAATGCAGACCGACCTTTCCCACCTGCCCGAAGCCAAGCAGCGCGAGCTTGGCGAGATCGTGCGCATCATCCGGGCGCACGAAGACGTCGAGATGATCATCCTCTTCGGCTCCTATGCGCGGGGCGACTTCAAGGAGGAGAGGGATCTTGCGCCGAAGCGCTGGTCCGGCCACGCCTCTGATTACGACATCCTGGTCATCGTTGAGGACAAAGCACTCGCCGCCGACGCGGCACGCTGGTCCAAGGTGGAAGACGCCTGCAACCGGGCCGGCCTCTCGGCACTAGTGCGGCTCATCTGCCACTCCATCGACGAGGTGGACAGAGCTCTGGAGGAGAGTCGCTACTTCTTCCTCGACATCAAGCGGGAAGGGCGCCTGCTGTACGACTCCGAGCTGCACGAACTGGCCGAACCGCGGCAGCTTTCACCGGAAGAGAAACGGCGTATCGCCCAGATCGACTTTGAATCCTGGTTCAATCGAGCCACCCGCTTCTATCGGCATTATCAAATCGATTACGAAGAAGGCGATCTCCGCGGCGCGATGTTCAACCTGAATCAGGCCGCCGAATCCGCCTACAAGGCGATCCTCCTCGTCTTCACCGGCTACTGCCCCCACGAACACTTCCTCAAACACCTGGGACTCTCCGCCGAACGCTTCGGCCCGGTGTTCGAGGCGATCTTCCCCCAACGCACCCGCGAAGAGAGCGAACGCTTCACGCTACTGGACAAAGCCTACATCGGCGCCCGCTACCACAAGGACTTCCAGGTGTTCTGGCAGGAAGTGGAATACCTCGCCCCACGCGTCAAACAGCTACTGGAAACGACGGAGTCGCTGTGCCGGGAACGGATTGCCGCCGGCTAACCCTCTCACGGCTGCCGTTTACAAGCTTACCGATTCGGGAAAGAGGGCGAGATAGGTGGGTAAAGAGGCGTTACAGCAGCTATCGGCCGATACCCGTCATTCCCGCGAAGGCGGGAATCCAGGTAGCAGCGGCAGCAATCGGCCAGGAGCCGTCATTCAGGCACGAGCGGGAGGTGCTCAAATCGGTATACTGGCCCCGGATCCCAGGATTCTAGAATTCGAGGCGAAAGACAGGAGTTTGGGGAAATCGCCATACTTTGCCGGAAGTTCGAGACCTGCTCGATCGAGTGCGAAAGAAGAGCAAGGCACAACGGAGCATAAATGTCACAACAGTTTGATGCGCACGCGCAGGGAGCCGAAGTAAATTACCAGCTTCATTCACTCGGTTGGAAAGCGTTTCAGAATCTCTGCACAACGATAATGGCAGAGGTATTTGGGCAGACTGTCCAAACCTTTTTTGACTCCCATGACGGGGGGCGCGATGGCGCGTTTCGCGGAACCTGGAAACCTAAATATGGCGAAGCCCTCACTGGCACTTTCACCGCGCAATGCAAGTTCACTGCAAAAGCAGACGTGCAAGTTAAATTTGGCGAGCTTACTGGTGAGCTTAACAAGGCTAAACGCCTGGCCTCCCGCGGGCTCGCTTCCAACTACATTCTCTTTACCAATGCTCGGCTAACGGGGACGGTTGAAGAAAATATTAAAGAAGCCTTTGAAAATATTCCGGGAATCGATAGGTTTGTCGCATATGGGTGTGAGCGCATATCGCAGATGATTCGCGAGTCCGCGCGACTAAGAATGCTGGTCCCGCGCGTGTATGGGTTGGGCGACCTAAGCCACATCATGGACCAAAGGGCCTATGACCAGGCGCAAGAAATTCTTGCCGCAATAGGGGATGATTTGCGCAAGTTTGTCATTACCGACGCCTACCGCAGAAGCGCGAATGCTTTAACTGAGCACGGTTTTGTGCTACTGCTCGGCGAACCTGCATGCGGTAAGTCGACGATTGCTGCGACACTGGCTCTGGCGTCCCTCGACAAGTGGGGTTCATCAACAGTCAAGGTCCGGAATGCGGATGACTTCGTTACACACTTTAACCCCCATGAGAAACAGTTTTTTTGGGTCGATGATGCGTTCGGGCCAACTCAGTTGGATGTAACAAGTGCGGTTGACTGGAGCCGCACCTTTCCGCACATACGTGCCGCGATCCATCGCGGGGCAAAAGTACTTTTCACCTCTCGTGACTACGTATATAACAGCGCAAAACGCTTTCTCAAAGAATCAGCGCTACCTGTCATCCAAGAGTCGAAAGTGGTAATCCACGTACAAGACATCTCTAAGGCTGAGCGAGAGCAAATTTTATACAATCATGTTCGCTTGGGCTCTCAGCCTCAGAGTTTCAAAACAAGACTTAAGCCGTTTTTGCCGAGCGTGGCAGCGCACAGAGCATTTAGCCCAGAAATTGCGCGGCGGCTAGGTAACCCGCTATTCACCAGAAATCTTGTAGTTACGGATAGTGGTATTGACGCCTTTGTCGCGCGTCCTTTGAAACTGTTGGCTGAGGTTATCAATACGATAGATGACGGGGCGCGCTCGGCTTTAGCGCTAGTATTTATGCGCGGGGGCGAAGTGGAAAGCCCTCTTCAGTTCTCCGAAGACGAAGAAATCGCGATAACCCGGCTTGGCGGAACACAGTCACGAGTCGTCGAGTCGATGAATGCTCTTAATGGGAGTCTGCTTCTCAACACCGTGAGCAGCGGAACACATAAGTGGCGTTTCAAGCACCCTACTGTACGAGATGCGTTTGCTGCAGTCATTGCAGACAATATGGAGCTCATGGATATATATCTCGCAGGCGCACCTCTCCGAACTCTTTTGTCAGAGGTGTCGTGCGGCCATATCGGCATCAAAGGCGTAAAAGTTATCGTCCCAACAAACCGCTATGACGCAGTAATTGAACGTTTAAGTGAAATGAATGTTGGCAAGTGGCCTGAGAAAACCTCACTTTATCGGTTTTTGGCGTACCGTTGCGATAAGCTATTTTTGACGAAATTCATTGCAATTAATCCTGACTTCCTGGGTGGGCTGCAGATGTACTCTTATTTGTCGGTCGTGCCGGACGTAGATGTTTTACTAAAGCTGAACGAGCTCAAGTTATTGCCAGAGATTAACAGAGTTAAAGCCTTCGCTCGCATAAGGCAGTTGGCTGTTGACACGCCTGACTCTGATTTCCTTCGGGACGACTTTAGGAACCTGATCACTTCTGATGAACGCAAAGACATTTTGACTCACGTTCGCGCGGACTTGCTGCCGAAGCTCGACGAATGCCTTGATGACTGGAGGAGTAACTTTGATCCAGAAGAAGACGACCCCGGAACGTATTTTGATTTGCTGAAATCTGCGCTACAGGATTACCAAAGAGAATTTCGACAAGATAAGGATGCAGCTTTGGTGATTTCTGATGCGCTGAATGGAGTAGAAAGTCTCATCGAGACATTGTTGTCGGAAATGCCAGAGGAAACAGATCCGCGAGATTACTCGGCGGGGGGAGAACTACCACGTGAAAATCAAGCTGGATTGCGTTCGATTTTCGATGATGTTGACGCTTAGGCAGCAACTGAGCCGAAGTGGACTTGTCAAGCTCCCGAAGCTAAGCCCTTGGCGTCACCGCAGATGCCAGCTGTGGCTAAGGGATGCCCACGAATGTCTGTAGCCGCCCCGAATTCAGCGGCGCGGGAGGCAGTTTTCGTATCGCTGCACTCAAGGTCGACTGACCGTCCGCTGTGGGTCGGAGTCCCGGCTGCTGCTGATCGGCTTAGGCGAGATTCGGCCAGGAGCGGACATTCAGTAGAAAGGGACCACTCCAGCAAATCGGTATAATGATCCCAAAGCTGCCACCTTCAAAAGAGGCGGGGCTGGCAAGAAGCAGCCAATATGGAACCGTGTACGTCCCACTATAGGAAGATTATTCGTGGATACACTGCGCGTCGATATTAGCTATCGTCCCTTGAGAATTGCCTGGGCGATTCGCGCGGGCGACTTCGACGCCTACAGAAAGGCGATCCGGTACTCCAGTGCACTGTGGGGAGGCCGCTTCAATCCAATCATTGTTGTTGACCACGAGTCGGCAAGTCAATTGATCGATCTGTTCAGGGTCGATTTCATTTTTCCGGTTGGTGAATCGGGCGAGCTTAATGACTTTACAAAGAAGTACCCGCATCTAATCAATCCACTCCATGGCCCGATTTTTGTCGAGAAAACGGAACACTATCCACCCTATGCGAATGTTCTTGACGTACGGAATGCCCTAGCACATTGGAGGGAAAAGCTTGGGAGGACACCGGTCATTAACAAGGGGGCTCGGCTGCGTAGGTGGCGGCCAGACGATCCGCTTTCAGACATACTATTGGCGCAATTGGGCGATTATCCGTCAGTCGAAGAAGTTGGAACAGACTATCGAAGCCTGTTGCTTGAGGTATCAGAAGGCAATGACTCGACGTTAGAAATTACACAGCCAGTACCGGCCGACGTTATCCAACATTCAGGGATTTGGCACTTATCCCGTGTCGGCTTAGAACGCCACTATAGTCCAGGCGCTGGTCGCGATAGCCCGGGCTTCTTCGTGGGCAGTGCTGCGGACTTTGATGACTTGGTGTGCCATTGGAATCTGAGGGCGTGCGACATTCCGCTCTGGTTCATTGACCCAAACCATATCGGACGCTATGCGGAGCTAATTCCATCCTGGGAAAAAGCAATGCGAGAGATGGTCGCAGGCTATCGCCACGAGTGGGATCGGCGGGTGGCGATATGGACTCGGCGCGAAGATCTTGAGGATGCGTGCAAACCCTTTGGAAATGCGGGCTTCTTGCGCTGCCGCGTAACGGATCACACATGGAATGGGCGAAATGTGCGAGCGCCAATGATGCACTTCGGGTATGCGTCTGCCCTTGGTGTGCTGGGCGGCGAAGGAGGAAAACCGAAGGTGTCGTTCGCTTTGCCTGAAAAACCTTTTTGCGGCGACATATCTTTCAGTCGACAGAATTTGGTGGCGTCTATGTCACTTATTGGCGCGTTGTATGGGGACGAGCAGCACACTTTCCATCCGCCGTACATTCCAGAGCTTAATGAGTTTTATGGACGCACAATGCACTTTCTGTATGACAGGGTGCGGGTTGAGCCCGAGCGTATAGGTCTCGTGATTGATGCGGCAGACCGCGACACCTTTTTGTACGCGTTGCCCGTGGGCGAGCTGACGGAGCGAGTTTTTGACTTAGCTGGTTACGCGGCGAAACTGAGCCCCGCTGGGTTAGTGACAAGACAGCTGATTGCGAGGCTTGGCGGTATTCATGGAGCAAGGGTATTCAAGATCCCGGGTGTTCGTCGACTACTCAAGACTCATGGTCCAGGCGGGGCTTTCACAAAACGGTCGGCTCTTCAGATTATTGGCTGCAAAGACCCCCACAGGCCCGATGTCACTTTTAATGACTTTGATGATCTGTACATAGAGCCCCGGCCTCCTGGCGAAAAGCTTAAACAAGATGCCGTATTTGGGTATCTTGTCGAGAAGGGATTATTCCGAATCGGTGTCGAGCTTGTGTGCCCAAGCTGTAGAATGGGCACTTGGACGTCTTTGGATGCGTTGAAACAACGTGTCGTATGCGATCTTTGCGGGTATGAACATGACGCGTCTCGGCAACTGACTGACTCGAATGAATGGCATTTCCGGCGCTCAGGTGTGTTCGGGGCGGAGAAGAACGCATTGGGCGCTGTGCCTGTATCACTGACACTTGATTATCTTGGGGAAGAGTTCGGAGGGGGGCTGCATGAAGGGTCTTATTCGCCATCGTTAGACCTGAAGCCAAAAGACGGATCTGGGGCAAAGTCTGAGGTTGACTTCGTATGGATCATACCAAGGGCTTACCCGCGAAAGACCGTGGTGATACTCGGGGAGTGTAAAGACCAGGGTCCGATCAGTTCGCAAGACATTCAAATCCTGAGAGCGATTGCAGATGCGCTTCCTCGTAAACGTTTCAAGACGTTCGTAGTACTGTCCCAGCTAGCACCGTTTTCCCGCGAGTTAACTCAAGCGGCAAAGTCGTTGAACGATGAGTATCGTCGGCGGGTTATTCTGCTTACGGATAGGGAGCTAGAGCTAGAGCGCATTCGCAGATTAGCCAAGAATGAACAAAAGAAGCTTGTTAGTGGGTTCTCTCCGGAGGATATGTCAGATTTGACCACAGAGATTTACTTCACAGAAGAGAAGGCGTAATAGGGTAAAGGACGTACCATGGTGTCTGCCTGATTGGCAGCTTTGGGTCGTAAGCTGCCGGTTGCCACTTGGATTCCCGCCTTCGGGGGATGACGGGTGCGGGTCGGAAGCAGACGGATAAAGGTGGCTCCAAGCGCAGCCTCTCAGCGCCGGCAAACCTCTCCTCAGCAGTTCATAAACAGCTATTAACGAGGATGTAATTGGGGCGGCACAGGTGATTCGATCACTCATGGAGTGCGGTCTCGGGGAAGAAGCCGTACCAGGCAAACCACATCACCTCAAAGGCGTTTATCCGCTCCAGGGGCAGTTCATCCGGGGCGTAGGCCTCACCATCCACGATCAGATTGCCGTCGCCTTTGGTGAGATCGAGTCCACCCGGTGCGTGATAGACATAGCCGGTGCCGAGCCGTTCGTCGTACACGGCAATGGCGGAATCGGTAGCGATCCGCCCCTCCATGACCTTTTCCCGGGCCAAACGCTCTTTTCGAAACGCGACGGCACCGGAGGCGGTTCGGGCGCCGATCACCACCTCCTTGGGCGGCAGGCGCGAGTCGGTGTGCAACACGGGGAAACGGGGCGGCACGTCGGTGCGGTAGTAACCGCGCTTCGGATGATAGCCTCCGTAGGGATCACCGAAATACTCCCTTGTGTATCCGGTGTCCGTCGACAGCACGGTGGTGTCGGGGTGGAGTGACTTCCATTGAGACCAGGTCGTCCACACGACAGGAAACCCTTTCAAAGACTGTCCCTTCAGCGGGCGCTGATGGCCGTCGACAGGATCTGGGGCCACAGGCTTTCGGTGGCGCGGTCATAGAGGATCAGGTTGCTGTTGACGAGCTGACCCGACACGCCCAGGGTCGTGTCGCCGCGCTCGAAGCCGAGGGCCGTGCCGGTCAAGGGGCAGTAGGTGATGCTGATTGTTCGATCGCCGATGCGGTCGTTGACGACCTCGTGCCATACCAGGATACCCCGCGGATAGGCTTTGGCTTGGCCGTTCAGGGTCACGCCGAAGACGATGTCGTCGGAAGACAGATAGCGATCGGCTTCTTCGGGCGGGATGAACCGAGGCTTGTCGATGGATGGGATGCCGTCACGGCCCGGTCCGCCCGCCACGACGCTGCTCTCATAGCTCTCGAGAGGAACCGCCAACGGCGCGGCCAGCGGCTGAACGGGTAGCTTGCCCGTGTTAGACAAAATGGAATTGTCGGTCCCGCCGGAAACGGCCAGCGGCAGAAGGCAGAGCAGAAAAGCGAACAGGGTGCCTCGCATGTTCTCCTCCCGAAAAGTGACTTGCTTGAAGGGTAGTCAAAGGATGGGTGTATCCCTGCCCCCGTGCTCACGTCTGCGAATTGCACATCCCGGGACTGTCCTTGATGGCGCGCCACCGGTGTCTGTTGCGTTCCAACAAGGCATCGGCCTCCGGTGGGCCGTCGCTGCCTGCCGGGTAAGCGGGCAGCGGAGCACCGCTCCGGGCGCTCCAGGCCTCCTCAATTGGGGTGATCAGACGCCACTGCGCCTCGACGCCGTCGGAACGGGTGAACAGGGTGGGATCGCCGCGCATGGCGTCGAGCAGCAGCACGGCATAGGCGGAGGGCGGGTTTTCACCAAAGGCGGAGCGGTAGCAGAAGTCCATACTCACCGACACCGTCTTGCGCTCCGCCCCGGGTTGTTTGGCGCCGAAGGCGAGGCTGATGCCTTCGTCGGGCTGAATGCGCAGGTTGATGACATTGGGCCGCAGTGCCTGCTCCTGCGGAAACAGGGCGAGGGGCGGGTGGCGAAAGTGCACCGCGATCTCCGTCAGTTGGCGCGCCAACCGTTTTCCCGTGCGCAGGTAAAACGGCACGCCGGCCCAACGCCAGTTGTCGACGTGCAACTCCAGCGCGGCATAGGTCTCGGTGCAGGAATCCGGCGCTACTCCGGACTCATCCCGGTAGCCGGGGATCCCGGTGCCATCGACACGGCCCGCCCGGTACTGGGCACGCACGGTACGACGAGAGACCTCTTCCGGGATCATCGGGCGAATGCTGCGCCACACCTCGATCTTCTTGTCGCGGACGGCATCGGCATCGAAGGCTACCGGTGCCTCCATGGCGGTCAGCGCCAGCAGCTGCATGAGATGGTTGGCCACCATATCGCGCAGGGCCCCGGATTCCTCGTAGTAGCCGGCCCGGTGGCCCACGCCACCGGGTTCGGCGGCGGTGATCTCCACATAATCTACATGGCCGCGGTTCCAGAGCGGTTCGAAAAGGGCGTTGCCAAAGCGGAAAAAGAGGATGTTCTGGACCGTCTCCTTGCCCAGGTAATGGTCGATGCGGTAGACCTGTCTTTCCTTGAAGGCCTCGGCGACGGTGGCGTTCAAGGCGCGGGCCGAGGCCAAGTCGCGGCCGAACGGCTTTTCGATGACGATACGCGACCAGCCTTTCGCTTCCCGATTAAGGCCGGCGGCTGCAAGGCCGTGAATGATGGGTGGCGCGGCGCTGGGCGGGGTGGCGAGATAGAAGAGCCGGTTTTGGGCGGCGGGCTCCGATCGTTCATTGAGGTCGTCGGCCAGGCGACGGTGCGTCTGCGGATCGGCAAAATCGCCCTGCAGGTAGGAGAGGCGCTGTGCGAAGGCGCGCCATTCGTCTTCGCCGAAGGGCCCACTCTCGTCCGAATGGTCCACCCCCTCTCGCAACTGTTCCCGAAAGGTGTCGTGATCCATGGCCTGCCGGCCGACCCCCACCACTTGAAACTGGGGGGCCATGCAGCCGGTACACGCCAGGTGGAAAAGGGCCGGAATCAGCTTGCGCCAGGTGAGATCGCCGGTGGCGCCGAAGATTACGATCACGCAGGGATCGCCCTGGGGCAACGCACCGGATGACGGCTCAACGTGGGTCGTAAGTTCGATGCCGCTCGTCATGGCTGTTTTCCCATTGCCATTCTGGTTATCGTCGTGGATGGAGGGGTTAGGTTACGCCCTTGTGGCGAAGGATAGACGGACGGCGCACGTACAAGCGCGAATACGCGTAGATATCTCTTGCACCGACCGCCAAGCCCTTGACGTGCCGGGAGACAAATGGGCAGGGGAGTGGTTTTTTCCGGATAGAATTTCTTGCTCTCGCCAAGACGTCAAGAACGCCAAGGGACAAAACCCTGCGGGGCACGCTTCCTCTTTCGCGGGTGGCACCGGTTTCGCCCCCGTTAATCGGCTGAATGAGATCGTAAATCTTGGCGTTCTTGGCGTCTTGGCGAGAGAAAATGTTTTTTTTTGCGCCCACAACTCCTGCGGAACAGCCCTGATTATTAAGTGAGGCCGCATAAACGCAAGCCTGTCGAACGACAGGGCGGAACTCTGCCCAACCCGCCCACGTCAACCGCTCAGGCTCATCGAGCGGCGGAAGAGGGCAAGGCTGGCCGCGAAGAAGGCGGCCCCCAGTCCCGCCATCAACATGAGTTCGAGCCAGACCGATTCGATGCCCGCGCTGCGGAACGCCACCGCCTTGGCGAAGGCCAGGAAGTGGCGCGAGGGCAGCGCCAGCGTCAGGCGCTGGATGATCTCGGGCTGACTCTCCACTGCGCCCATGCCCCCCGACAGCATGATCACCGGGATGATCACCATGATCACGAGCAGCGCGAACTGCGCCATGCTGCGCGCCATGGTGCCCAGAAACATGCCGATCGCGGCGGCCGCCCACAGATAGACCGCCGCGCCCGCGACCAGCAGCGGTACCGATCCGGCCACCGGTACCTGCAATACCCCCTGCACCACGAACAGAAGCGAGCCGATGAAGGCCGCCAGCACCACCGCCATCGTCGCCAGGACTTTGGACAGCGCCACCTCCACCGGGGTCAGCGGCATCACCATCAGATGCTCGATGGTGCCGTGTTCGCGCTCACGCAGCATTGCCGCGCCGGTCAGCGCGATGGTCAGCAGCGACAGCTGGTTGAGCAATGAGGACACCGCCTTGAACCAGACCGGATTGCCGTTGGGGTTGAAGGCCCGGCGCAGTTCCAGCCGCAGAGGCGAATCGGGCGCATCCGGGTTGCCCGACAGGAAGGCGCGGGTTTCCGAAAGCACGATGCTGCTGATGTAGTCTGTGCCGAGCTGCGCCTGCGACACCGCCGTGGCATCGACCTGAAGTTGCGCGGCGGGCCGCTTGCCGGCAATCACGTCGGCGGTGAAGTCAGGCGGAAAGGATAAGACGAACATGATCCGCCCCGTGTCCATCGCGGCACTCGCCTGAACGGGAGGCATCGCAACCGGCGTCTGGAACCAGGGTGGCGCCAGCGCCGCGGAGATCTGCCGGGTAAGGGGGGACTGGTCTTCGTCCACGATGGCGATGGCCGCGTTGCGCACCGTGTCCCCCGCGCCACTGGCCTCCAGCATCACGGCGACGACGAAGGACCAGACGATCAGGATCACCATCACCGGATCGCCCAGCACGCTCTTCAGCTCCTTGCCGAACAGCCAGAAGATGTTGGTCAGGCGCTGCACGATCACCGCTCCTGCTTGCGCAGTGCGAGGATGGCCAGACCGGTGAAGACGGGCCCGAAGGCCGCCAGCCGTATCAGCGCTCCGCTCAGATCGGCCAACCCCAGCCCCTTGGTGAAACTGCCTACGCTGATCGCCATGTACCAGGTCGTGGGCCAGAAGGTGCCCAGCAGCCGCGCCGGACCCTGAAGCGAGGAGACCGGCTCCATCATCCCGGAGAACTGCAGGGTTGGCATCACCGACAGGATGGTGCTGGCAAAGACCGCCGTGACCTGGGTCGCGGTCATCATCGACACGATCAGGCCAAAGCCGGTCGCCGCCACCGCATAGATCAGCGCCGCCAGCGCCAGCACCAGCGGGTCACCGCGCAACGGCACACCCAGCACCACGACCACCAGCGCCGTCAGGATGGCGAAATTAAGCATCGTGATACCGATATAGACCAGCTGCTTGCCGATCAGGAACTCGGCCCGCCCGGTGGGGGTAACGTAGAAATTGGTGATCGTGCCGATCTCCTTCTCGCGCGCCACGCTGACCGCCATCAGGATCGCCGGAAACAGCAGCAACAGCAGCGGCGGGATCGAGGGCCCGATGGCGGGCAGGCTGGCCATCGTCGGGTTGTAACGGAACCGCGGCTCCAGCTCGACCGGTGCCGCAGGACCTGCGGTTGCAGGCTGTGCGAGCATATCGAGCGCGGGCACCGCGCCGGCTCCCTCGGCCAGCACATGGGCGTGGGCGCCCGCGACGTAGCTTTCTATGGTGCCTGCGCGCCCGGTATCGGCCCCATCGATCCTCGCCGCCACCTCGGTCCCTGTGCCGCGCCGCAGATCCGCGCCGAAGCCGGGCGGGATCTGCAGGGCCAGCGCGAGTTCGCCGCTGGCCCGTCGCCGTTCC
>NZ_JAENYR010000083.1 GCF_016841685.1 Thiohalomonas denitrificans
CCGCTGCTTGCGGTCCCGCGTTCGGAGCTCAGGGCGTGGGCCGAAGCGGCCGGGCTGGTCTGGATAGAGGACCCTGGTAATTTTGACACCGGTTTTGATAGAAACCGTATACGACACGAAATCCTCCCCCGTCTGATGCAGTGTCGGTCCGGCGCAGCGCATTCGATGGCCCGTAGCGCCATGCACTGCGCTGAGGCCTCCGAACTGCTTGATGAACTGGCAGCCATGGACGTGGA
Source organism: Thiohalomonas denitrificans (assembly GCF_016841685.1). GTDB lineage: Bacteria > Pseudomonadota > Gammaproteobacteria > Thiohalomonadales > Thiohalomonadaceae > Thiohalomonas > Thiohalomonas denitrificans_A. The sequence goes on from NZ_JAENYR010000083.1 coordinate 237, forward strand.
GGGCAGCGAAGTCGCTCCGGCTTTGGCAGTCGAGTCGTTGCGGGCCTTGTCGCCGGCACGACTACGTAATGCCCTGCGGTTCTGGATCCGTCGTCAGGGATTGCCCACTCCGGATACGGCTAACCTGAATCGTATCCTGGACGAAGTGATGCCGGCTTCGGAGGATGCAGAGCCGTTGGTCCGGTGGCCAGGCGCAGAGGTTCGCGGTTATCGTGGCCGTCTCTACGCCATGGCCCCGCTGGAACCGGTTCCGAAGGGCTGGCGGGTGGAGTGGTCGGGGGCGGGAGAGCTCGCCCTCCCTGCGGGACTGGGCCAATTAACCCTGCGCATGACGCGAGGGCGTGGCCTGAAAGCCGATCTGTTTGCAACGGGTACCGTTTCCGTGCATTTCCGGGCGGGCGGTGAGCGCTGCCGGCCCGTCGGACGGGGCCATAGCCACTCGCTCAAAAAGCTTTTTCAGGAAGCCGGTCTACCACCGTGGGAGAGGGGCCGAATACCGGTTCTGAGCGTATGCGGGGAATTGGCCGCGGTGGCCGATCTCTGTTATGGAGAGGCATTTGTCGCCACGGCCGGGGAAGCCGGGCTCGAACTGCTCTGGAATCGTGAATGCCATTGAAAAGCATTCCAAAAAAACCGACAATGAACCGAGCGGCCTTTCGGACTTGACCGTAACCTACTGCGGAAAAGCCGGTTTGAGTCCCATTCCCCGATTTTTCTAGTTGAATAGGCCCACTATTCGCATCGAAAGATCGAAAAATAGGACTCGAACCGGCTCTCCCGTCAGCGCATGCTGCCAGGGGCCTGTCCGAGAATAGGCTGACCTACTGGGCCAAGCCTGATTGGCCAGATTTTCCCGCTCATTTTCGTTAAATAGAACCACTATTCGCCTCAAATGACTGAAAAATCTGACTCAATCCGTCTTGCCCTCGTGACGGTCGCTATTCTCGGACAAGCTTCTAGCTTGAGCTCTCCTTTCACCTAAGACCCCGAATCTTCATGACGAAGTATATTTTTGTTACAGGTGGTGTCGTATCTTCCCTCGGGAAGGGTATTGCTGCCGCCTCTCTTGCGGCCATTCTCGAGGCGCGCGGCCTGAAGGTCACACTCCTTAAACTGGATCCGTACATCAATGTCGATCCGGGCACTATGAGCCCGTTTCAGCATGGTGAGGTCTACGTGACCGAAGATGGTGCGGAAACCGACCTGGACCTGGGCCACTATGAGCGCTTCGTCCGCACGACGATGAGCCGGCGCAACAATTTCACCTCGGGGCGGATCTACGAGAACGTCATTCGCAAGGAGCGCCGTGGTGACTATCTGGGCGGGACGGTCCAGGTGATCCCGCACATCACCGACGAGATCAAGCAGTCGATCATCCGGGGCGCCGAAGGGGCCGATGTCGCCATGGTGGAAATCGGCGGTACTGTGGGCGATATCGAGTCGCTCCCTTTCCTTGAGGCCATCCGTCAGATGAGCGTCGAGGAGGGGCACGATAATGTGCTGTTCATGCACCTGACGCTGCTGCCCTATATTCCCACCGCCGGTGAGCTGAAAACCAAGCCGACCCAGCACTCGGTCAAGGAGTTGCGCTCCATCGGTATTCAGCCGGACATTTTGATCTGTCGCGCGGATCGCATGGTTCCCGAAGAGGAGCGGCGCAAGATTGCGCTGTTTACCAATGTCGAGGAGCGGGCCGTTATTTCCTCCATCGACGTAGACAGCATCTACAAGATCCCGCTGTTCCTGCATCAGCAGAAGCTGGACAGTATCGTGGTTGACAAACTGCGTCTGAATTGTCCGGAAGCGAACCTGTCGGAGTGGCTGGAAGTGGCCGATGCTATGGACCATCCGGAGAAGGAAACCACCATCGCCATGGTGGGCAAATATGTGGACCTCACCGAGGCCTACAAGTCGCTCTCCGAGTCGCTGCTGCATGCCGGCATAAAGACCCGCACCAAGGTCCGGATCGTTTATGTGGACTCCGAAGAGATCGAGCAGTCCGGTACGGCGCGTCTGGAGGGAATGGATGCGATTCTGGTCCCGGGTGGTTTTGGCGAGCGTGGGGTCGAGGGCAAGATCGAGGCGGTCCGTTTTGCCCGTGAACGGCGGGTGCCATATCTGGGTATCTGTCTGGGCATGCAGGTCGCCTGCATCGAGTTTGCACGTAATGTGGCCGGTATCCCCGATGCCCACAGCACCGAATTCGATAAAAAGGCGAAGCAGCCGGTTATCGCCCTGATTACCGAATGGATGGAGGCCGACGGTACTATCGAGACTCGCAACGAGTCCTCTGACCTGGGCGGCACGATGCGTCTGGGTGGACAGGATTGCCGGCTCAAGGATGGTAGCCGCATTCGGGAAGTGTACGGCCGGGACGTAATTCATGAACGGCACCGTCATCGCTACGAATTCAACAACAACTACCGCGATCGGCTGATTCAGGCCGGTTTACAGGTGACGGGTATCTCCGGACACGGCAACCTGGTGGAGGTGATCGAGCTTGCCGATCATCCCTGGTTCATCGCCTGCCAGTTCCATCCCGAATTCACCTCCACGCCCCGCGACGGTCATCCGCTGTTTTCCGGATTCGTGCGTGCGGCCATCGAATACAGGGAGCGAAGCGGCGATTGATGGACCTGTGCGGATTTGAGGCCGGAATCGACCGGCCGCTGTTTTTGATTGCGGGGCCCTGCATGATCGAGAGCGAGGCGCTGGTGCTGGAGTCGGCCGCCGAACTCAAGGCGATCACCGGGCGACTGGGCATCCCCTTTATTTTTAAATCCTCCTTCGACAAGGCCAACCGGACCTCGGCGGGCAGCCCGCGGGGGCCGGGACTCGAGGAGGGGCTTCGGATCCTGGAGAGGGTGCAGCGTGAACTGCAACTGCCGGTGCTGACCGACGTCCATGAGTTCACACCATTGGACGAAGTAGCCGAGGTGGTGGATATATTGCAGACCCCTGCGTTTCTCTGTCGCCAGACCGACTTCATTCAGGCGGTGGCGCGCCAGGGCCGGCCCGTCAACATTAAAAAAGGGCAGTTTCTGGCACCCTGGGATATGTCCCACGTGGTGGAGAAGGCCCGCGTTACCGGTAACGACCGGATAATGATCTGCGAACGCGGTGTTTCGTTTGGCTACAATACCCTTATCTCCGATATGCGAGGGCTCGTGAGCATGCGTGAGACCGGCGCACCCGTGGTGTTCGACGCCACGCATTCGGTGCAGCAGCCGGGCGGCCAGGGCGGCCGTTCGGGGGGGCAGCGCCAGTTTGTGCCGGTGCTTGCGAGGGCAGCCGTGGCCGCGGGTGTTTCCGGTCTCTTTATGGAGACCCATCCGGATCCGGACAACGCCCTGAGTGACGGGCCCAACATGTGGCCCCTGGGAGAGATGGAGCGGCTGCTCGGCACCCTCAAGGCGCTCGATGACACTGTGAAACAGCACGGTTTCATCGAAGGCTCGTTTGAAGGAGTGTAACTTCACCGCAAAGACGCAAAGAGCGCCAGGACATGGTTTGAATAACCGCAGAGACGCAGAGGGGACAGAGAAAACTGCGGATGGGGTTGAAAGCCAATGAACCGGATGAGTCCGGAACGCCAAGCTCTCGATAAATCCATTCCCTGCGCTTCTGGGTGAATTGTTCAAGCTAAAGCTGGCCATTTCACGCCGAGGCAGGAACACCCGCAAAGGGCCTGCTGCTTGATGTTTGGCCTTGCGCTCTTTGCGGTTGATCTTTTCAGTTAATAAAAAACGAAAACGGGAAGGACGATGAGCACACTGAAGACTCAGATTCGTGATATCCGGGGCCGGGAAATCCTCGACTCCCGTGGCAACCCAACGGTGGAAGCGGATGTCTTCCTGGTCGATGGGACGCTTGGTCGCGCGGCCGTGCCTTCCGGTGCCTCTACGGGGTCACGCGAAGCCATTGAGCTGCGGGATGGCGATAACAGCCGCTACCTTGGGAAGGGTGTCCGCCAGGCCGTGGAGAACATCAATGGTGAAATTCGCCGGAAGCTGGTCGGCTTCGATGCCAATGATCAGGAGGCTCTCGATCGTCTGCTGATCGACTTGGACGGCACGCCCAATAAGGCGCGCCTTGGAGCGAATGCCCTGTTGGCCGTCTCCCTGGCTGCCGCCAAAGCGACTGCTGCAGCCCACGAACTGCCGCTTTATCGCAACCTGGCCAAGGCGCAGGAGTTCATGATGCCGGTGCCGATGATGAATATCATCAACGGTGGCGCCCATGCGGATAACAATGTGGACCTGCAGGAATTCATGATCATGCCGGTTGGCGCCCCCAGTCTGGCGGAAGCGGTGCGTTACGGTGCCGAAATCTTCCATGCCCTCAAGAAGGTGCTGGCGGACAGGGGGATGAGTACGGCTGTCGGCGACGAGGGCGGATTTGCCCCGGACCTGCCGTCCAACGAGGCGGCGATCGAGGTCATTCTCGAGGCGATCGAAAAGGCGGGTTACAAGGCCGGGGAAGATATCATGCTGGCCCTGGATGCCGCAGCCACCGAGTTCTACAAGGATGGCAGATATGTTCTGGAATCCGAAGGCAAAAGCCTCAGCTCCGAAGAGTTCGTCGATTATCTGGCCGCCTGGGTCGACAAGTACCCGATCATCTCCATCGAAGACGCCATGGATGAGAGCGACTGGGAAGGCTGGAAGATCCTGACCGAACGGCTCGGCGACAGGGTGCAGCTGGTCGGCGACGACCTGTTCGTTACCAATACCGAGATTCTGAAGGAGGGCATCGACAAGGGTGTCGGTAACTCCATCCTGATCAAGGTGAACCAGATCGGCACTCTGACCGAGACCCTGGCAGCCATCAAAATGGCCAAAGAGGCAAACTACACGGCGGTCATCTCCCATCGCTCCGGCGAGACGGAGGACACCACCATTGCCGACCTGGCGGTGGCCACCAATGCGGGTCAGATCAAGACCGGCTCGCTCTCCCGCTCCGATCGCGTGGCCAAGTACAACCGGCTGCTGCGCATCGAAGAGGCGCTGGGCAAAAAGGCCAGGTATCCGGGTCGCGAGGCCTTCTATAACCTACCGTGATTCAAATGTGACGGATTGGGTTGCCCGGACAGGTCTCTCCGGGCATCCTTGGGTGCACCCGAACCGATTCATTGGATCACCGCAGAGACGCTGTGGGCGCAGAGGTTCGCTGAGAAAGGCGTTGAATGGACGAGATCTTTCCTTACGCACCTTCGAACCAGCAACTTTACCTCGGCGTACTCTGCGTCTCTGCGGTGCAAATACCGGTACCCTTCGGTGTATCTGCTGAGTATCTGGTCCCGTCATGAGACTGCTTGCCACAACCCTTGTCCTTTTGTTGGTGCTCCTGCAGTACAAGCTGTGGTTGGGAGACGGCGGACTGCTCAAGATTCGCCGACTCAATGCGGCCGTTGAGTCCCAGAGTGCCGAAAACGCCACGTTACGTGAACGCAACCGGGCTTTGGAGGCGGAGGTTTATGACCTCAAGAAGGGCCGTGGGGCGATAGAGGAGCGGGCGCGCACCGAGCTGGGGATGATTAGGGAGGGTGAGACTTTCTATCAGGTGGTGGAAGATTGAATAAACCATTCCAGTGGAATCGTGAGACCCGATGAACTCCCCGTATTCTATATCCGACTGGTGGGCAGTAGTGCCTGCAGCCGGTGTCGGCCGGCGCATGGGTGGCGAAAGGCCCAAACAGTATCTGGAACTCAATGGCCGCCGCGTGATCGACCATACCCTGAGTCGTTTGGGGTCCCATCCGGGCCTGCGCGGACTGGTGGTCGTCATCGGCGCCGAGGATGGGTATTGGTCTGAGCCCCAAGTGCCAGTGGCGCTGGAAACAGTAGCGGGGGGCGAGGAGCGCTGCCACTCCGTTCTCAATGGCATGGAACAGCTGGCCGGGCGGGCCGGTGATGACGACTGGGTGCTGGTGCACGACGCGGTACGTCCCTGCCTGAGAGCCGAGGACATCGATGCCCTGTTGTCCGAGCTGGCGGGGCATCCGGTGGGCGGCCTGTTGGGTCTGCCGATTGCCGATACGGTGAAACGGACCGACCGTCGGGGCGATGTACTGGAGACGGTGTCCCGGGAAGGGCTCTGGCGCGCTTTGACACCGCAGATGTTTCGCTTTGGGCTGTTACGGCAGGCCCTGCGGGCCGCCCTGGAAGCTGGGGAATGGCTCACCGACGAGGCGGCAGCCATCGAGCGGGCCGGTTACCGGCCGAAGATGGTCGAAGGTCACGGCGACAACATCAAGATCACGCGTCCCCGGGACTTGGCTCTGGCGGCGCTCTATCTGGCCCAGCAGGAGGAGGTATGAGGATCGGCCACGGTTACGATGCGCACCGCTTTGCTGCGGAGCGCCGTCTGGTGCTGGGGGGCGTCGAGATCGAATTCGAGTGGGGCATGGCGGCGCACTCCGACGGGGATGTGGTCCTGCACGCCCTATGTGATGCGCTGCTCGGTGCGGCCGGGCTCGGTGATATCGGCAAATACTTCCCCGATACCAGTGACGACTTCAAAAATATTGACAGTCGTATCCTGTTGCGGCGGGTGGTTGAAACTATCACTAAAGAGGGTTTCAGTGTGGGTAATGCCGACCTGACAATCATTGCCCAGAACCCCAGACTTGCCTCCTACCTCGACGCCATGCGCTCGAATATCGCCACCGATCTCGACATCGATCCGGGTCGGGTGAACATCAAGGCGACCACCACCGAAAAGATGGGTTTCACCGGGCGTTGCGAGGGGATTGCCTCTCACGCCGTGGTCCTGCTGGAAGAGTGCCTTTGACTTCCTGGTCTCTCGACTGGGCGTTCGCCCATGGTGGTCCCGCCGGGACCGGTGTCATCCGCACCGCGCCGGAGGATTTTCGCGTCGATGAGATCCCGTTGGTCACGCCTGATGGCGCGGGTGAGCACGTCCTGCTGCATATCGAAAAGCGCAATGCCAACACCGATTTCGTCGCCCGTTCACTGACCAGGCTCGCGGGTGTGCGGCCGGTCGATGTCAGTTTTGCCGGGTTGAAGGATCGCCATGCTGTCACCACCCAGTGGTTCAGCGTGCGCCTGGTTGGTAGCGAAGAGCCGGACTGGTTCGCTCTGGAGAGCGAAGAGGTCCGGATTCTCGAGAGCGTCAGGCACGGACGCAAACTGCGCCGCGGTGCGCTGAAAGGCAATCGCTTCTCGCTGGTGGTGCGCGAGGTCGTAGCGGACAAGGGGAAGCTACAGGAGCGCCTCGAGACGGTTCAGGCGCAGGGTGTCCCGAACTACTTTGGACCCCAGCGGTTCGGGCGAGGTGCCGGGAACCTGGACCGGGCCGAAGCCCTGTTTCGCGGGGAGTTTCGCGAACGTAACCGTATGAAACGGGGGCTCTATCTCTCGGCCGCCCGCTCCTGGCTGTTCAATCGCGTACTCTCGGAGCGGGTCCTGACCGGCACCTGGAACCGGCCCATAGCCGGGGAGGTTCTGATGCTGGATGGGCGCAGCGCCGTGTTTTCCGGCGAAAACGCCGATGCCACGCTTTCCGACCGCGTTGAAGCGGGAGAGATCCACCCCACCGGCCCCCTCTGGGGAGAAGGCCATCGTATGCCTGTAGAGGAGGCGCTACGGATGGAAGACCAGGTGCTGACCGGCCTGGAAAACTTCAAAGACGGCCTGGAAGCCGCCCGGCTGAAGCAGGAGCGCCGGGCTCTCCGGCTTCCGGTCCGCCATCTTGAGTGGCACCTGCAGACCGACACCCTGGAAATCGCCTTTCAGCTGGATCCCGGCACCTACGCCACCACGGTGCTTCGGGAACTGCTTGAGGTCGAATAGAAGCCGCTCTGAATGGCTCCCGCTTCCGTGCGGGAGCCCGGAGCTTACTGTACGGATACGTTTTTCGGAGGGTTCGGTGCTACGGAGACACAGCCGATCGGCTGGGTAGAGATCACAAAGGCGTCCAGATAGCGTTTCTGATCCGCGGGTGAACCGTCGTTCCAGTAGTTTTCGAGCATCACGGAGTTGATTCCGTAATCATCCCAGCGGCCCACCCAGTTCAGGTCGGAGCGGCCGGCCTGCAGTTTGCCGTCAATCCGGTATTCGAATATTCCATCCGCCTTTCCCGGGCTATTCAGCTTTATACGTGATTCGACGCAGTGCCACTTCCCGGCCTGCAACGGTGTGGTTCCTTTTCGGGCGCCCATCCAGGTGAGGTTGCTGAAGTCATTCCATTTCGTCGTGACAAGGCGGTCGTCCTTGATGCCGGAGGCCGGGTCCATCTTCAGAAAGGCGCGATCGCTGGAGTCGGACCAGATATGTGCAATCATCGCCTGGGCCCGATTACTGTTGGCAAAGATAGTGACTCGTGAGCTCTTGTCCGGGTATCCGATGAAGCCATCCTGTAATTTGGTGTAATAGCGCCAATAAATCTCCCTGAAATCGGAACTGCCATGGCTTTGGCTTCCAAGCGGGTTGCGCCCGAAATGTCTGAATAGCCATCCGGCGCCCACTTCTCCAGACTGAAAGCGCGCTTGCAGCGCATGTTTACCGTGGGCGCTCTGGGCGGTGGTCCGCCGGAAGTCGCCGTCATCGTCGTTATATTCGGCATAGTTTTCGGCGACCGTTCCCTTGGGCCCCAGATCTTCATCCTCAAAGCTGTCGCACCAGAGAACAGCCGGATCGGGGTCACTCCCCTTCGGACAGAAGCTTTCCGCAGCCGAAACGGCACTACTGGACAGGGCCAGACCCACAGCAAGCAGCAGTGGGGAAACTGTGCGGTGTAGTAACATCAAACCTTCTCCGGCTAGTCAATATTGGATCGTTCCAAAGAAGAATCGGCCTAGCCAAATCTCCAGTGGGAAGATAACGGTATCCAGTTCCCGGTGTTGCCGCATGGTTCGCAAAAAGAGGGTGCATTCCCTACCAGAACCGGGCTTGTTAGTCGTTTCTTGAACCGTGAATGCTTTTTGTCTGTTTTCGCCGAAGGGAATATCCAATCTATACTGAAAGAGGATAGCGTCAGCGAGAGAAATTTCGTGCTAACGCCTCATTCAGGAAGAAAAACATGGATTGTTTGTCATGGTTCCGGTAATTCTCGCAGGTGGTGCAGGAAGCCGTCTCTGGCCTCTGTCGCGTTCGTCACATCCCAAACAGTTCCTGCCCCTTATCGGCAACAAGACCATGTTGCAGACAACAGTGGAGCGGCTGGAGGGGATCGATGGCGGGGGACTCCCGACGGTCATCTGCAATGAACAGCATCGGTTTCTGGTGGCTGAACAGTTGCGGGAACTCGGCATTGAAGAGGGCGGCATTATCCTCGAGCCCTTCGGTCGCAATACAGCACCCGCCATCGCCATCGCAGCCATGGCTGCGCGTGAAAAGGATCCGGACGAACTGCTCATCGTGCTCCCTGCCGATCACTTGCTGGTGGATACAGCCGCGTTTCGTAAAGCGGTCGCCCAGGCGGCGACAGCGGCTGAAGAGGGCGCCCTGGCGACCTTCGGAATCGTTCCCACCCGGCCCGAGACCGGTTACGGCTACATCCGGGCGGTCGAGGGCGGCCGCGTATCGCAGGTTTCCCGATTTGTCGAGAAGCCCGATGCGTTGACGGCTGAAGAGTACCTTGATTCGGGCGACTACTACTGGAACGGCGGTATGTTTCTATTTCGTGCCGATCGCATTCTCCAGGAACTCGAGTTGTGGGCACCGGAGGTCGTGAGGGCCTGTTCCGAGGCCTACCAATCGGGAACCCGTGACCTGGTTTTCACGAGGCTGGACCCGGCTGCCTTCACTACCTGCCCCAATGTCTCGATCGATTATGCCGTCATGGAGCACACCGATTCGGCGGTAGTGGTTCCACTAGAAGCCGGATGGAGCGACATCGGTTGCTGGTCGGCACTCTGCGACGCCGAAGAGAGAGACGGGCACGGCAATGTGATCAAGGGTGATGCTCTGACCGTAGATACCACAGGGAGCTACATCCGTGCCGAAGATCGGCTGGTGGCAACGATTGGCCTGAAAGACTGTATCGTTATTGAAACCACTGATGCGGTTCTGGTTGCCGACAAGCACCGCAGCCAGGAGGTCAAGCTGATTGTCGAACAACTGAAAGCAGCCGGGCGTGAGGAGTGCGATTTTCACCGCCGGGTGCATCGACCGTGGGGCTTCTATGAAGGAGTAAGCCGCGCTGATCGTTTTCAGGTGAAAAAGATCATCGTCAATCCGGGCGCCGCCCTTTCACTGCAGATGCACCATCACCGGGCTGAACACTGGATTGTCGTGCGGGGTACGGCCAGAGTCATCTGTAACGAGGAGACTCACCTGATCAGCGAGGACCAGTCGACCTATATTCCGTTGGGCACACTCCACCGCCTGGAGAATCCGGGCAAGATTCCGTTGGAACTCATTGAAGTCCAGACCGGTAGTTATTTGGGTGAAGACGACATCGTCCGTTTTCAGGATGACTACCGGCGTATGTCCGAAACCGGCGACCGGGCTTGAGGAAATGATGGAGCGGCGATGGGATATTGAGCAACTCATGATTCGCAGCGGGGTCAGGTTCGGGACGAGTGGTGCCCGCGGCACTGTCGCGGCTATGACCGACGAAGTCTGTTATGCGTACACCCTGGCCTTCCTCCAGCACTTGGAACAAAGCGACCAGGTCAGCTCCCGGAAGTTGGCAATTGCGGGTGATTTACGTTCAAGCACACGCCGCATTATGGCGGCTGTGGCGATGGCCGCCCGGGACAGGGGATATCAAGTGATCAACAGCGGCTTTGTGCCGTCACCGGCCCTGGCGTTTTATAGTATCGCCACCGGACTCCCTGGCGTCATGGTTACCGGCAGTCATATCCCCGACGACCGAAACGGTCTGAAATTCAACAAACCATCCGGTGAGATCCTTAAATCCGATGAAACTGCGATCCGGGCCCAATCGGTTTCGATACCGGCAAACCGTTTTAACGAGGACGGCAGCGTGTCGGTGACGCACGAGCTGCCGGAGGCCGATCCCGCCGCGTTCGAGAGCTATGTCCAACGCTATCTGGGTTTCTTCCCGGCCGGGTGCTTAAACGGTTTGCGAGTCGGGGTTTATGAACATTCGAGTGTGGCGGGCGAAGCCTTGAAACTCGTACTGACAAGCCTGGGTGCCGAAGTTATCGCGTTGGGCCATTCAAAGACCTTTGTCCCGGTGGATACCGAGGCCATCAGGGCGAAAGATCGGGCACTGGCCCGTCGTTGGTCGGCTGAATATCGCCTCGACAGCGTCGTATCGACCGATGGCGATGGCGATCGCCCCATGGTCAGTGATGAAAACGGTCGATGGTTGCGGGGGGACATTGCCGGAATACTCTGTGCTCGCTATCTCGGTGCGGATACGGTAGTCACACCGGTGAGTTCCAATACCGCCGTCGAAAAGATCAAGGCGTTCAAAGAGGTGTTGCGAACGCAGATTGGTTCGCCGTTCGTGATCGAGGCGATGAATGGCGCATGCGCCAAAGGCGCCAATACCGTGGTCGGCTATGAGGCCAACGGTGGATTTCTGACCGGGACCAGGATTGATCGCGAAGACCGCTCGTTGTCGCAGTTACCGACTCGGGATGCAGTGATAGTGGTGGTGATTCTGCTTCGCCTGGCTCGGGAGGCCGGCGGTATTTCGCGACTGCTCGCTACGCTACCCGGCCGCTATACGGCCAGCGGTCGGGTCCAGGAGTTTCCAACGGAGTGGGCGAGGCTAAAGCTGGAACCACTCACCCCGAAAGGGGCAGACGACCTGGGACGTTTCGCAGAGCTATTCGGGATTTGCGGTTCTCCGGTCGAGTCGGATACCACGGACGGTCTTCGGGTGGTCTTTGAAAATGGCGAAATCATTCATCTGCGCCCGTCAGGCAACGCCCCGGAAATTCGCTGCTATGTGGAATCGGAATCCGAGCAGCGCAGTGTCAAACTTCTGGGTTACTGCCTACAGACGCTGGAGAGCTGGAGAGAGGATCTTATCCATCGGTCGCCGCCCGGGCCGGGGGTCGTGTAGTCACTCGACTCGTTGCTCAGCGGGCCCTGCGCAGCAGGACGTAGACGGCGCCCGTGCCGCCGTCCGTGGGAGTGGCCGAGGCGTAGGCAAGAACATCCTTCCGTTGCCGTAGCCAGTGAGCCACTTTTCGCTTGAGAATCGGTTCCCGATTCATGGAACCGTTGCCCTTTCCGTGGATGATGCGAACGCATCGGATATGCCGCCTGTGACAATCAGCGAGAAATTCCACTACGGCCTGTCGCGCCTCGATAGAGGTCAGCCCGTGCAGGTCCAGCTCGGCCCGGACACTGTAATGGCCTCGGCGGAGCTTGCGGATAACCGTGTGCTGCAGGCCCGGGCGGGCGAAGAGCAACTCATCACCGATTTCCAGATCGGCGGGATCCAACGGGTCGGAAAGCAGGTCACGAAGTACTTCCCTGTCATCGCGTTCCTGTTGCTGGGGGTGAGGTCGAGGGCGTTGGCGATAGGGTGACACACGGTCGTTGCGAAGCGGTACCGCATCGCGCACCGTCTCGCGGAACAGAGTCTGCTCCTCTTCTGTAATTCGATATTTGCTCGCCATGACATGAACCTTCGATTATCGAAGTCTATCACGACCGTTCTCCGGCTGCTTCCGCCCCTCTGTTCGGGTATAGTACGCTTCTTCGAACCAGCGTAAGTCAAGCAAGGAATGAAGATTCTTGTCAGCAATGATGACGGCTATCAGGCACCGGGCCTGCGCTGTCTCGCCGAGTCGTTAAGGCAGTTGGGACACGTCACGGTTGTGGCCCCCGAACGGGACCGGAGCGGGGCCAGCAATTCGCTGACGCTGGAGAGGCCGCTGCGGGCGGTTCGGGTGGCGCCCGACGTGATTCGCGTCGACGGCACCCCGACCGATTGTGTTCACCTCGCGGTTACCGGCTTTCTCGATGAGGAGCCGGATATGGTGGTTTCGGGGATCAACGCCGGGGCCAATATGGGCGATGATGTGCTCTATTCGGGGACGGTGGCCGCCGCCATGGAGGGACGTTTTCTCGGCCTCCCTGCCATTGCGGTCTCCCTGACCAGTCACCAGCCGAAGCACTTCGAAACTGCCGCCCGGGTGGCGGTGGAGCTTATCAAGCGCCTGCGCGAGGCACCGCTTCCGGCAGATACGATCCTGAACGTGAATGTCCCCGACGTGCCCTGGGAGGCACTGGAGGGAATCGAGGCGACTCGCTTGGGCCGGCGGCATAAATCCGAACCGGTCATTCGCGACACCGACCCGCGCGATCGGGTCATATACTGGATTGGCCCGGCCGGTGCGGAGCAGGACGCAGGGCCGGGGACCGACTTTCACGCCACTCGAAACGGTCGCGCCTCGGTAACGCCCATTCAGGTGGATCTCACCCGCTACAACGCCATCGAGGCCATTGAGTGTTGGTTGCCACCCATAGGAACTCTTCGATGAATCGTCACGTGGGCATTGGCATGACCTCGCAGCGTACCCGCGAACGGCTGGCGCAGAGGCTCTCCGAACAGGGCGTGACCGATACACGGGTGCTCGATGTGATGCGAAGCCTTCCCCGGCATATCTTCGTCGATGAGGCCCTGGAGACCCGCGCCTATGAGGACACGGCACTGCCGATTGGCAGCGGGCAGACCATATCGCAGCCCTACATCGTCGCGCGCATGACCGAATTGGTTATGCAGGGGTCGCCCGGAACGGTGCTTGAGGTGGGCTCCGGCTGCGGTTACCAGACTGCGGTTCTCGCCCGCCTGGTGGAGAAGGTGTATGGCGTGGAGCGCATCGAGGCTCTCTATCACAAGGCCAGGCGCCATCTTCGTGAGCTGTCTATCTACAACGTATCATTGCGTTTGGGTGATGGTTACGAAGGCTGGAGTCAGCATGCGCCGTTTGATGCCATTCTGGTGGCCGCGGCGCCGCCCGAGATCCCTGAAGCACTGCTATACCAGTTGGCCGATGGCGGACGGATGGTCCTGCCGGTGGGCGAGGGTGAGCAGCAGGAATTGGTGGTGATTACCCGTCATGGCGATGTGTGCGAACAGGAGGTGGTTGAATCCGTCAGTTTTGTTCCAATGCTGAAGGGCATGGTGGGCCGTTCACGGGTGATCAGCTGATGTTTTCCGCCATCTACAGCAGAGTCATGCGTTGGGCTGTCCACCCGTATGCGCCTCGCTATCTGGCAGGGCTGAGCTTTGCCGAATCCTCCTTCTTCCCGATTCCGCCCGATATGATGCTGGCGCCCATGGCGCTGGCCAATCCCTCCAAGGCATGGCGGTATGCCGGCATCACCACCATTGCATCGGTGGTCGGGGGTCTGTTTGGATACCTTATTGGACACTTCCTGTTTGAGGTGATCGAACCGCTGCTGCATCAGGCCGGATACTGGAGCAAATATCAGGAGGTGCAGGGCTGGTTCGCCAAGTGGGGGTTCTGGGCGGTTTTCCTCGCTGGTTTTTCACCGGTTCCCTACAAGGTATTTACCATCGCCGCAGGGGTGATGGGCATGCCCCCGCTGGCGTTTGCGCTTGCCTCGCTGGTTAGCCGCGGCGGCCGGTTCTATCTGGTGTCTGCACTTATGGTATGGGGCGGGGCGCGCATGGAGCGTACCCTGCGGATCTATATCGACCGCATCGGCTGGGCGACTGTCGCATTAGCGATTATCGCGTATCTGGTTGTGAATGGTACCGATGTCTAGTGTACTGCTGCATGCTTGGCGATACTTTCAGAGCCCCCCAAAAACGTCAGGACAAGGCGCAGC
>NZ_JAENYR010000084.1:0-2682 GCF_016841685.1 Thiohalomonas denitrificans
GGGGCTCCTCGTAATGACAGCGGGGGCAAGTTCATCAGGAGGAGCCCCAGCGACGCGGCAATCTGGGGTTTTGGGAGCAGGAGATTACTTCGTCGCTTAGGCTCCTCGTAATGACAACGAGGGCAAGTTCATCAGGAGGAGCCCCGGCGACGCGGCAATCTGGGGTTTTGGGAGCAGGAGATTACTTCGTCGCTTAGGCTCCTCGTAATGACAACGAGGGCAAGTTCATCAGGAGGAGCCCCGGCGACGCGGCAATCTGGGGTTTTGGGAGCAGGAGATTACTTCGTCGCTTAGGCTCCTCGTAATGACAGCGGGGGCAAATTCATCAGGAGGAGCCCCGGCGACGCGGCAATCTGGGGCTTCGGGAGCAGAAGATTACTTCGTCGCTTAGGCTCCTCGCAATGACAGCTAAACATTCGATTGATTCGGATTTGCGCAGCAGGGGTACGGCTCGCAAAGCAAGGCATGCCGACTTATCGTATCGTGGACGCCGGAGCGGTCGGCGCCGCTTCACTGAGGTAGAGGAACAAAAGATGTTGCTGATCCCCGCCATCGACCTGAAGGATGGCAAGTGTGTCCGCCTGCGGCAGGGCCGCATGGAAGATTCCACGGTGTTTTCCGACGACCCCGTAGCCACGGCCGGTCGCTGGGTGGAGGCCGGAGCGCGCCGGCTGCATCTGGTCGACCTCAACGGTGCCTTCGACGGCAAGCCGGTCAATGGCGAGATTATCCGGGCCATTGCCGAGACGTATCCGGACATACCCATCCAGGTGGGTGGCGGGATCCGCGATGAAGAGACGGTTCAGGGCTACCTGGATGCCGGCGTGCAGTACGTCATCATCGGCACCAAGGCGGTCAATGCCCCCCACTTCATCAACGATCTGTGCATGGAATATCCGGGCCACATCATCGTCGGACTGGACGCCAAAGAGGGAAAGGTGGCCATCGACGGCTGGTCGAAGCTGTCCAAACATGACGTAATCGACCTGGCCCGGCATTTCGAGAACGACGGTGTCGAGGCCATCATCTATACCGACATCGGCCGGGATGGCATGATGACCGGCGTCAACGTGGATGCAACAGTTAAGCTCGCCCGCGCAATCACCATCCCGGTCATCGCCTCCGGCGGCATCAGCAGCCTCGATGACGTACGGACCCTGTGCGCTGTGTCCGGCGAGGGCATCAGCGGCGCCATCACCGGCCGCGCCATCTACGAGGGAAGTTTGGACTTCTCCGAGGGGCAGCGGCTCGCGGACGAATTGACGAAATAAGGTACGGACAGACAGAGATACAAGGTACGAGGGTCGAGATACGAGGGGTGGTGTGCGCTTCGCGCACGTTTTATTGAAATGGGCGCGAGCGCAGCGAGCACATTCCCTCGAATCTTGTATCTCCAACCTCGTATCTCTCGTCCGCCCCCTGCAAGGCTAATGGTTTGGTGAAATGGCTCTAGCGAAACGAATCATCCCCTGTCTGGACGTCGACGGCGGACGAGTGGTCAAGGGCGTGCAGTTTGTGGATATCCGCGATGCCGGCGACCCGGTGGAGGTGGCGCGCCGTTATGATGAACAGGGCGCCGACGAGATCACCTTTCTGGACATCACCGCCTCGTCGGATGAACGGGAGACCATGGTGCATGTGGTCGAAGAGGTTGCCGGACAGGTCTTCATCCCACTGACCGTGGGCGGGGGCATCCGCACGAGCGAGGATATCCGCCGCATGCTGAACGCGGGTGCGGACAAGGTCGCCATCAATACCGCGGCGGTGTTCAACCCGGAATTCGTCAAAGAGGCGGCCGAGCGCTTCGGTTCCCAGTGCATCGTAGTCGCCATCGACGCCAAGCGGGTCAGCCATGAGGGGGAGCCGCCCCGCTGGGAGATCTTCACCCACGGCGGACGCAAGCCCACCGGCATCGACACCATCGAGTGGGCGCGCAAAATGGTGGAGTATGGTGCCGGCGAGATCCTGCTGACCAGCATGGACCGGGACGGCACCAAAAGCGGCTTCGACCTGGAACTGACCCGGGCCGTATCCGACGCCGTTCACGTGCCGGTCATCGCCTCCGGTGGAGTCGGCAAACTGGAACACCTCACCGAAGGCGTAGGCGAAGGCCATGCCGAAGCCGTGCTGGCCGCCAGTATCTTCCACTTCGGCGAATACACCATCGAAGAGGCCAAGCGGCACATGGCCGAGGCCGGCATCGAAGTCCGGCTGTAAGGGCAGATACGAGCGGCGAGGGGCGAGATACGAGGGGTGGAGTGCGCTGCGCGCACGATTGATCGGGTTGGCCGAGCGTAGTGAGCTCTTTCCCTCGAATCCCGAATCCCGAATCTCGTATCTTGTGAATCAAAGCCTCGGAGGCTACGGCTTGTGAGTTGGTTGGACGAAATAAAGTGGGACACGGACGGGCTGGTGCCGGCGATCCCAGGACCACCATCACTACTGAAGTGCGGCTTTAAAGCTACTAAACCGCAAAGGACGCCAAGAACGCGAAGCAAAAAGATGTCACTTTGCGGTCCTTTGCGACCTTCGCGGTTAAGGGTGTTTTATGAAAAATGCTTGGGGCTCAACGAGATTAAGTGGGACGCGGACGGGCTGGTGCCGGCGATCCCGGGACCATCACTACCGAAGTGCGGCTTTAAAGCTACTAAACCGCAAAGGACGCCAAGAACGCGAAGCAAA
>NZ_JAENYR010000084.1:2782-14728 GCF_016841685.1 Thiohalomonas denitrificans
GAAGTGCGGCTTTAAAGCTACTAAACCGCAAAGGACGCCAAGAACGCGAAGCAAAAAGATGTCACTTTGCGGTCCTTTGCGACCTTCGCGGTTAAGGGTGTTTTATGAAAAACGCATGGCTCGACGAGATTAAATGGGACGCGGACGGGCTGGTGCCTGCAATTGCCCAGGACCATGAGAGCGGGCAGGTATTGATGCTCGCCTGGATGAACCGCGAGGCCCTGGAGAGGACGGCCGCCGAAGGGCGGGCGGTCTACTGGTCCCGCTCCCGCAAAAAACTGTGGCCCAAGGGCGAAGAGTCGGGCCATGTTCAAAAGGTGAAGAGCATCCGCACCGACTGTGATGCCGATGTGGTGCTGCTGACAATTGAACAGGTTGGCGGCATCGCCTGCCATACCGGCCGCGAAAGCTGCTTCTATCGGGAGCTGCGCGGCGGCGAGTGGTCAGCGGTAGCGCCGGTTCTAAAAGATCCTAAAGCCATCTACGGTTAGCTATGAGCGACGTACTGGAAAAACTGTCTCAAGTCCTGGAAGAGCGCAAGGGCGCGGATCCGGACAAATCCTACGTGGCCAAGCTATATGCCAAGGGCCTCGACAGCATTCTCAAAAAGGTGGGAGAAGAAGCCACCGAGACGGTGATTGCCGCCAAAGGCGGCAATCGGGAAGAGATCATCTACGAAACCGCCGATTTATGGTTCCACAGTCTGGTGATGCTCAAGCATCTGGGGCTTGAACCGGAGCAGGTGTTGATGGAATTGCAGCGACGTTTCGGACTTTCGGGGCTGGAAGAGAAGAAAAACCGGGAGGAGTGATGACTGACTGTATCTTTTGCAAGATCATCGCCGGAGAAATTTCTTCGGACCGGGTCCACGAGGACGATCAGGTGGTAGTATTCCGTGACGTCAATCCGAAGGCCCGAGTCCATCTGCTCGTCGTTCCGCGGCAACATATTGCCAGTCTCGAAGAACTCGGACCGGAACATGACGGTCTCATGGGATATATGATGCGCCTTCTGCCCAAACTGGCGAAGCAGGAGGGCCTCGAAGCCGGGTTTCGGACCATCATCAATACCGGAAAAGGGGGCGGACAGGAGATTTTTCACCTGCACCTACACCTGCTCGGCGGTGAGAAGCTAACGGGCTTTTGATTGGAAAACGGTGGAAATCACCTTTTCAAACAACTGATGTGGAGCAAAAACAATGGGTTTCGGTGGAATTAGTATCTGGCAACTTCTGATCGTCCTGGCGATTGTCGTGCTGCTTTTCGGCACCAAAAAGCTGCGCAACGTAGGCGGCGACCTGGGTGGAGCCCTCAAGAGCTTCAAAAAGGCCGTAAAGGATAGCGATACGGAAAAGGAACAGGATTCCGAGGATCAGGCCCAGCTGCAAAAGAACGAAGAGGGAGACGTCATTGAAGGCGAAGCCTCCCGCGAGAAGGACAAGGCCTGATTAACCGCTAACTGACGCCTCCGCCATGTTCGACATCGGATTCTGGGAACTGGCCCTCATCGGGGTGGTTGCCCTGCTGGTCGTAGGTCCCGAACGCCTGCCGGCGCTCGCGCGTACGGCTGGCATTTGGGTCAGCAAGGCACGCCGCTTCGTCAGCAGTGTAAAGGCGGATGTGGAAAAGGAAATCCGTGCCGATGAGCTGAAGCGGGTCATGAAAGAGCAGGCCGAAAGCAGTGGAATCCACGAAATCGTCGAGGAGACCCGGTCGAGCGTGAAGGAATCCCGCGAAGAGATTGAGTCCACCCGCAGTGAACTGGAAGAGTACCAATCCAACCTGAGCGGGAACTCAGTGACAGATGAAGCCCCGTCCTCCTCCGAAAACGACCCCCGCGACAGCAATGACCGATAACCGAACCGACGACCCCGAAGTCCAGAGAGAGCAGCCGTTCGTATCGCACCTGCTGGAACTGCGGGATCGGATGATGCGCATCGTGGTGGTCGTGTTGGTGGTATTCGTGGGGCTGTTTTATTTCGCTCCGGAAATCTACACCATGACCGCCCGGCCGCTGCTTCAGCAGCTGCCGGAGGGCTCCCGGATGATTTCCGTGAAGCCGCACGGTACCTTCTGGTCGCAGATGAAGCTGGTTCTGGTCATCTCCGTCTATGTAGGCATGCCATTTATCCTCTATCAGATCTGGGGGTTTATAGCGCCCGGGCTGTATCGGCATGAAAGACGACTGGCGGTGCCGCTGCTCGCTTCAAGCACGGTACTCTTCTATGCGGGCATGGCGTTCGCCTACTACGTCGTCTTCCCGCTGATGTTCGGCTTCTTCATATCGGTGGCACCCTCAGGGGTCGAGGTGGCAACCGACGTCAACGAATACCTCGATTTCGTTCTAAAGATCTTTTTTGCCTTCGGAATCGCCTTCGAGGTGCCCATAGCGACCATCCTGCTGGTCTGGACGGGCTTTACGACACCCGAAAGCCTGCGGGAAAAACGTCCCTATATCATCCTGGGTACCTTCGTAATCGGGATGCTGCTTACGCCGCCCGATCTGATCTCGCAGACGCTTCTGGCGCTGCCCATGTGGGTGCTGTTCGAGATCGGCGTCTTCTTTGCGGCCCGATTTGCCCCGCGCGCCGCAGATGACGAGAACGACGAGGAGGAGGCCGACGACCTCGACAGTGATGAAGCGATGGACGCGGCCCTGGATCGCTATGTCTACGATGAAGAGGCTTTGGCAGAGGAAGAGCGGGCGTCCGGTGTTTCAAAGCCAAAACGCGACCGGGGTGATGATGCATAGGCATGACCCGATGAAACGGGTAACGCCTTAGCCCCACCAAGCGGGATCCTGACCTTATGGACGTCATTTATACACTGATACCGGCAATGCTCCTCATCGGCCTGGTTTTGGTCGGAGTGCTGATTTGGGCCATCAAAAAGGGCCAGTACGACGACCTGGAAGGAGACGCAAACCGCATACTCATGGACGATGACGACCCGCTGATCCCCGAAAGGGACAGACCGACCAAAAAGAAAAAGACCCGTCCCGACCTGAACGGGCCGGATGCAGATTGAGGGCCCCTGCCTCGACCAACACCCCGCCAAGCAGGAACGAAGCTATCGATTCACTATCGCCATGCCCCTTTCGGGTGCAAGTACCGTGAACCACCGGGCGAGTGCCCTTCCCGATATAGACCTCCGGCTTGCCACGACGGATTCCCCGCGACGCCTGGCGCGCTGCCTCATCAGGACCAATCGCACGAATATTTTTCGGTAGCTCGCCCTTATGGAAGTCGGTATCCACCAATGTCAGCAAGACCTCATGGACTCCTACCGTCGAGCCTTTCAGTACCCAGCGCAAGCTCTGCGTATAGGAGTGAAGGGCGGCCTCGAAAGGCCGGGTTACGGCCTACTTTGGCGGGTGCGCGGCTTTCCGCGATGAAGTCCATTCATCACACCTCATTCGGTACAACCGCACTTCCCGCCCGTGAAACTGTACATTCTGGAAGCCACAAAATCCTGCCTTCTCTGCCACCCGCATGGAGGCGACATGTTCAGGCTCAATCATGACCACTACCGACCGGAATGCCTTTACTTCGAATGCGTACGCCAATGCAGCACATGCCGACTCGGTCGCCAGGCCAGCCCCCCAAAAACGCCGTGCAAGCCGATATCCGAGGTTAATCTCTTCTGTATCGCCAACACGTTCGGGGCCGACCCCACAGAATCCGATGAGATCCAGAGACTCCTTTTCGACGAGTACCCATGGCCCGACCCCGTGCGACTTGTAGCAGGACAGACACCATTCGATAAACTTACGGGCCGCTGCTTCATCACAAACTCCGCGCACCGAATGCTTCATAACCTCCGGGTCGCCCAGAATCTCTGTTACGGAGGACAAATCATTCAACGACAGCGGTCTGATCAACACTCTTTCTGTTTCACAAATGAACACCATCTCCCCCGGTAAATGCATACTCACAAGATTGGTACATGACGAGCCATGCAAGTGCTTGATATCAGGTACGTGCATACGACTTACAGGGATGTAGGAAGTGAAGAAGATGCAGGAGCCATCATCTTTCGTCCCAGTACGCTCAACGGCAGCATTCCTCGACAACGGTTCATTCGACAAGATACTGCGTGCAT
Source organism: Thiohalomonas denitrificans (assembly GCF_016841685.1). Lineage (GTDB taxonomy): Bacteria > Pseudomonadota > Gammaproteobacteria > Thiohalomonadales > Thiohalomonadaceae > Thiohalomonas > Thiohalomonas denitrificans_A. The sequence goes on from NZ_JAENYR010000084.1 coordinate 6,883, forward strand.
TGTCCAACCTGGCGTGCACTGTTCTACTCCTGCATCCATGCAGTCGTGCTACCGATGACCTGCTATCAAGACTTGCACGGCTCTTGATGATGCCTTCGCTGTCATTGCGAGGAGCCTGAGCGACGAAGTAATCTTCTGCTCCAAACCCCGATATTGCCACGTCGCCCGGGGCTCCTCCTGATGAACTTGCCCCCGCTGTCATTACGAGCCGTACCCGCCGCTGCGCGGCCCCGAATCAGTGACGAACTCGTAGCCGTCATTGCGAGGAGCCCCAGCGACGCGGCAATCTGGGGTTTGGGAGCGGGAGATTACTTCGTCGCCGGGGCTCCTCGTAATGACAGCGGGGGGAGGTTCATCAGGAGGAGCCCCGGCGACGCAGTAATCTGGTGTCCTAACAGCGAGATTGCCGCGTCGCTGAGGCTCTCGCATGACGGCTGTTCGTCACTAATTCGGGGCTGGGGAGTGGCGGTTAGGGCTCGCAGGATTGTATTCACCGCGGAGGACATGGAGAACACAAGTCTACGCCTCACCGAACACGTGACCTTCGTGTGCTTCGTGTAAGCCCCGCGTCCTCTGCGCCGGAGCGAAGTACCGCAACATCCGCTGAAGCCGATGTACTTTTCCGCATCCTTCGACGAAGCTTGTAAGGATAGGAGCGAAAGGAGTACAGACGGGCTATGCAGCTCCTGGAGATAGGCTTCGACCTGGAGAAAGCGAATGAGGAGGCAGTTCCAAAAGGAAAGCCTGCCGGTGGAGAGGGTCCGCCGCTACCTTGAGCCCGGCCCCGTCGTTTTGCTCTCCTCGACCTGGAACGGACGCCACAACATCATGACGATGGGCTGGCATACGGTCATGGAGTTCTCGCCATCCCTGGTCGGCTGCCTCATCTCGGCCGGCAACCACAGTTTCGAGATGGTCCGCCGAAGCCGCGAATGTGTCATCAACGTGCCGACAACCGCACTCACCGACGAACTGGTCGGGATCGGCAACACCACCGGCGCGGAGATCGACAAGTTCGACCATTTCGAACTCACTGCTGAAAAAGGACAAAAGGTGAAGGCGCCGCTGATCCGCGAGTGCTGTGCCAACTTCGAATGCCGGCTGGCCGATGACAGCCTCGTCGGCCGGTACAACTTCTTTATCTGGGAGGTCGTGAGCGCGCAAGCGGCGCTATCCCCGAAATATCCGCAGACCCTGCACTACACCGGCGACGGGGTGTTCATGGTTTCCGGCAAGATCATCAGCAGACGGCGACGGTTTTTGCCGGGGATGTTGTAACCGGCCGGCACACAGCTGAGCCGGGCCCGCCATTTCTGCTGCGTCAAACGGCGACCTTCAGCACTATCTTGCCGATGGGGTGCGGGCTGACAAGCGGTGCGTGGGCATCTTCCGGGAAGAAGATGCAGAATCCCCCAGCGGGCGTGGCCACCCAGGCTTCGGGGCGGTCTTCAAAGAACAAAATATCCTTTCCCGCACTGTATTCCCCTCTCGGTCGGGTGCAGACGCTAGTCGGTTTCCAGCCCATCTCGTCGACCCCAGCAACGATATATTGGATATCGATGTAGCGGCGATGGCACTCCAGCCTCGCCTCATCCCGGGGACGGCCATCCTCCTGGGAGACGATCGCGAACAGCTCATCCCCGGCGATATCGTGGCGGCCCCGGGCCAGTGAGGCCGGGTCGGCATGCAGGAAGGCGAATGCCTCCGTGAAGCGAGGGTGAATGCAGTGATAGCGGTGGGCATTGGCAAGGGTGTCCAGGATCATGACGGGCTCACAGGATTCGGTAACAGGCGTCTATTGTAACAACCCGAGGTGTCATGTAGCTGGCCGGGCAACGAGTTGTACAAGCTATGGCCCGAGCCATTGAGGATTGAGCTGCCAGACCGAGTAATTCAACGCCGAGGCGAAGCTCACCCATAGCAGATAGGGGATTAGCAACGCACCGGCCAGCGGACGTAGGCGCCAAAAACCGATGAGCGTCCCCACGGTCAAGAGCCACAGCAGCACGGTGTCGGCAAATGCCCACGCACCGAGACGCCAACCGAAAAAGAGCCAGCTCCACAGGGCATTCACCGCAAGCTGCACCAGAAACAGGGTCAGTGCAATACGCGCGGCACGAAATCCATGGCTACGCCATACCCACCACGCCGCAAAGCCTATGAGCGCGTACAGCAGTGTCCAGACCGGGCCGAACACCGACGCTGGCGGCGCCCACTCCGGGCGCGCCAGCTGCATGTAAAACGCGCCGGCATTGACCGAGGCGATCGCACCGATGCCGGCGGCAATGAAGCTTACCCCGACCCACGCGACCAGCCCCAACGACTGCTGGAGCCCTCGAATCCCACTCACGCGACCCCCACTCCCGTAGGGCGCATTCTCGATGCGCCCTCGAAGTACCCATAAGCCGCCGCATTTACGGGATCTCCCCTACCATTGTGCGGCCCGGTAATAAATGCGCCGCAACTCCGATGTCTGGTGCTACTGCGCAATGTCATGCATTTTCGTCCTTCGGCCCGACCCAGAAGAACGGATTATGGGCGATCTCCCAGAGATACCCGTCAAGGTCGGCGAAGTAGGCCGAGTAGCCACCCCAGGCGACCTTTCCGGGTGGCTTCACCAGTCTGGCACCGGCGGAGAGTGCCTGCTTGATGACCGCGTCAACGTCGGCTTCGTACTCCACGTTGTGGGCGATGGTCACGCCATTGAATCCACTCCCCTCGGGAGAGGCCCCCGCGTCCTCGGCCAGAGACTCCCGGCCATAAAGAGCCAGCCAGCTCCCGTTGAGTGGAAAAAAAGCGACTTCCGGCGGAGAGCCCATCCTCGGCAGGCCAAGGCCCTGCTCATAAAAGCGTATCGAGTCCTCCAGGTTTTTCACGCCCAGCGTAATCATGCTAATCCGTGGCTTCATCGGCCGCTCTCCACTTTCCCTCATTCACAGTGTAAACGTCCGGCCCCGGAGCCGCCTCCGCACATGGTTCCTGGATCCCCGCAGCGACCGCCTCCCTTCGCGGGAAGATTCGAAATTCTATCGGATATCCCGATAGTAAAGCCCATTTATTATCGTTTGACCGTATTAGCAGTTATCGATACTGTCTTTTTCGCGCCCGGCCCGAGGCCCCAACCCTCCGTAGCGGGCGTCCTTATCAGCGCATGAACAGCATGGCCGGCCGGCATTCGCCCTTCAGGCCACACCTGTGAAGAAGGAGGATTATGTGAGCAATTCGAAGGAATCGGTACAACCGGCAGGCACACCGGCCCGGCGGTCGGGATGCGAGGCACCGGTGGTCCTGGAGCGACTCGCAGCCAAGGCCGGAATACGGTTCATGGGCGACTGTCCCTGGGATATCCAGGTGCACGATGCGGCCGTCTACCAGCGCGTGCTCACGCAGGGCTCTCTCGGGTTTGGTGAAGCGTACATGGAGGGGATGTGGGACGCGCAGGCGTTGGACCAAGTCTTTACGCGCCTGCTCCGGTTTGATATCGACGAGAAGTTGGTGGGTTGGGCGCGCATCAAGCTATTTGGTGAACTGCTCCGCCAGCGCCTGTTCAACCTGCAGACCAGGCGGCGCGCCTTCCAGGTCGGCGAGCAGCATTACGACATCGGCAACGACGTCTTCAGAGCCATGCTCGACCCGACCATGAGCTACTCCTGCGGTTACTGGCGCGGAGCGAAAAACCTCGAACAGGCACAGTTCCACAAGCTTGACCTAATCTGCCGCAAGCTGGCACTGCGGCCGGGCGAACAACTGCTGGATATCGGCTGCGGCTGGGGCGGGCTGGCCCGGCACGCCGCCGAGTATTATGGTGTCGAAGTAACCGGCGTCACCATCTCTCGGGAGCAGCAGGCGTTAGCCCGCGAACGCTGCGCCGGGCTGCCGGTGAACATCGAACTGGCGGACTACCGGGAACTTCGCGGCCGTTTTGACAAGCTGGTGTCGGTGGGTATGTTCGAGCACGTTGGCCCGAAAAACTATACCGCCTATTTTGATACCGCCTCCCGCCTGCTGAAGGACGACGGCCTTTTCCTGCTGCACACCATCGGTATCCATGCCACGTCCAGCGGTGTCGACCCGTGGATCGACCGATACATTTTCCGCAACGGCAAGCTACCATCGGCCTACGAAATCAGCAAGGCGATAGACCGCTGCTTCATCATCGAGGACTGGCACAACTTCGGCGCGGACTACGACCACACGCTCATGGCTTGGTGGAACAACTTCGAGGCCGCCTGGCCGCAACTCGAAGGGAAATATGGCCGTCGCTTCTATCGCATGTGGAAATATTACCTGTTGAGCTGCGCGGGTTTTTTCCGCTCCGGGCAGGGCCAGCTGTGGCAGCTGATCTTGAGTAAGCGCGGGCGCGATCGGGGCATATACCGGTCGATTCGGTAGCACCCAGCGGAGGGCGCCATGCCGGAATAAACGTCCCCCGTTCGGGTGTCGACTTCCGGCCAGGGCTCACCTGACGGGAGCGCCCTCCCGCAGGGGTTGTATCACCCGTCCGAAATCGTCCGGAGACACGTACTGAAAAACCTCCCTTCCCTCCTCGTGTACGGCAATATCCAGGCCGAGCGCGGGATAGAGCCAGTGCACCGTCTCTTCTTCCGGTTCCTCAATGCGCCGAGCCGGCTCGCCGAAGCGCTGGATCAGCAGCTCCGGCTCCAGATCGATGCGCGGCAGGTAGGTCAGGCTGGCGATCGGCGCACGGCGGACGCGGCGCTGATCTTCCGGGGCGAGTGTCACCTTGCGGGTTCCGCTTCCCATGGTGGCAATGCGGATCCCCCGATGGTACATCGCATCCCGTTCCGTTTCCGACAACGCCATGATCAGCACGATCTTCGACTTCAGTCCGCCCATGGTCGCCTCGTCGAAATAGGCCTCGATATCGATTAAGCCTTCCGGCGATCGGAACAGGCTCACCTCAGCCTCTTCGCCGATGACCGATTCGGCATCCGCCAGCGTGCTCTCGCCAAGGGTCAGGCCGAAGACACGAGTGGTGCCGTCGACGGGTTCGATCTGCCAGGGCATTCGCCCTGGTCCCTCCGGCTCATGACCGGGTAGAACGAAGATTCCGAGCATAATGAGTGCGAGGGTGCCGAGGAGCACAGAGATAAACATGTGACGTTCCATCAGGATCCCTCCAGAACCTTGACTTGGGGGTTGGGATAACGCTCTTCCAACCACTTGGGAATGACGCCGGACCCCGCCTGAGCCACCGCCTCCGACTCCATGATGATGAGCGCCAATACCGTCACCATGGTGGGAAACATGCCGACCGCTCCGATGGCGTAGTGCTGCGGACCCGGATTGCCGCCCGAGGCGATCCAGACGCCGAGAATGACCAGTGCCATCACCCCCAGCATGATGATAAACAGGTGGCTGCGCCTTGCGGCAAGCTGCCAGTGGCATTTGACATACCAGGGGTCTGTAAACCGCGATTTGCGTGCCCGCCAGAGCATGTAGATGAGGATCGCGGCCGAAACGATCGGCACCACGAAGAGAAACTCCTGGAGTGAGCTGGCACTCAGGAAGGCTACAAAAAGAAGAATGTGATTGAAGATCAGATTGATAAGAAACACCTCATGCGGGTGTTTGGCCTTAACGATATCCTCATCGGAGACCTCATAACGCATTTCCTTCTCCCCGCACCACGGTCGACCAGCCTCAGAACCGGACTAAATTATCAGGTCGCCCCGGCGAAATCCATCCGGGCTCGTGCTGCCATCGCGTGCAAATGCACCGGCAGGGCGGGCCGCGCGCGCCATCAGCAGCTGGAGCCGCGAACCGACCCTCCTGCATTCACCTCAGCACTCCCCTGTCGATGACACGGTGCCGGGCCAAAAAAAACGGTGTGCGCGAGTGCGGCACCTTGAAGACGAAGTGGTAGCGGGCCACATGGTAGCTGGGATCAAACCCGTAAAAATTGAGCTGCACGCGCTCCAGCTCCTCGGCCCGATAGGCGGCCAGTGGCTTTTCCGCCTCATCCACGGTGCGGCGCTGTCGCTTGGCCGCGAGGGTCTTTGCGTACTCCGGAGAGGCCGCCAGTGTATCCGCCCAGGCTCGTAGGCGTACGGAAAAGTCGGCTGCATCAAGGCCGAAGTGTGTGTCGATCAGGCCAAGCGCCAGGGCTTCCGGAGCCCCGATCGGTAGACGGTTCTCCATCAGCTCGGCGGCACGCCCTTCACCGACCCGACGGGGCAGCAGACAGGTCCAGTATTCCGAACCGAAAAGATTGCCCATCGACTTGTAGTGGGGGTTCAACACCACGCCGCTGCGGGCCAGAACGTAATCCGCTGCCAGGGCGAGAAACACGCCGCCGGCACCGGCATTGCCCTGCAGCGCCGATAGGGTGATGCGGTCGTCGGTAGTGATAATGGCATGCGCAAGATCGTTCATCGCTTCGATGTTGCGCCAGGACTCGTCCGCCGGACTCTCCGCCGCCTCGATTTGATTCAGGTCGAGGCCATTGGACCAGAAATCCGCACCACCCGTCAGGACCAGGACCCGTGTATCCCGTTCGCAGGCCGAACGGTAGGCGCTTAGCAGCCGCTCGCACTCGGAGACACCCATGGCGCCGTTGTAAAAGTGAAAGTGCAGATAGCCGACCCTGTTCGCCTCTTCATAACGGATATCCTCTCCACCGAGGGATCCCGCGCCGGGCTCCGGCAGGAGACAAGCCGCCTCGCCAAGTACCGATACGGCCGGCCGTTTGCAGCCGAGCCCCTCCCCGCCGGGGCGCAGATGGCCGATCCAGACGGCGCCGTCGACGGTCGCCCGACAAACCGCCCCATGCCTCCGGGCGATCAACTCACCCGCAGTGCCGGTCAGGTTGGGGTCGGCCCGGGCATTGTAGAGATAGCAGTGCAGGCCACCGATGCGATCGAGAATGCCGGGCTGGCCATCGGCCGAGTGGATCTTGCGTAGTACGGTGGCGGTGTCGTCACGCAGCCAGTCGATCGCCCGATCCGCCTGTCGGCAGGAGGGTTTCCAGTGGCCGCCAGCCAGCGGTTCGGGGCTGAATTCACCCGCCGAAAACCGCGCCACCGCCTGTTTGACCGCAGTAACGGCCGCCTCGGTCACCTCGTTGCGGTAGAGACTGCCCTTGCGGGCGTCACGCATGGGGAAATCCACGCTCGCCCACACGGGTCCGGCGTCCATCTCCGCCACAGCCTGCAGGACGGTGACGCCCCAGGTGGTTTCGCCATTCAGGATGGCCCAGTCCAGGGCAGCGGGTCCCCGATCGCCGCGCGGCCCGGGATGCACGATGAGACAGGTGTGGGCGCGCCAGACGTCTTCCGGAATGGCGCGCTTCAGAAACGGCGCAACGATCAGGTCAGGCCGCCAGAGCGCCACCGCCTCCCGGGTCACCGCGTCATTGATATCGAACTCGATGGAGATGTCATGGCCGTCCCGCGACAGCTCGACATAGAGCCGCTGCGAGAGGCTGTTGAAGCTGTGTGTCAGAAAGAGGATTCGCATGGCTAACCCGGTTTATTCACCGCAAAGACGCAAAGAGCACAAAGTTTTTGTTGCCGTAAATTACTAACTATTCACCCCCTTTCTTGCTCTCGCAGCAGAACTTCCGCCCCTGTCATTGCGAGCCGTACCCGCCGCACGCGGCCCCGAATCGGTGACGAACGTTCAGCCGTCATTGCGAGCCGTACCCCCTGCTGCGCAGGCCCGAATCAGTGACGAACCTTTAGCCGTCATTGCGAGCGCTACCCGCCGCTGCGCGGCCCCGAATCGATGACGAACTCTTCGCCCTCATTGCGAGCCGTACCCCCTGCTGCACAGACCCGAATCAGTGACGAACCTTTAGCCGTCATTGCGAGGAGCCACAGCGACG
>NZ_JAENYR010000085.1 GCF_016841685.1 Thiohalomonas denitrificans
CTCCCAAAACCCCAGATTGCCGCGTCGCTGGGGCTCCTCCTGATGAACTTCCCCCGCTGTCATTACGAGGAGCCCCGGCGACGAAGTAATCTGGTGTCCTAACAGCGAGATTGCCGCGTCGCTGTGGCTCCTCGCAATGACGGCTAAGGGTTCGTCACTGATTCGGGTCTGCGCAACAGGGGGTACGGCTCGCAATGACGGCTGAAGGTTCGTCATTGATTCGGGCCTGCGCAACAGGGGGTACGGCTCGCAATGACGGCCCGTCACCGATTCGGGCCTGCGCAGCAGGGGGTACGGCTCGCAAAGACGCCAAGCTCGCAAAGCTAACCGAGTGACACTCTTAATCGATAAGTATTTTTTGACGTCCTTTGCGGCTTCGCGAGACGAATATCAGCATTGATCGACGGAAACCGGGTGTAAAAGCGGATTTCTTTTCGGCACAAGGGCGAATCCCCTTGAACTTGGGTACCGATCCCCTATCTAATAGGGGAGATAACACCTTTGGGGGCGACCTGGCTTCGACGTGGGTTGCGAAACCATAGGGTGCATGCCGAGGTGCAGTGACCTCGTAAATAACGCTGCAACAACATAGTTGCCAACGACGACAACTACGCTCTAGCGGCTTAAACCCCGCTAGCGCCCGACCGATACGTGCTTGTGCGTTCGGGTTCCGGGTGTCATTAAACGCAAGCTCGCGGCGAAGTTAGTCCGGGGCCTAGCCGCTAAAACCCAAATCCGGAATCGCCGTTGATATGCCCTGCCCGTCGGGCGATCAACGGTTAAAAATAATAGGCGCGGCTAAGCATGTAGATCCCATGGCGGAGTTCTCGCGGACGCGGGTTCGATTCCCGCCGCCTCCACCAATTCAATTCCCAGTAACACCCAAGAAAGTCCGAAAGCCCGCATAACAGCGGGCTTTTTTATTGCCTGCTCGTCCGATAGCGTCTAAAGTTACCCCATTGAATCCTGAATCTCACAGGGGTAACTATTGGGGTTACCCCAAGACTGACGGAGCAGTTACCCCAAATGCCACTTACAGACACCGCAATCAAGAAGGCCAAGCCCGAGGCCAAACAGCGCAAGCTCTATGATGAACGGGGCCTGTTCCTGCTGATCAGCCCTAAAGGTGGCAAGTGGTGGCGATTCAAGTACCTGTTCGACGGCAAGGAAAAGCTGCTCTCCCTCGGCACCTACCCCGACGTGAGCCTGAAAGATGCCAGAGACCGGAGGGATGAAGCCCGAAAACAGGTTGCGGCGGGCATCGATCCCGGTGAACACCGCAAGGCCAAGAAAACGGCAAAGGTAGCGAAGCAGGCCAACAGCTTTGAAGTAGTGGCGCGGGAATGGTACGCCAAGCACTCCCCCAACTGGTCCGCCAATCATGGCGACCGGATCATCCGCCGCCTGGAGCGGGACATCTTCCCCTGGGTCGGTGCCTCCCCTGTCGCCGACATCACCGCCCCGCAACTGCTGGAAGTGATTCGTCGTATCGAACAACGGGGAGCCCTGGAAACCGCCCACCGCGCCCTGGGCAACTGCGGACAGGTCTTCCGCTATGCAGTGGCCACCGGGCGGGCTGAACGCGATCCGACCGGCGACCTAAAGGGTGCGCTCCCTCCGGTCAAAGGCACTCATTTTGCCGCTGTAACTGAACCTCAAAAAGTCGCCGGGGTACTCCGGGCAATTGATAGCTACGAAGGCACCCTGATTGTGCGCTGCGCACTCCGCCTTGCTCCGTTGGTCTTTGTGCGTCCCGGAGAACTGCGACATGCGGAATGGACGGACATCGACCTGGATGCGGCGGAATGGCGTTATACGGTTTCCAAGACGAATACCCAGCACATCGTTCCCTTATCCCGCCAGGCCGTGGAGATATTGCGGGAGCTTCACCCGCTCACCGGCAGGGGGCGCTATGTCTTCCCCAGTGCGAGAAATCCCAAGGGCGACCGCCCGATGAGCGACAACGCCATCCTTTCAGCCATGCGGCGCATGGGTGTTGAGAAGGACGAAATGAGCGGCCACGGCTTCCGGGCAATGGCGCGAACCATCCTCGATGAAGTGCTGGGCTTCCGCCCTGATTACATCGAACACCAGCTTGCCCATGCGGTACGCGACCCCAACGGCCGCGCCTACAACCGCACCGCGCACCTGCCGGAACGGCGCAAGATGATGCAGGAGTGGGCGGACTACCTCGACAAGCTGAAAGCAGGCGCAGAGATCGTACCGATCAACCAAAGCGCCTGAACGAAGCCACCGGGGAGCCCCTTGGGGCGGACGGGTGGCCGGGCGGGGGATCAAAAAACAAGCGGAGGCAATTTACACATAGTGCAAATTATGCGGCGGAGCGGACAGCGCGGTTTTTGCACTGCGCATAATTCCAGCATTATGTTCAATTGCCGACCACCGACCCTGGTTGGGCAGGCAGCACCGAACCTTTACCGGAGCCCCAGGCAATTGGGGGCGGGAAAGACCAGCGCAGTGCGGGGGCGCGGCGGGCTGGGCGATAGCCGAGCCTGCCAGTGGCCCCGCGCAAGCGGTAACGAAGGGTAATCAAGCCAGCAAGGGGCACAGAGCCAGTCTGTCGGAGCTTGCGGAGACAGTCTGGCGGCGGTAAATCCCGGCACGGCGCAGCCCGCTGCGGAGCCGCAAGCCCTTGGCCCCCGCTGTTTGGGGGCGAAGGGCGCAGTGGCGGAGTGCGGGCGGGAACGGAGGGGACTGAAATCGACCGAAGCCACGTAGCCAGTCTGCCGGAGCTTGCGGAGGCAGTCTGGCGGCCCCGAATCCTGGCACGGCGTAGCCCGGCGCGGCGCTTGCCGCGTAGCTTGCAAGCGGCGTGACGGGCGGTCCGAAGTCATCTCATGCAAGCCATCCCAGACTTGATTTCCAGGCCCAATGGGCCTATGGTTACGCGTAACACGGCCCCTTTCGGTGGAACCGCTTCGGCGGGGAGATCGCTAAGGGGTTTTTTATTGCCTCTCGTTCGCTCACCAGTCGGTTTCCCAGCCGTCTGGCGCTCCCATCCCCGCCAGATTCAGCTCCAGATGGTCCAAGTCCGGGAAATCCTCCTGCAAGTGTGCCTTCATGCGCTCCGGCCAGCTCGAATTAGGGTTCACCACCTGGAGCAAATGGCGGGCGATGCGAAGGAGCAGAAAACAGCGCGCCTGGAGATGACCGTTATCTTTGAATGGCTCAACCCAGGGGATCTCGGTCGCCGGAGGCAGCCTAGGCTGATCAATGATGTTCCTGTTCCACAGGCGGCTGTGATGGGCGCAGACGTTGCGCAGGTAATTCAGGCTGCGCAGCCAGGTGGCAAAGATGCGGCCGTTGTGGATGCCGTACTTGGCCGAGATGGCGTCCTGATCCACCTCATTCATTCCGTCGAAGAGTCGAGACATCGTACCGAAGTCCCACACCTCGCAAGCGACCCAGATCGCCAAGGGCTGACCGTATTTGGTCTTGTTGTGAAGGACGAACTCCTCTTTGGAGCGGCCAATCAACTGGGCGTGCTTTCCCAACCATTCATGGTGCCTGGTTACGCCCTTGTCGTTGTGCAGCTTTTCGCTGAATTCGGAATGGAAGAGCGCGGGATCGAGGTAGGCAAAGCGGTCGAGCTTGCCCAGGGTGTGGGAGACATCCACCCGCAGCGCGATCTCGATACGCTCCAGCGCGTCCATCACCAGTAGCCGCAGCTTCTTGTCGAAGACGTAGAGGTTCACTGCGTTCTCGAAGGTCGCGCCTGGCCTGAAATCATCAAGGGCGATTCTGGTTTCCTTCTGTTGCTTCCTGGTCGGTTTCCGACCCTGTTCATCCAGCAGAATCAGTAACCCCGAGCGCTCGCGGAAGGGGAACCAGTAGCCGCTCAGGCGGTAGTAACCGATGCGCTGTAAATACTCCAGGGCCTTGGGGCGGTCTGTTACCGCCAGACCACGGGAGATCAGCAGATCAAGTTGATCCTCGTAACTCCTCCAAGGCTTACAGTACTCTATCGCGGTCATCGTCCCGTAACCTCAGTCCATGTCTATCCCCGCCAACAGCGTGGCGTAATACCCGTTTTCAGGGCTGTCTATCCCACGATAACCCAGCTGGTGGATTCGATATGTTGTCATGTAGCTCGCCGCACACATTTAGACCGCCTTCACCAATCGCGCCGCCTCTGGGTCGTAGGAATAGTGGATTATCGTCCCGTCCTTGATGCGCTCAACAGCTTCATCAACAATGAACAGAGGCACAATAAACCATTCCTGCGGCTGCACCGGATGGCCGAAGCGATCGTTGATGGTGATATCCAGCCGTGCAGATGAAAACAGCCGGTGAAACAGGTTCTCCATTCGCGTGCGGTTGATGCCCGCCAGCTTATAAGTCGCGACCACCTCAACCTTCGCCAGAAGATAGGTGGCATCATGCTCAGCGTTGGCGATGCGGGACTCCACCTTGCCGCCGGTCACGCCGATCTTGTGGATCAGGTCGCGATGCTGGGCGACATAGGGATCATCGGACAGCGAGCGCAGGACATAGATCGTGCCGCTCTCAACGTCGTCCGCTTCCATCTCGCCCCCGAATGCCATCTGCCCGCTCTCCGGCGTCACCAGGCGCCGCGCGGCGGGATCGTTGTAGAAAGCGCGTTGAAGCGAGCGCAGCAATAGATTGCTCTCGGTGCCGTTGGCGAAGATCAACCGCAGACGGCGATCCACTTCTCCGGCTGTTGTCTTCAAAGGCTCGCCCACGTCGGCGACGTATAGGGTGACACCATCTAGGATGAAGAAATCTCCGGCCTCAATCGCCCGACGACCAGCCTTGATCGGCTGGGATTGGCGCAAGCCCGTCTTGAGGTCGGCCTGCACACGCTCAAACAGCGGTTTGAACGTCTCGAAATCCTCGCATGCCTTTCTGTCGGCGATCTCCTCGGCAGCGCGTTTTTCAGCGCTGGTGCGAACATGGCGCAGCTCGGTGATGTCGTCAGCGCCTTCCACGCCCGCCAGCTCGGCAGCCAATTCATCCACATCGTAGTCGGGCGACGGTTCAGCAACTCCGGGAGCACCGGCAAGCAGGCCCTGATGGTCCAGCGGTTCAAGCAAGGCATGGTATTCGGAGAGCGACCGCAGGCGGTCAAGTCGCACGGCGTACAGCCGCTCGAAGATGTCACGGTCTTCGCCATGTTGCGGCGCACGGCCGTGCTTCTCCACAAACCGCTGAATTTCCTCGAACCCGGCGATAACCCGCTCCTCGAGCGGAGTGCGCCCCTTCTTTTTCTCCGGTGCAGTGAACTCGGCTAGCTCCGCCGCCAGTTCGTCGAGGTCGGGTTCACTCATAGCGCCCCTCCTTCTTGTAGCGCATAAACGCGGATGCTCCCTCGGCCATTCGTCGCTCCCACCCATCCTGCGAATCGAGCGCGGGCACACGTCCGCGCTCCTTCTTAAACTGTACGGCTCGGATGGCCAGCTCCTTCGCCTCATCCGGCGTCAGGTTCACGCGCTTGGCTGAGATGGCAGCCGCAACCTGTTTCAGGCTGTCCTCACTCATGGCCTTGGCGAGGATGGCGTAGGCTTCACCAAACGGGTTGATACGGTCTATGAGATCTATATCCAGTTCACGCACGTCCATCGCGAAGCGGCGGACTCCATCGATCAATGCGGTGTTGGGGATTGCCTCATCGGTTTCATCACTTGTCGCAAACTGCTTTGCCTGCTGGGTCAGTGTGAGGGCGGCAATGGCGTGCTGGCGCACGGCTTCCTGATCCTCGGCGTCAAGCTCTGGATACTTGTCCTTGATGATCTTGCCCATGCGGACCTGGGTCAGTTCCTCCGGCACCAACTCTTCATCGAACAAACCGCGCTCAATAGCGGTCTTGTCCTGAATGAAGGTAGCGACCACCTCGTTCAGGTCTTCCTGGCAGATACGCGCGCCCTCCTTGCTTTTGGGTTCGGCGAGGCCCTTGATCTCGATCTGCACCTGTCCGGTTTCGTGGTTGACGCCGACATTGTACTTGTCCGGGTCGTAGCCGTCTTCGCCGTAGTCGAAGCCTGGCGTCGGACCGTTGTCTACGTTCTTGGGCCTAAACTCGAAGCGCGGGGCAAGGACCTGCTCCATCAGAAGGCTCGCGGCGATGGCCTTCAAGGTGTCATTGACGGCCTCGGTCACGGCTTGCTCTGTAGCGTCCGGCTCAGCGATCAGGTTGGTGAAGCGCGCGCGCGTCTTGCCGGGCGCGTCGCGGGTCGCGCGACCGATGATCTGCACTATCTCGGTCAGGCTGGCACGATAGCCGACGGTCAGTGCGTGCTCGCACCAAATCCAGTCGAAGCCCTCCTTCGCCATACCCAGCGCGATGATCATGTCAACATAGTCACGATTAGTCTTCATTTCTTCTGCACGAAGACCTTCCTGAATCTTGGCTTGATGAGCCGGATCAACAAGATCGGCGATGCGCAGCACCCGGCCGTCCGGCCGCTTGACAAGCTGAAAGCCTGTCGCGGCGTCAATGCCTTGCCACTCACCCAACGCCTCGATGATGTGTTCCACCTCCCGCATCTTGTCCTTCGTGCTTTCGCGCGAATTGACGTTGGGGATGTGGATAATCGTCTTCTCTCCGGGGTCGAGGACGTTGAGGATGTCATCAACGTAAGACCCGCTGTAGAAGAAGTAGCCGATGTCGAGTTGCTTGAGGTACTCGTAGCCGTTGAGCTGCTCGTAGTAGGTATAGGTGACCGTATCGAACCTGGCTTCGTCAGACGGAGCAAGCACCGCCTCCGCGTCGCCCCGGAAGTAAGAGCCTGTCATGGCGACAATGTGCGTCTTGTCCCGCGCAATAAATTGACCCAGGTGCGTACCCAGCTTGTTGTCAGGGTTGGCGGAAACATGATGAAATTCATCAACCGCAATTAACCGATCATCGAACCTCTCTACACCATAGGCATCAACTGCGAAACGGAACGTCGCGTGCGTACAGACCAGCACCGTGTCGTCGCCTTCGAGGAACACGCCGAGCGACTTCACCTTGCCACCGTTGTCGTTGCCGGGCGCATTGCAGAGGTTCCACTTCGGTTCGACATGCCAATCAGCCCAGAAGCCGAATTGGGATAGCGGCTCATCATTGAAGCTGGCCCCAATGGACTTCTCCGGCACGACGATAATGGCTTGTTTCAAGCCCTGATTCTTGAGCTTATCCAGCGCAACGAACATAAGGGCACGGCTCTTGCCGGACGCCGGTGGCGACTTGATGAGCAGGTACTGCTCACCACGCCTCTCGTAGGCGCGCTCCTGCATGGGACGCATCCCAAGGGTATTAGCCTTGGTCGAAGCACCGTTACGGGCGTACGTGACGGAGACGGACGGGATGGACTTATTCTTGTCGCTCATGCGCGTGCTCCCTTTTTGCGCTTCTTTACCTTGGCCGGTGCAGCCGCTGCGCTCATCTTTGTGTATAGGTCAAACAGCTTTTCGAGCCGCTCAGTGTCATTCTTGAAGCGCCGACCGATATAGATGCGCTCCAGTACTTCGTCGTTACGCTCATGCGCCGCCCGCAGGTCAGCGGGCATCTTGTCGGGATCGTAGAGGTCGGCGATGGTCGCAGGGAAATGATGCTCCCGCACCAGCAGGATGTTCTCGGCGCAGCGGGTAAGGTCTTCCTTGTTCTTCTCGGTCAGGGTCGGGACGGGGAAGGTATTCCAGCCCAGGGTGTTGGAGTAGCGAAAATCCGTCTTCAGCTTGCCGCAGACGGTGGCGATCCAGACAAGATGCAGACGTGAGGCGATGAGCGCCATGTTCCATAGCGGGGCGTCGTAGAGGGCGAAGGCGAGGTTGCTGACGACAGATCGATCGTCAATAAGTCCAACAGGAAGATACTCTCGGCTTTCCGATGAAACGCTTGGAAGGATCAACGTGTGTTTTTCACCGTGATACATCTCGCGAAACTGATGCGCCCGAGTTGCCATTCCTCGCGTACCTGCATCCTTGCTTTCAAGCCGCATTTGCCGCACGCCATCAATGCGAGCGCGAACGGAAGCAATTTCCGACGCACGAGGCAATTTTTCATCGGTAATCCAAAGACACTTACGAACAACCCCGCGAATGAACTCCGCAGAGCCATAGATACGGCGGAGAAAGACTTCTTCATCCTGTTTGCTCAAGCCGAGTGAGGACGCCTCATCCGCCGAGAACAACAGATTCCCACCATCAACGGGCATATTGCCGAAAGACATATCGGGTAGGACCGAAATATTCTTGCGTTGCCCCTCGACCACCACGTTCTCGCCAACAGTCAGATACGGTGTAATGTTCGCCGCCTCACGCACAGTGGTTTCGCCATCGCGATTTAAGTCGTATAGCTGGCGGTTCTTGTTCACGTCCGTGGAAAGACCGACGATGGCAACCGTAACGCCCGCATTGCGGGCAGCGAGGTTCGCCCATTTGAAGCTAGTGTGTGCGAAGCGGATGATGGAACCGCGTTTGAAAATTTCTGGCCACAGAATAGGGACGATTCGGCCTTGGCAGATGGAGTTGGTGCTAACGAAAGCCGCATCCGTTGGTGTAGCTTGCGCGTAGGCGGCTGCTTTCATGAACCAGCCGCCCACATAGTCAATTTGTTTGGGCGAAATACCGCAAGGGTCAAATACCGATGCCAAGTCCGCCTTCTGCTCTTTGGTCTGCGTCTGACTACCTTTGTAAGGTGGATTCCCGCAGATATACGTCTCCCCACCCTCATTCTCGAAGTCGAACTGCGGCTGCTCCAGCGGCGTTTGAAAGAGGTCATCGGCAACTCGCTTCACGCCCCCAGTCCCCGTGGGCGGGCAAACGCTCAACCAATCGAGCCGTAGCGCGTTGCCGCAGGTAATCCAGTTCTCGTTGCGCAGAGGTAAAAATTCGGCCAAGGCCAGCTTTTGTCCACGGTACAATTCGTCGCACTGATACTCTGCAATGATCAGCGCGAGGCGGGCGATTTCCGCCGGGAAGTCTCGCAGTTCGATGCCGCGAAAGTTCGTGAGCGGGATGTCCGAAGGGCGGTCGCGCTCCCCACGCTTCTTGTTGACCTCGGCCTCGATAGCGCGCATCTGCTTGTAGGCGATGACCAGGAAGTTGCCGGAACCGCAGGCCGGGTCAAAGACCCGGATCTTCGCCATGCGTTTGCGCAGGTTGAGCAAGGTGCGGGGATTGTCGCCCGCTTCCTCAAGCCGCGCCCGCAGGTCGTCGAGAAAAAGCGGGTTCAGTACTTTGAGAATGTTGGGGACGCTGGTGTAGTGCATTCCCAGCTCACCGCGCTCATCGTCCTCGGCGACCGCCTGGATCATCGAACCGAAGATGTCCGGGTTGATCTGGGTCCAGTCGAGGCCACCGACGTGCAGCAGGTAGGACCGGGCGATCTTGCTGAAACGCGGCACGTCCATGTTGCCGGAGAACAGGCCGCCGTTCACATAAGGGAAGTCGTCGCTGTTGGCCCAGCGGGGAATATTGGCTGCAGCCCGTTCCTCCCGCTTGGTGTTCATGGCAAGGAACAGAGTGCCGATGATCTCGTGGGTGTTGGAAGAATCCCTCGCGCTCATCTGCGCGACGGTTTCGGTGAACTTGCCCTTGCCGCCGAAGATGTCGGTGTCCTCGGCGAAAAAGCAGAATATCAGCCGCGCCATGAAGTGGTTCATGTCATGGCGGCGCGCGTCCGTTCCCCATTCCGGGTTGTCCTTCAGCAGTTCAACGTAGAGCTTGTTAAGACGGCTGGTCGCCCGGATGTCGAAGGCGTTTTCGCTGATTTGACGGATGGTGCTGATGCCCGCCAGCGGCAGGAAGAAGCCGAAGTGATCGGGAAAGTCCTTGAAGGCGCAGGCGACTGTCTCATCACCGGTCAGGTCTTCCGCCTCGAAGTCCGTACCGTCTGTAGCGAGGATGAACTTCGCCTTGGCTTTAGCAGTAGCGGGGCTCTCCTTGAGTGCCTTGAGTGCCTTCGGCACCTGCCCTGCTTCGCAGGTCAGTATGTGGATGTTGTTGGTCTGGAGGACGCCGCCGAGGTCGGACTTGTTCGACGCACCGGCGCGAAGGCGCTTGATCGTCGTCTTCTTGTTGCCGAAGGCTTCAAGGAAGGCATAGGGGAAGCTCTCAGCGTCGAAGGGCTGGTCCGCGAGGTCAGTGATGGCCTGCTCGATCTCAACCGGATTCAACGCAGCCCCCCTCCGTCGTAACGGGCGATTTTTGGCGCAAACGCGTGGCAATGCCGCTGTCTTGGCGACGTACTCCCGCATGAACTGCCGAGGCGCTTGTGCGCCTGGGTAAGGTGTCGAGTGTCTTGTTTACGTCAGTCATGGTGGCTCGTGCCTACTTGCTTCGTTCTCTGGTAGTGCCCGCCGCAGGTGAGGACTCATCAAAAAGCGCCTCCTGCTCGGGGATAGCAATGCCATTCCGCCCGCAATAGTCCCGGATTAACACCTCCACCATGTTGGCGATGGAGCGGTGCTCCTGCTGGGCGGCGGCGCGCAACGCTTCCTTCAAACCCGGGTCAATCCGAAAGGTAAGAGTCGCTGTCTTGGTGGTGGCCATGGCTCCCCTCGTCGGCTCACTGCAAATGTACTGTAATGTACTGCAACCTCCCGTATAATCCAAGGAATTCAATGACAAGCGGCTTAGGAGGGAATCATGGCCAGTCAATACCAACACCGTCAGTTCTTCCGCCGGGTGCCGAATGCGCTGCTGGCCCGCTACTTCCAGGCCAGGGAGGCGGATCTGGGCGTGGACTTCGGGGACCTTACGGAAACGCAGGTGGAACCCATCTTCGAGGCCTTCACTGCCCTGCCCGTGGAGCAGCAGGCGGACATGGAGGTGGACTTCCAGGACATCAACGCCCTGGCCACCGACGGTGGTATCGAGGCGCTGCGCAACGAGGCGGCGTTCTACGATGACGAGGACTTCCCGGAGGCCATATCCACCATCGACGGCTACCACGCCAAGGCGATGTGGGCCTTTCTCCACAAGCCGGAATACTGGAAAGGGGCATCGGCCCTGCTCCATGCCGATACCGTCGCGGGGCGCTTCTGGAAAAAGCGCAACGACCTGCCGAAAGTACCGCCCCATGTGGACGATGAGGACATCGCCCTACTGGCCCAGGCCATTAGCCACTATTTCAACACCACCGAGGGGCGGGGCCGCAACTGCAAGGTGGAGCCCTACCGCAAGGTAGAGACCGGGAAGGAGTATTTCTTCGCCTACCCGGAGGACTACGGCCAGTCCGGCGTGGAGTGGGAGCGCAACAGCCTCACCACCCGCTCCCGGCATCCAGCCTTTGAGCTCATCTTTGTCTATTGCGAGGCGGAGGGTTCGCTCGACATCTACGCACCGAAGAACACCAAGGCGGTGCCGGAGCTGCAAAAGCTCTTTGCCAAGGCCATCCTGAAGCTGGACACCCTGGCCGACGGCACCATCGACAAGCGGGTCTATGACCTCGACCCGCTGGCCGATCCCAACTTTGAATTTCAGTTCCCGCCCGGTTCCGGCATTAGCGAGGCCATCGTCACCAAGATTCGGTTGACCCTGAAACACGGCTCACGGCGGCGCATCATGCTGGAGGCCGACACCTCGCGCAATGAGATGGCCGTTTACGACCTGTTGAAGGACCTGAATCCGCCCCCCTACTACATCACCCAGGTGAGCATAAAGGCGATCTTTGAGGCCGAACCGGGCAAGCGTGCCGGGAGCAAGACCTTCAACGTCACCTACCCCAATACCTGCAACCTCAACCACGAGGGGCGCGACAACATCATCCGGCAGATGCTGGCCGCCTCCGGCATCGAGCCCCAGGCATCGAAGGATGACAGCGACGCATGACGCTGAATGATGTCCTGTTGTCGTTACTGGAGGCGATGAGTTCTATCGGAGAGACGCACTTGGTCGGCTGGGACAGCGTGCAGCAGTGGCCGGAGGGTGCGCTCGGCAAACTACTGGAGGCAGGCATCATCACCAAGGCTAAGCCCGCCTCGTCCGTAGAGTGCCGGGAGTGCGCCAACCACTGTTTCATGGCGGTGCATCAGCTACCTGGTGGTAATGGCAAGGCAACCCGCGCCTTTATCGTCTGCGACGACCCGGAGATGCAGGGACAGATGGGACGCATCGCCATCCCGCTGGAACGTCTCCGGCAATGGAAGGTGACAGCGCTGCAATTGGCCCAGGTGATCGCCGGGTTGCTTGGGATCGAGTGCAAGGCCGAAGAGCGCCACGGCCAGGGCAATATCCGCATCGGCATGGTCAAGGGCAAGAACGGCAGACGCTGGCTGTCGCTGAACAAGTCGCCCCTCACCCTGGAGGTCAATGACCACCACCTGCCGTTGGACGAGGTGCTGTTCTTTGAGGATGCCGCGCTCGCCATAGACCGGGAGCACATTGAGCTGCTGATCGATAAGGCCCCTGCCAGCAGTGGAAAAAGGTACACACCCACAACCGAGAAACGGGAGGCCGGAAAGCGCAAGACCGAGGCCATGTACGAAGACTGGCGTGAGGAATATCTCAGGCTCCGCCGCCAGTACCCGGACACCATGCGCCACTCTGATAGCTGGATCGCCAAGAAGATCGCCAAGCTCGATATTGCCCAGGGCCGGGACTCCGAAACCATCCGCAAGAATATGAAATCGTAAAAAGTTGGGCGGAATTTTTTCGCCCAGCCTCCCCCGCCCGTAACCCGCTGATTTTCCGCTTATCTGTCACGATCCTTCGTGTACGGGTCTATCGCCCTGAAATCACACGACCGTTTCTAAGCCGCTGTTTTATCGCCTCATTCCCGCAATCCACTTGGGGGATGTGGCGCGTTTTATCGCCCAAATCGCCCACCTAGCCTTGCCCTCGAAGTTTCCAAAAACGTACTGAGAGGTATCAAGGCAATGACCAACATTCTAAGACTTCCCACCGTCAAGGCCCGTACAGGGCTTTCCCGCTCGACCATCTATCTGCGTATTTCCGAAGGTCGCTTTCCGAAACCCGTCTCCCTCGGCGGTCGCGCCGTCGGCTGGATCGAGGCGGAGGTGAACGACTGGCTGAACCAGCAGATCGAGGCCAGCCGCAAGGCTGCGCACTGAGGGGAGGCCAAGGCGATGACCACAAATAGAAAGGGCCGCGCTGGCTGCAACCAGGCGACCCCTAACACTTCTAAACACACCCGCAATTCTACCGGCCTTGCCCCCCGCATTAAAGGCCTCATTGTCACCCTCGCCTTATGGGAGTGGTTGCTTGTGGGGCTGGCCGACTGGTTCATCAACTTGGGAGGGTCGCGCAATGATTGATGCCCTCTCAAGTTTCCATGCAGCGATCCGCGCCGCCGGTCTGGAGCCACCCGATGCCATCGAGCCCGGTAGGCTGCACCGCTTCCCCGGCAATGGCAAGCGCCCGAGTAACAGGGCCGGGTGGTGCCTGTTGTTCGATGACGGGCGGGGCGGTTGTTTCGGTGACTGGTCCACCGGTATCTCCGAGACCTGGCAGGCAAAACGCGAGAAGCCGTTTTCTCAGGCTGAACGGGCGGCCTTCTCCCGACGGGTGGAAGAAGCCAGGAGGCAGGCCGAGGCGGAACGCAACACCCGACAGGCTCGCGCAGCGAACCGTGCCATCACGATATGGAATGCAGCGACTCCGGCACCGGGCAACCATCCCTATCTGGTCCGCAAGCGCATCCAACCGCACGGTGCGAGGATGCACACCGGTGCGCTGACCCTGCCGGTAACAGATTTCACCGACAGGCTGACCAGTCTGCAATTCATCGCCGCCGACGGTGGCAAGCTGCTGCTCTCCGGCGGTCGCAAGCGGGGCTGTTTCATTCCCGTGGCGGGTGACATGGATAATCCCACCCGTATGATCATCTGTGAGGGCTGGGCCACCGGCTGCACCCTGGCCGAGGATGAACCCACCGCACTGGTGCTGTCGGCCATCGACGCGGGCAACCTGGAGCCGGTTGCATCGGCTGCCCGCCGCCGTTGGCCGACCGCCGAACTGGTGATTGCCGGTGACGATGACCGGCAGACGGTTGGTAATCCCGGAGCGACCAAGGCAAAGGCCGCCGCCATTGCATCGGGGGCACTGTTTGCGCTGCCCCAGTGGCCGGAGGATGCCCCGGACCATCTGACGGACTTCAACGACCTGGCCGTGTGGTTGGCAGGGGGTGGAGCATGACCGCCGACCTGCTGAAGTCCGCCGCGCCACCGCCGGAGGATTGGCCGGAGCTGGTGCCGCTGGACGCGCCCAATCTTCCGCGTCTTGATCTGGTTCACCTGCCCGGCTGGGCCGGGGAATACGCCCGCGCCATTGCCGCCGATACGGAGACCCCACCGGAATTGGCCGCCGGTATGGTGTTGGTCTCCTGCGCCACCGCTGCCGCCCGTC
>NZ_JAENYR010000086.1 GCF_016841685.1 Thiohalomonas denitrificans
CCTGCTGCGGATGCCAGCCTGGCTGGGAGTCGGTTGCGGGGCGCTGATCGTCTGGCGAGTCCTGCGCGAACTCAAGGGCTGGCCCCTGCCGGGACGGACGGTCACGATGGGGCTGACGGTTGCGGGAGTGGCCGGCATTTTTGCCGCCTACCAGACGCTGCTTGGCCAGCAGGCGGGGGTAGCGCTGCTGACGATAATGCTATGCCTGAAGCTGCTGGAGATGCGTACCCTTCGCGATGCCATGCTGGTGATTTTCCTCGGCTATTTCCTGGTCATCAGCGGCTTTCTGTTCAGTCAATCGATCTTCGTCGGTATCTACATGTTCGCCGTAGTGCTGGCACTGACCGCAGCACTGGTGGCGCTCAATCATCCGGGCGGTGCGCAGCGCCATAGCAGAGGTTATGTACGGCTGGCCGGGGGACTGCTATTGCAGTCGGTTCCGCTGATGCTGGTGCTGTTCATCCTGTTTCCGCGGATTCCGGGGCCGCTCTGGGCACTGCCGGAGGATGCCCACCAGGGCACCACCGGACTCAGCGACGAGTTGACCCTGGGCTCGATCACCAGCCTCGCCGAGTCGCAGGAAGTGGCGTTTCGCGTACAGTTCGATGGTGAACCGCCCGCGGCCGACCGGCTCTACTGGCGCGGCCCGGTGTTGTGGCTGACCGATGGGCGCGGCTGGCGCGTGCTTGATCCCGAGGGCGAACGGGTGGGCCGTCTGGGTGATGCCGGCTATCAGGATGCCGGAAAAACGGTCGATTACGAGGTGACGATTGAACCCCACAACCGCAAGTGGCTGTTCGCCCTCGACCTGCCGACCGGCGCCCCACCGGCGGCAAACATTCGCGGTGATTTCCAGATGGTGGCGGACAAGCCGGTGAACGAACGGCGCCGCTATTCGATGCGCTCGGTCCTCGATTACAACACCGGCGAGCTGTCATCGCTGCAACGCCAGTTGGGCCTCGACCTGCCCGCCGGCAGCAATCCACAGACCACCGCCCTCGCACGCCGCTGGCGCGAGGAGGGTATGGCCCCGGAGGCCATCATCTCTGCCGCTCTGAGCTTCTTCCGCGACCAGCCGTTCTATTACACCCGTCAGCCGCCGGCACTGCCTGCCGACAATGCCGTGGACAGTTTTCTGTTCGACCGGCGCCGCGGTTTCTGTGAACACTATGCCGCCAGTTTCATCACCCTGATGCGCGCAGCACGAATACCGGCCCGGCTGGTTACCGGCTATCAGGGGGGACAGTTCAACCCGGTAGGTGACTACCTCATCATTCGCCAGGCCGACGCCCATGCCTGGGCCGAGGTCTGGCTGGAGGATCAGGGCTGGGTGCGCGTGGACCCAACGGCGGTGGTGCCGCCCGAGCGCGTACAGGCCACCGCGGATACGGAACGATTCCGCTCGACTCTCCCCCTTACCCTCAGCGGTGCACAAGCGGATTGGCTGGCGCGCAGCTGGCAGCAAATGAGCGCATCGTGGGATGCCGCCAACCATACCTGGAACCAGTGGGTGCTGGGCTTCGACCAGGAACGTCAACGCGACCTGATCCGCCGCCTGGGGTTGGGGGATATCGACTGGCGCGGCATGGTCGGCATGCTGTTCCTGTCGCTGTTGGTACTGCTCGGAGGGGTCGGTGCCTATCTGTTATGGCCCCGC
The DNA here is from genome assembly GCF_016841685.1 of Thiohalomonas denitrificans. Taxonomy (GTDB): domain Bacteria; phylum Pseudomonadota; class Gammaproteobacteria; order Thiohalomonadales; family Thiohalomonadaceae; genus Thiohalomonas; species Thiohalomonas denitrificans_A. The sequence goes on from NZ_JAENYR010000086.1 coordinate 1,658, forward strand.
AGAGCCAAAACCGACCCGGCGGCCCGGTTTTATGAACGGTTCTGCCGCAAACTCGATTCCCACGGCCTGCCGCGCCAGCGCGACGAAGGACCCCGCGCCTATGCCGAACGCGTCCTGGTCGCCCGACCCGACCTCACCGGACCCATCCAGCGGATCACCGATCTCTACACCCGCATCCGCTACGCCGACGACGACCCCGATCGCTGGCTGCCTCATCTGAAAGACCAAGTACAGGCGTTTCGGCCGTAGGAGGCCACCCCCGGTGTCTCCCGACACGCCGGTAGGAGGCCCGCCCTCGGGCGATTGGCTGATCGAACTTCGCGGCGGAGCGCCCCTCCTACCTCATAGTGGCTCAGGAGTCTCGGGACACACCGGTAGGAGGCCCGCCCTCGGGGCGATTGGCTGATCGGACTTCGCGGCGGGGGCGCCCCTCCTACCCCCATAGCGGCTCAGGAGTCATCCGGACACACCGGTAGGAGGCCCGCCCCCGGGGCGATTGGCTGATCGGACTTCGCGGCGGAGCGCCCCTCCTACCTTCATAAGCAGGCTCGGGTTTCTCCGGACACGCCGGGTCTATTTACCAATGCAGAAGGATTCGAAGATCCGGCCGAGGAGGTCGTCGGAGGTGAATTCGCCGGTGATTTCGGAGAGGTGCTGCTGCGCGAGGCGGAGTTCCTCCGCGACCAGTTCGCCGGCGCCCTCTTCCAGTCGGCTGGCGGCATGCTGCAGGTGTTTGGTGGCGGCGCCGAGGGCCTCGAGATGGCGGCGACGGGCCATGAAGGCGCCCTCGCCGGCCTGTTCATAACCCATCACCCGCTTCAGGTGGGAGCGCAACAGTTCGATCCCTTCGCCGGTTCTGGCACAAGCACGTACCTCGGCGCCCAATGCATCACTCCCTTCGCCGACTTCACGGCCGGAGAGGTCCACCTTGTTGCAGACCACCGTCACCGGCAGGCCATCGGGCAGTTTTTCCAGGATGGCCCTTTCCTCGGCCTCGATGCCGAGCCGGTCATCGACCACCAGCAGGACGCGGTCGGCCTTTTCGATGGCAGCCCAGGCGCGGCGGATCCCCTCCTGCTCGATGCGATCGACGGAGTCTCGCAGACCGGCGGTATCGATGACGTGCAGTGGCATACCATCGATATCGATCTGCTCACGCAGGATGTCGCGGGTGGTGCCGGGGATCTCGGTGACGATGGCCGACTCCTGACCCGCCAGGGCATTGAGCAGACTGGATTTGCCGGCGTTGGGGCGCCCGGCCAGTACCACGGTCATGCCCTCGCGGAGCAGTCGCCCCTGCCGGGCCGTGGCCTGCACCTCGCCTACGGCATCCCGAATAGAACGTAAGTGGGCGCTCACTTCACCCTCGGCGAGGAAGTCGATCTCCTCGTCGGGAAAGTCGATGGCCGACTCCACATTTATCCGCAAGGCGATCAACCGTTCCACCAGAGTGTATACCCGCTGGGAGAACTCCCCCTGCAGCGAACGCAGTGCGGAACGGGCGGCCTCACGGCTGCCGCTTTCGATGAGATCGGCCACGGCTTCGGCCTGGGCCAGATCCAGCTTGTTATTCAGGAAGGCGCGTTGGCAAAATTCGCCGGGGCGGGCCAGACGGGCACCGTGGGCCACCACCGTCTCCAGGAGCATATCGAGCACCACCGGGCCGCCATGGGCCTGGAGTTCGAGGACATCCTCGCCGGTAAAAGAGTGGGGATTCTGGAAGAAGAGCGCGATGCCCTGGTCGAGAATACTGGCGTCGGGGCCCAGGAACGGAAGATAGTCGGCCCGGCGGGCGGGCAGGATCCGTCCCAGCACACGTTCGGCAATGACCGATGCGAGGGAACCCGACACCCGCACGATCCCGACGCCGCCCCGTCCGGGCGGTGTAGCAATCGCGGCGATGGTGTCCGTAGAAACGATCATGGGGTTCCACCACTGGGAACACGGGGAGTTTTCATAAAGACAGCTCCCTGTTCCCGGTGGTTCACATGGCCATGATCAGGTCTTAACGACAAAGCGGGTAATATACCACTGCTGCAGGATCGACAGGCCGTTGTTCACCACCCAGTACAGAACCAGCCCCGCCGGGAAGAAGGCGAAGAAGACGGTGAAAACAATGGGGAGGAGCATCATCACCCGGGCCTGTATAGGGTCCATCGGGGTCGGATTCAGACGGTGCTGGATGAGCATGGTCGCGCCCATCAGCACCGGCAGTACGAAGTAGGGATCCGCCACTGACAGATCCTGGATCCAGAGCATGAACGGCGCCTGCCGCAACTCGACGCTCTCCAGCAGCGCCCAGTACAGGGCGATGAACACCGGGATCTGTACCAGGATAGGCAGACAACCGCCGAGAGGATTGATCTTCTCCTCCTTGTACAGCTTCATCATGGCCTGGTTCAGCTTTTCGCGGTCATCGCCATACTTCTCCTTGATGGCCATCAGGCGCGGCTGGACCTTCCGCATGTGCGCCATTGATGTGTAACTCTTCTCCGAGAGTTTGTAGAAGACGGCTTTGATCAGGACGGTGAGCAGGATAATCGCCACGCCCCAGTTGCCAAAAATGGAGTGGAACAGGGCAAGGACCCAGTGCAGCGGCTTCGAGATGAAGGTGAGTATGCCGTAGTCCACGGTCAGTTCCAGACCGGTGGCAATCTCCTCGAGGCGGTTCTGGATCTTGGGCCCGACGTACAGTCCGGAGGTCAGGGTCTCTGAGGCGCCCGGGGCGACCTGGATCTGCGGCCCGACCATACCCAAAATCCGCTCGTTGCCGATCCCCTTGGTGTAATAGGTGTATTTCTGGTCCTGCGGCGGTACCCAGGCACTGAGGAAGTAGTGCTGAATCATGGCTGCCCAGCCGCCCTGGAAGGTACGGTTCAGGGGCGCTTCGGCCATTTCGTCGAAATCGATCTTTTCGTAGCGCTCTTCAGGGCTATAGATTACGCCGCCGGTGTAGGTGTAGATAAAGAACTGACCATCATCCTGCGGGGGGGTGCGCTGCAGCTGGCGATACATGTGGCCGTTCCACGGCGCGCCGCTGGCGTTCTCGATCGTATATCCCACATCCACCAGGTAATCACCGCGACGGAAGGTGTAGGTCTTGGTGACCACAATACCGTTTTCACGCCAGGTCAGATCGACGTTGAGCTGGTCCTCACGTTCCGACAGCCGATACTCGGACTTCTCGGCTTCGAAGCGGGCATGATGACTCGGGGCCGGAGAGCCATCGGTGCCGGCGGGCAGCAATCCGGTCTGGGCGACAAACAGATCACCCGGTCGATCGTTCAACAGAGTGATGGGGTTATCCGGCTGGTCGACCGAAACCGGATATTCCAGAAGCTCGATGCGACGCAGGTCCCCGCCAACTGCATTGATCTCGGCGCGGAAGACATCCGTGGTGACGGTAATGCGCTCGCCGGCGCCGAGCCCGGTCCGGGTCTGACTCACCGGGGTGTCGGCGGCAGAGGTTTCCGGTACCTCCGCGGTCGGTACATCACCAGCCGGTGCTCCATCGGTGGGCAGACTCGGCGTGTCGACTTGGTCCCGTTCGGTGGTCGCCACCTGCTCCTGCTGGGGCCGCACATAATCTTCCTGCCATGCATTCCAGATCAGCATGACAGTGAAAAGCAGGCCACCAAGTAAAATGATTCGTTGTAGGTCCATCGGCTAATCTTTGTTGTCGGGTACGGGATCCAGTCCACCCTCGTGCCAGGGATGGCAGCGGGACAGACGGCGAACAGTGAGCCAGCTACCCCGAAGTGCACCATGACGGACGATCGCCTGCTGGGCATAGGACGAACAGCTGGGATAAAAACGGCAGTTATTGCCCAGAAAGGGGCTAATGCAGTAGCGATAACATGCGATCAGGGCGAGGAAGAGTTTCTGCATCGTTCGGGCAAGGCTCGCCAGAGCTGTTCCAGAGTGGCCCGTAGTCGGGATTTATCCAGTCGATCGATACCGGGGCGGCTCAAGACTACTACATCAAAGCCCCCGATTTCACCCTGGTTGAGGCGAAAACTCTCCCGAATCTGGCGTTTGGCACGGTTACGCGCCACGGCACGTTTGGCGTTCTTTCGGGAGATGGCCATCCCCAACCGAGGATAGCCGAGGTCATTGGCTCGGGCCAAAACGAGAATCTGCCCCCCATTGACCCGGCACGCATCCTGAAACACGCGCTTGAACTCTCCCGGCTTCAGCAGCCGTACTCGGCGGGGAAACGCCGTAGCGGATTCAGCCGGACCGCTGCGACCGGGGGAGTTCTGCAAGATCTCGTATTACGCGGACAGGCGAGCACGGCCCTTTGCGCGACGGGCTTTCAGCACCTTGCGACCGCCGACGGTGCTCATGCGGGCACGAAAGCCGTGGGTGCGCTTGCGGCGGATATTGGAGGGCTGGAATGTTCTTTTCATGGGGGCAACCGTCTGGTCAAAGCAGTCTTGTGTAATAAGCCGGACCCAAAAAGGGAGCCGGCCCGGAAAAGTCGGAAACGATACTGTGATTTCTGGTCATATGTCAAGATAGCGCGAGGTTTTTCGATCTGGATAAGGTGTGGATAACTTTTGTTATCGGCGGTAGACTGCGCTCTCCATTGCCTCTCCACGCCAGTGCACTGTTACATGCGTGGCGGTGCTTTCAGCGAGTCGCTGGCCAGCCAGGTGCAAGGCGCGTTTCGCGGGAACGGTGCGCCCTTGTGAAGTGCAGGGACGCACAAATGCCGCAGGCGCAGGGATACACAAGAGCGGCCCAAGAAACGCAACGCCGCAGATGGCCGGCCAGCGGCTCGCCCGAAGGGAGCCCCCAAAAAAACGCCATGACGGCGTTGCAGCGCTTGAGAAGGGATAGCCATCGCCTGCGCGCTGCGCCTTGTCCTGACGTTTTTGGGGGCTCTGAAAGTATCGCCAAGCATGCAACAGTACACTAGAACCGAAGGTCGCATCCGTGACGCCCAGTTTCTGGCAGAAATGTCTAGACGCCCTAGAGCATGAACTCTCTCCTCAGCAGTTCAATACCTGGATTCGGCCGCTGCAAGCGGAAGTATCGAAAGATCGGGTGTGCCTGTTCGCCCCCAACCGTTTTGTCATGGATTGGGTAACAGAACGGTTTCAATCAAGGATTGAAGAGCTGGTCAGTGCCTATAGCGATACCGGGACCTTGCCGGTGAGGTTCGAAGTCGGTTCACGCGCCCAAGTGACGAACAGCACACCCGTGATGACGCAGGAGCCGGGGGTCAGTGGCGAAAGTCCCTCGGTGAGCGAGCGCGCCAAACCCGATTATCGACGTAGCAAACTCCAGCATAACTACACCTTCAAGAGCTTCGTCGAGGGCAAATCCAACCAGCTCGGGCGCGCCGCGTCGATGCAGGTCGCTGAGAACCCGGGAGAGGCCTACAACCCGCTTTTCATCTATGGGGGGGTCGGCCTCGGGAAGACCCATCTGATGCATGCGGTAGGTAACGAGATCCTCCGAAACCGTCCAAGCGCAAAGGTTCTCTACCTGCACTCGGAGCGTTTCGTTGCAGACATGGTCAAGGCCCTGCAACAAAACGCCATCAATGAATTCAAACGCTTCTACCGTTCACTCGATGCTCTGCTGATCGACGATATCCAGTTCTTCGCCGGAAAGGAGCGCTCCCAGGAGGAGTTTTTCCACACCTTCAATGCACTACTCGAAGGCCAGCAACAGGTCATTCTCACCTGCGACCGCTACCCGAAAGAAGTGAATGGATTGGAGGAGCGACTCAAGTCCCGGTTTGGCTGGGGTCTAACCGTCGCTATCCAGCCACCCGAACTGGAGACCCGAGTGGCTATCCTTAATAGCAAGGCGTTACAAACCGGGGTCGAGCTGCCGAGCGAGGTGGCATTCTTTATTGCCAAGCGGATTCGCTCGAATATTCGCGAACTCGAGGGGGCGTTACGGCGGGTGGTTGCCAATTCGCACTTCACCGGGCGACCGATTACCGTGGATTTTGCCAAAGAGGCACTCCACGACCTTCTGGCGCTACAGGCGAAACTGGTCACTATTGAAAATATCCAGAAGACGGTCGCCGAGTATTACAAGATCCGGGTCGCTGATTTATTATCGAAGCGACGCAATCGCTCAATCGCGCGTCCGCGGCAGGTGGCAATGTCGCTCGCCAAAGAGCTGACGAACCATAGTCTGCCGGAGATTGGTGATGCCTTCGGGGGCCGGGACCATACGACGGTGCTGCATGCCTGCAAAAAAGTCGCATCGCTAAAGGAAGAGGATCAGCGCATCGCAGAGGATTACGCAAACCTGTTGAGAATCCTGACTACATGATTGGGATAACCTGTGGATAAATCAGCTTTTCGCTGAGAACACCAGACGATGAACAGGTTATCCACAGGTGGTCCCAAAGATTGAAACGCGGTTGTGAGTCAGCATAAGATACTGAATCTCAAGGAGAGAATAGAGTTACTCACAGCAAATGCGCGACATAGTAGTAACAATGGGTTAAAGATCTAAACCACTAATAATTACGTCCGGGGAAGACGGGGACATGCGATTTACGATATCGAGAGAAGCGTTACTCCGACCGCTACAGGTCGTCGGTGGAGTCGTTGAAAAGCGGCAGACACTACCGGTACTTTCAAACATTCTGGTAAACGCCGAACCCGACCGGGTAACGCTGACCGGGACGGACCTGGAAGTCGAATTGACAGCGGCTGTACCGGTAATTGGAGCCGATACCGGTGATATTACGCTGCCGGCACGGAAATTCATGGATATCTGTAAGGCGCTTCCGGAAGGCGCGGAAATCGATATCACGGTCGATGGAGAAAAGGCCAGATTCCGATCGGGCAAAAGTCGATTCACGCTTGCGACACTCCCGGCGGCGGAGTTTCCGGCAACAGAAGCAATCGCTGGTGCCTTCGAATTTGAGATCCCCCAAGGTGAACTTCGCCATCTTATTGAAAAGACACAGTTTTGTATGGCGAATCAGGACGTTCGCTATTATCTGAACGGTTTACTGCTGGAATTCAATGCCGGCTCACTACGAACCGTTGCCACCGACGGGCACCGGCTGGCTTTGAGTGATCGGATAGCCGAACAGACCGGCACGGAACAACGCCAGGTGATTATTCCGCGAAAGGGTGTGATGGAATTGTTCCGGCTTTTGGTGGATTCCAAGGAGTTGTGCCGGGTTCAGCTGAATACCAATCACATCAAGGTGGAGCTACCGAATATCGGATTTACCTCGAAATTGGTGGATGGACGATTCCCCGATTATGAACGGGTGGTCCCGAAGGGGGGCGACAAGATCGTCACGGCCGATCGCGAGAGTTTGCGACAGGCACTGGTGCGGGCGGCCATTCTGTCCAATGAAAAATATCGCGGGATTCGACTTGAGCTGAGCAACGACCAGTTGCGGGCAGTCGTCAACAATCCCGAGCAGGAAGAGGCGGAAGAGGAACTGGACGTCGATTATCAGGGAGAGGAGTTGGAGATCGGATTCAATGTCGCCTATCTCCTCGAGGCGATCAATGCGATTGATGAGGAACAGGTGGAGATCACCTTAAGTGACGCGAACAGTAGTTGCCTCGTTCGTGGATTGGGTAACGAAGGGTCACGCTACGTCGTGATGCCGATGAGGTTGTAGTAAAGCCGGATGGGTTACCGAATCCACACACAAAGGGTACCGGTTCGGCCTTCCCTGTCCCTATCGATGGCGGGTCCGTTTGTGGGCTCGTTTTTCCCGCCGCACAAGGGATCTTCTCTGGTTCTTGCTAGCCACGGCACTGGGCATTCGTCTGTCAGAAATCCAGGTTGAATAATGCGATTGACGCGCCTGCAAGCCAGGCACGTACGCATCCTCGAGGACGTGAGGATTGCGCCGGATCCCGGACTGAATATTATCGAAGGGGCTAATGCCAGCGGAAAAACAAGCCTGCTGGAGGCCATTCATATTCTGGCGCTGGGACGCTCCTTTCGGACCCGAAAGACCAGGGAAGTGGTAAACAGGGAGGCCGACGCACTGCTAGTGTTTGGCGAGGGAAAGGAGAATGAATTTAGTCACCGGTTGGGTGTCAAAAAGAGCAACCGGGAAAAGACGGAAATCCATGTCGATGGCCAGCGGGCAAAAGGCGTGTCGGCATTGGCAGCACTGCTTCCCCTCCTGGTGATCACCCCGGAAAGCCACGCCCTCATTAGTGGAGGACCCAATCAGCGACGAGCGCTGGTGGATTGGGGTGTGTTTCACGTGGAACGTCCGTTTCATCGCCACTGGCTAACCTACGAACGTGCACTGCGGCAAAGGAATGCGTTACTGAAGCAGGGGGCTGGTAATGCGAGCCTTACCGTCTGGGAAAGAGAGATGACGTCGGCGGGAAACGAAATTACGGCACAACGGGCGCGTTATGTGGAAACCTTGCTGCCCCGGGTCGAGCAACATCTGGAAAGTCTGTTGGGAGACCTGGAAGTCGAGATTGCACTAAAAACCGGGTGGGGAAGCGAGCCGCTTGATGAGGCATTAAGGGCGGCGCGCGAGAAGGACGAGCGCTTTGGGTACACGACCGTGGGCCCCCATCGTGCCGAATTGCAGATCAGGATCGAGGGCCGGCCTGCATCGGAAGTGGTTTCCCGAGGTCAGCAAAAACTAATGGTGATGGCACTCCGGCTTGCCCAGCTGGAGGTGTTCCGGGCGGCTACAGGTCGGTCGGCCGTTTTGCTGATTGACGATCTTCCCGCCGAACTCGATCGGGAGAGAAGAGCCGTTCTGTTGGCGCAACTGAGCCAAATGGATCTCCAGATCTTTGTAACGACCACCGAAGCCGCCCTAATCGGGAATCAGGCATGGCCATCCAGCAAAGTGTTCCACGTGGAACACGGCCGAGTCAGTTCCCGTTCCTAGAGAACAGCCGCCGCTTCGGTTCGAGGCGAACAACGGCTAATCAAAAGTGCATCAAACGAATGGCCCACACGGATGCGGGAGCAGGAGAGCCCCATCCCAGTCGACGTGGGGCGACCATGCCTCCACGGAAAGAGCACCCCTTTTATGAGATTGTGCGATAAGCGGAAACTTTAGTGTGTCTAGGCGGGGAATAGGCCAGGAAAATGATACAATATGTCGGTTAGAGGACGGGAGCCCTGTATGAGCGAAAGTTACGATTCTTCCAAGATCAAGGTCCTGAAGGGGCTGGACGCGGTCCGAAAGCGCCCAGGGATGTATATCGGTGATACCGATGACGGGACCGGTCTGCACCACATGGTTTTTGAAGTGGTCGATAACTCTATCGATGAGGCATTGGCCGGCTATTGCAGCCAGATCGATGTGATCATCCATAGCAACGACTCGGTCACCGTTCGGGATAATGGTCGCGGTATCCCGACCGACATGCACGAAGAGGGTCAGTCGGCTGCTGAAGTCATCATGACCGTCCTGCATGCCGGCGGTAAGTTCGACAACAACTCCTACAAGGTCTCCGGCGGTCTGCATGGGGTCGGGGTTTCCGTCGTCAATGCACTTTCCGAAGAGCTGAAGCTGACTATTCGCCGCGAGGGCAAGCTTTATCAGCAGGAGTATCGGTTGGGTGTGCCTGTGTCGCCTTTGAAGGCCGTAGGTGAAGCCTCTACCACCGGCACCGAGATCCGTTTCAAGCCCAGTGTGGCGATCTTCCGCGATACCGAATTCCATTACGATATCCTTTCCAAACGGCTGCGTGAGCTCTCCTTCCTCAATTCCGGTGTCCGGATTCGCCTCCATGACGAACGTTCCGACAAAGAGGACGTTTTTGAGTATCAGGGTGGTATCCGGGCTTTCGTCGAGCACCTGAACAAGAAAAAGACGCCCCTCCACCCCAATGTCTTCCATTTCACTGCCGAAAAGGAGGATGTCGTGGTGGAGTTGGCGATGCAGTGGAATGACTCCTATCAGGAGAGCATCTTCTGCTACACCAACAACATCCCGCAAAAGGATGGCGGAACCCATATGGCCGGTTTCCGCGGCGCCCTGACCCGAACGCTCAACCAATACATCGAGTCCGAGGGGCTAGCCAAGAAAATGAAGGTGAACCCGACCGGGGATGATGCCCGCGAAGGCCTCACCGCCGTCCTGTCGGTCAAGGTCCCCGATCCGAAATTCTCTTCGCAGACCAAAGAAAAGCTGGTCTCCTCCGAGGTGAAGGGCCTGGTGGAGTCGCTGGTTTCCGAGCACCTGTCAGGATTTTTGCTGGAGAATCCCCAGGACTCCCGCATTATCGCCGGCAAAGTGGTCGATGCCGCCCGTGCCCGTGATGCAGCGCGCAAGGCCAGGGAGATGACGCGACGCAAGGGGGCCCTGGATGTGGCCGGATTGCCGGGTAAACTGGCCGATTGCCAGGAGCGGGATCCCTCCAAATCGGAACTGTTTGTGGTCGAGGGCGATTCCGCGGGCGGTTCCGCCAAGCAGGGGCGTGATCGCAAGTACCAGGCGATCCTTCCGCTCAAGGGCAAGATCCTCAACGTCGAGAAGGCGCGCTTCGACAAGATGCTCTCGTCCGCCGAAGTCGGCACGCTGATTACCGCGCTGGGATGCGGGATCGGTAAGGAGGAGTTCAATCCGGACAAGCTACGTTATCACCGCCTTATCATCATGACCGACGCGGATATCGATGGCTCGCATATCCGCACCCTGCTGCTGACATTCTTTTACCGGCAGATGCCGGAACTGATCGAGCGGGGCCACATCTATATCGCCCAGCCACCCCTCTACAAAATCAAGAAGGGCAAGCAGGAGCGCTATGTAAAGGACGACCTGGAACTCAATGCCTACCTGCTCAGCCAGGCAATCGATAATACCCAGCTGTTTATCAGCCCCGATGCGCCGCCACTGACCGGTGTGGGTCTGGAGCAGCTCGCGAACCAGTATCAGTCCGTGATGGCCGGTATCGAGCGGCTGTCACGCCGCTACAACAGCCGTGCGTTGCAGCAGATGATTACCCTGCCAAGCCTTTCGGAAGAGGCATTCCGCCAGCCGGAAGAGGCCGAGCCGTATTTCAGTCAACTGGTAGAGCGTCTCAATGAGCAGAGTAGCGAGACCCGTTACGACCTGCGTTTCGAGCGGGAACCGGACGGTGCGATAAGTGCCGCCGTAGTGAAAGAGTGGCGGCACGGTGTGTCGACCGACTACACCTACATCGCGGAATTCTTCGCCCTGCCGGAATATCGTGCGATCCGCACGCTCGGCGAACAGCTCGATGGCCTGCTGAGCGAAGGCGCCTTTGTTCAGCGTGGCGAGAAGAAGCATCCGGTAAGCACGTTCAGCGAGGCATTGACCTGGCTACTCGAAGAAGCCAAGCGCGGCCAACACATCCAGCGCTACAAAGGATTGGGTGAGATGAACCCCGAACAGCTCTGGGAGACGACGATGTTCTCCGAGACACGCCGGCTCCTGCAGGTGCGAATCGAAGATGCGATTGCCACAGACGAAATCTTCTCGACCCTGATGGGGGATCAGGTGGAGCCGCGTCGCGAGTTCATTGAGAGCAACGCGCTTTCGGTATCCAATCTCGATATCTGATCCGAAAACCCTCTTTTGGGTGATCTAAGGGGAGCCTCGGCTCCCCTTTTGTTTTCAGGCGGACGACTCTCTCGCCATTCTCTCCTAACGGCCTCTAGTGGCGCTGACCGGCGTTGTCGGGCTCATTCTGCGTCCTGTCCCTACTTGTTTGTCGATCACCTCTACGCGCCCGCTGACGAAGTCGTGCGTCTTTTCCTGTCTTGGGGGTCTTCCCATTCGGCCTGGAAAAAGGGGCTATCGGCTCGGCTAGGCGTCAGACGCCTATATGGATAGTAACCCGTCACGCCTTAACTCATTCCCGCAATCGGGAATCACCGGTACCGGTACGCATTGGTACAGGGTTGCGGGTTGCAGATCCGGCATGCGTTCACGCCCGGTGCCGGCCAGGCACTCATCGAGGTGTTTCATGATCGGACTTCCGAGAACCGCTGATTGCAGGGATTGATCCCAAACTACCGTCCGGTGGAATGGCCCTCTCGCGGTGAGTGAGTCTAAACTAACCGACGTTCCGATCGAGGATAGACCCGTTCATGCCGTTGCCGGTGATCAGGATCACCATGGTCGATGGGCGATACAGCGCAAGATCCGCGGCCCCCTGTCCCTGCGGCGCGGAATGGACTGACGTCGATATTGGTTGAGAGGGCCGAAGGTGAGTAAGTGCTCACTTTCGTGGCATCGGCTGGGATCTGGAAGATCTTCTCCATCTCTCCAAGTTCCCTCCTGTGGCAGTAATCCGGCCCGTTCGTTGGAACTCCTGATGAACTTGCCCTCGCTGTCATTACGAGGACGCCTACATGGATGTAGGTGGTAGAGCGACGCAGGATGCCAAAGCCGAGCCTGAGCGACGAAGTAATCTCCTGCTCTCAACTCCAGATTGCCGCGTCGCCTGGGGCTCCTCCTGATGAACTTGCCCTCCCCGCTGTCATTACGAGGACGCCTACATGGATGTAGGTGGTAGAGCGACGCAGGATGCCAAAGCCGAGCCTGAGCGACGAAGTAATCTCCTGCTCCCAAGCCCCAGATTGCCGTGTCGCTGTGGCTCCTCCTGATGAACTTGTCCTCGCTGTCATTACGAGGAGCCTAAGCGACGAC
>NZ_JAENYR010000087.1 GCF_016841685.1 Thiohalomonas denitrificans
GCATCCTGCTTCGCTCTACCGAGTGCTTCCCTGCACTCGTCGGCTCGGGCATCCTTGAGAATAGATTCCAGACATTCTACTGTCGCCATCCATGGCGGCATGCGTCGCTCTAGCGACTGCGTCCATGCCGTCGTATTCGCCTCAAAGGAACCGAAAATCTGAATCAATCCGGCTTTCCTTCGTGACGGTCGCTATTCTCGGACAGGCTCCTAGTGTGTATGTCCGCCCGTCTGCTTCCCGCCGAAGGCCGGGAATTTATTGGTGGCGTATTGGCTGTGGCACTCCTGGCACGCCTCTACCATCCGGCCGAAGTAATAGGTTTGCAGATCGCTGTGCTTCTCCGTTGCCACTTGCACCAGCATGCCCGCCATCTCATGGAAAGAGCCGTCCAGCTTGACGAACCCCGGAGATGCGGCGGCCATGAGATTCTTCTTGTCCTCTTCCGTCAGTTCCTTTTTGAGGATGAAGCTGTCGCGGATTTGCTGAGCCTGGGATCCGACCATGGCATGGTCACCGGTAATGAGGCCGTTCATGATGTGTCCCATGGCCTGTTTGACGGCTCGCATTTCATCGGTGAGTAACTGTTGCAATCTGGGTGTCAACTTCGGGCCTATCGCATCAGTATCCTCGGCAACGGCGGCATGAGAGCTCCCCAGGAACCCGACCATGAGCAATACCTTGGCCAGTGCGATCCTGGAGGAGCGTACATAAGAATATTTTCGCATATTTTTATCCCTCATCTTTTGTAACTGCTCGCCCGGGTGATCGCGCACGGCCCGGGAAATCCGTCATCCCCGCGTAGGGGGGATCCATTTTGAGCCATGCTTCTGTTCTCTGGATTCCCGCCTACCCCCGCCTACGCGGGGGTGACAGGGAATGACGGAGGGGGTGAGTAGTTACCATCTTTTTTAGGTTGATTGGCTTGGCGGGGGCAAGGCCCCCGCCGTGATGTGGGTATCAGTTATAGGCCACGGGGAAATTACGATTGATATGCCAGTCGATCATGCCGGGTTCCATGTACCCCACTTGGTAGCCCGCCTTTTTCAGCCGGTGGGCGATCCCCACACCTTGGGAACCGAACATGTCGATGACAATGATTTCCTTATCCCTGGGAAGGCCACTCATCTGTTGGTCGAGTTCCTGGGGACGGATGTGGTGGCTACCGGGCATGTGCCCCATGATCCGGAAGGCAATGTCACTCTGAACGTCCAGGAAATACCTGTCACTCTGTCCGTTCTGTCCGTTCTGCCACATGGTGTAAACGTCAGCCGTGTCGTAGAACTGTATGCCTGCTGCTCTGGCTTCTGCTTCACCTCTTCTCGTAAAATTCCGGGATTCGAAAGAGCGGATATACTTGGTGATCGCCCAGATGTGGTCCTCGGTAAGTTTGCCGTTGAACGTCGGCATTACGATAGGAGAACCCGGTTTCTGCGGTGGGCCTTCCTGCACGATGTGAAAGTGCTCGTGATCGGAGTGAAGTGATAGGTACGATGGTACCGCGATAGGGGGGAAACGACCTTGCCCGTCGTTTCCATGGCAACCGGCACAGGCGCCCTCAAAAAGCTTCTTGCCGTGGCTCTTGTCGGTTCCATCCAGCTGCGTCAGGGTCGTCGGAATAAAGTAGTCATCCTTCTCGTCGGCTTTTATGGTGACTGCCGGGGCAATCTGCTCATGAAAGTCGTTGACCGCGTACTCCAGCAAAGCAAAGGTTGGATATTTCGTCGCCTCGACTTGAAATAGCTGTACGTGGTTGCTCAGATACTTTTCCATGTCTTCCCGGGTCAAATTCCACTCCCGGATCTGGCGAATCTGTTCGGGTTTCAGCGTTCGCCAAATCCGATCCATGTAGATCGCTTCCATTTTACTCTGGTCGGATCTCTTATTGAGATCGGGGTTCGGATCGTAGACGCGGCGAAGCGGACGTAAGTACAGCGCGAGCCGGAACACCTGACTCATTTCAAATGAGTCGCGATCTTCAGCCAGTAGCTTCGCCGTTCCAAGCGTCAGATTCTCGACCGGGGTCAATATCTGTTCGGGCGGAACCGATTTAATGACAAACTTCTCCTTGTCGTTGTCCTCTCCACGCAACACTTTGGAGGCCTGCCGGGCGGCCATCATGTCCGGATCCAGCGACGATATTCCGTCTTTGGGGATTTTCATACCGCTGCTGATCATGAACCCCATAAGATCGGAGCGGCTATAGCGTGCATCCTTGGCTTTTTCCACCAGTGCCGGATTGCTATTGCTTTCGATCTCTCTGCGAATCTTATTGACCTCGCTGGTGTCAGCGCCCGCTTCGATTCTTTCGGACAGGAGCTGCCATTGATCGGCCATGCGTGCCCGGTTCTGGATCGTATCTCCTCGCTCGACTGCCTGCAAAACACCAAGCGCGAGCTGGGTGTGAGGATTCAGGGCGTCGGTATATTCCGTTTGCCAGCCGGAACCGGCATCGGATGTCGGCGCTGAAAACTGCGGACCTACACAGCCAGTCGTGGTTATGACCATGCCGATAGCGATCAGTAGTAATCTTCGTTTCGTTGTTTTCATCGTTGTACTCCTCATCTCTCCACCATTTAGTTTTTATAGGTGAACTGCAGCGTGTACATGTCTGTTTCGAAACTCACCTCCGTCGGTAGTCCGGTCGATGCCGTCAAGCTGTTTTCAAAACCTCGGATCCACGAAAACGTCAGGCTGGAGAAGCGTGATATTTGAACGCCGAGCCCCGCCGACAAGTGATGTTCAACGATTGCCGTCGCCCCGATGTTGTTGTTGACATCCTCGGGACCGAGCGGTGACTCGCCGTAGTTGTAGCCGGCCATTAACGTGTAACGAGCCGGGATCAAGTAGCGAAGACCGAGTGCGTAAACCACCTGGTCATCCCAGCCATAGCTGATCAACTGGTCCCCATTGGGTCCATCCAGCACATTTTCGTCCCGGACCTCGCTGTAGTTGAGCCATTTGACATCTGCTTCCAGTTGCCAGCGCGGATTCGGCTCGTAGCCGATTCCGACGTTGACGGTGCGCGGGTCCTCGAATGACAAGCGGTAGGTGCCATCGTCTGTGTGCCATTTGAGGTCCGACGATTTCGATTCGCTGGTGTAGGCAAAACCGAGGATCACGCTGTCGCTCGGTTTGTAGGTGGTGCCGAGTACCCAGGCGTAGCCGTAAGCGACGTCGGTGGGAAAGTTCCGGATTCCTTTGAGGGACATCATGTTGGAGGCCAGGCTCAGGTTGGCCCCCAGGGAAAACCGGGAATTTACCTGATAGGAAACGGCGGGGCCGATTCGAAGGGACTGACGATTTGCCACGATGGAAATCTCTTGAGCCCCGTTAGGCGTCGGCATCACGAAAGCTTCTTTGGGGAAGTCGACGCCTCCGCCCGAGATCGGGTAGGCGCCGACGCCCACGGTGAATCCATCCCCCATCAGTTCACTCTCGAAGGCGAATCCCCCCGTGGCCAGCACGTAGGCATCGCCGTCGCTCTCAACACCATTGAGCACCCGTTCCGGCGCGAGGACCGCAAGATTCATATCGAACCGTGATTTTGTGGGGCCAAGGTTGAGGAATGACAGCCCGGCGGGGTTGCTGAGTGAAGTGGTAACGTCTTGGGGAAGCGCAACGACCGCACCGCCCATTGCATTGCTGATGGCGCTGAAACCGACCATCTGATCACCGTTATTTCCCGATGCGGACGACGAAACAGCAACGAGTCCCGAGGCTAGCAAGCTCTTTCTGCACGTGTTGTTCATTTCACCCTCCTTAAGTAGCCGCACTGTCTCTATTGCGCGATATCCTCCATTAAACTGGTAAGTGATTAATTGCTTGCTTTTAATGCTAAAAAAAAAGTAAATCTTGTTATTGAATAAAGTCGTCGTCAGGACATCTGTCAAGTTCCTGAAAAAGCGGCTTTGGCGTCTTCCTTTTCAACGACAAAGCATGCGTGCGCGTCCTCAGGTGCGGCTCCGATACGCAACGGTTGAAGGTCTGTCGCAGGCCGTTCGGGGAGCGGCGATCAACGCGCGGGAACGATTAGTGGAGCTGATCCGGCAGAGGTATATCAACCCCCATGAGGCGGAGGAGGTGGCGCTACAAAAAACGGCCAGTCACTCCAAACCGGCGGGTCGAACAACTCGCGAATCAGAAGTCGGCCTTGCAGGCGAGAAAGTTACTACAATAATCCGTTTATTCTTCGAAAGGCAGGTGACGGCGGCTATCCGGTTCACCAGGTCGCGTGGTTAGAATGCGGCAGTCAGATTTACTGTGTACAGGTTTCGGGTGTAATCATAACGATCCAGATTGGCCCGGTTGTCCGTAAACTCATAGCGACCAACGACACGCCATCTCTTGTCGAGTCGCCGGCTCAGCCGTAAATCCGCCCTGTAGCGATCCTCTTCACGCCGGATGGTGCTTTCATCGGCGAGGACGTTGTCGTCCGAATAGCGACTGGTCCGGTACTCCAGCTCGGTCTGCAGGTTCCAGTTTGGGGCGACAAGCGTATCGTAGCCGCCGCGGAAGGTGTGCCGGACGGGTGAATAGCTGGTGAACGTGGTGGAGGTCCGGAGGTCGTTCCGATCATTGCGGTCGAGGCGGTAAAGCAGTGTGAGGCGCCGATCATCCACCTGCCGTCTCCCCCGGGCCTCCAATCGGTCACGGCTGCCCTCGAGTTGATCGTACCGGCTGCTGAGCGCGTCGAACCGGGTATGGCGGTAGCGGAGGCGCAGTTGCCAGGGCCCCTTTAGGGCACTATCTCCGGTGAACACGGCACTGACACCGCGCAGGTAGTCGTCGCCGTCCAGCGTGCTCTGCTCCAGTTGAACGCCGGCCTCCGTATCCCACCCCGTCAGCGGCCTTGCGATCGCCACTCCTCCCTGCCAGAAGGTCAAATCGTACGCCGAGAGGTCCTGATAGCGGGTGGCGAATACCGTCGCATCCGCCTTTACACCATCCTTGATGGTTCCCGACAGCGGGCCGAGCGCAAAGGCGTAGGCCTCCAGAAACCAGTCACTGGTCGAAGTGCCCGCCTCATTGATGGGATCGACCAGATTGTCATCGTAGCCGCCTCCTGCCGAAACGGCCGCAATCCAGCTGTCGGCCGGGGGCTTCCGGAGACCTTCCAGCTGGGATTCAGCCAGCGTTTTCAGTTTGGGATCGGAGCTGTTCCGGGAGACCAGCGAAAACCAGCGACCGGCCGCGCTTCGGTCTCCCACGTCCAGAGCCACCAGCCCAAGGTTGTAATGGGCAAGCGTCTTGAGGGGCGGGTGGACCGCGACCCGCTCGAAGGCCTCTCGCGCCTGCCGGTAATTGCTCAGCCGGTAGTGGCAAACCCCCAGGTTGTAGTCGAGTGCCGGTGTGTCGAGGCCGCCCCGACGGGCCTCTTCGAAGAACCGGCAGGCCGCCCCAAAATCACCCGCCCGGAACGCCGTCAGACCGCGTTCAAACCTGCCTTCTGAAGGCGCTGCGCTCAACGTTCCGCAAAGCGTCAATAGCGCCCCGAAAAGGATGATGCGGATGCTTCCGGATTGACGTTTCACCGGCTCACTTTTCGATGCTCTCCCCGACATACTCCCGTCCGTCGTCAGTCATCGTCTCTTGCATCCTCGCGCGCTTCCTGCGCCCGCTCCCGGGCTTCCTCGCGAGCCTCATGCGCCCGCTCCCTGGCATCTTCCCGGGCTTCCCGAGCACGCTCTCGGGCCTCCTCCCGGGCCTCCCGGGCATGCTCATCGGCCTCTTTGCGAGCCTCCCGGGCATGCTCTTCGGCCTCATTCCGGGCCTCCCGGGCATGCTCTTCGGCCTCATTCCGGGCCTCCCGGGCATGCTCTTCGGCCTCATCGCGTGCCTCCCGGGCATGATCATCGGCCTCGTCGCGGGCCTCCCAGGCACGCTCTTCGGCCTCGTCGCGGGCCCCCCAGGCGTGTTCTTCGGCCTCCATTCGAACCTCTCGTGCTTCCTCCTCCGTCATTTTCCGGATTTCCGCGGCCACTTCCTCCGCTTCCTGCTTGTGCTCGAGGTACTGTTCGCGTTTCAGGGTCGCCTGGAGGTTCTGCTGCCGCTCCTTTTCGCGTCTCTTTTCGTGCTCCTTTTTCTGCGCCCGCTGCTGCGCCTTGTCGAGGTCGCGTTCCCAGACTCGTATGTTTACCTGTTCGCGGAAGCGAGTCTTGATGGCGTCGATTTCGGGCAGTTCGATCTGGCGTCGAATCGCCGTGCTGTCAGCCTCCTCAACCATCTGCATGGTGACGTCGTCCAGTCCGGCCGCCTGACCGGTGGTGGGCACCACCAGGGCCAGCCCAAAACCCCAGTAAAGTGAGCATCCTCTCCTCATCAATACCTCCTTTCAGTCCCTTCAGCCCTCTGGTGACTCGTGTCCCTCGTCCCGGAGCGGTGCGGGTAACCATCGGCCCGGGTCAGGGATCGCCGGGGTGAACAATGAAGTCATGTTCCGCTGTTACCACAAGTGGTACATGTACATGTCCTGTTTTGGTGGCGACATCACGGCCCGTGACGCGTTTCACATCGACGGCGTCAAACGCTTCCGGAACCCCGGTAGAAAAGGGTTTTCCCTTCCTTCGGTATAGTTCGCGTAGTGCCGATGGGCCAGTCAGGTCTTGCCATGTTTCTTGCCATTCGGTGTTCTAATGCTTTGGTTCCTTCGCTCCTGAGTTAGGAAGAGGGGAACAAGTCATCGAACTGGAACGTTCCCATTGTAAGCTTCTCGTGGTTGGCCGCCGTGCCAGCTCCATCAGCTTGTCCAGAGTCGCGGACGATTTCGTGTTCGTTCAGGCGGAGCACCCCGGAGCACCCCGACGTCATTAATCACCTCAAGCGTGTGGAAAATCGACATGATTGAACAGGGGAAGCCCTGTCTTGAAGTGGCTCAACAGCTACAAGCGGTCTACAAGGCTATTGGCAATGCCAAAACGGTGTTCGTGCAAGACCACATCGAGGGGTGCCTACGGGCGATGTGGATTCACCGGCCGAGCTGAAGAAAAGCCTGCGAGATCTAAAAGAAATCTCAAACTACCTCTAACGAGAAAAAGGGTTATGAAGAAGTATGTCCGACGTCAATTATTCTGTCCGGTCGGCGACAGCGGTGAAGTTCAAAAAAGGGGACGGATCTGGAACGGACGAACGAAGAAAAGACCTCATCCGTTCACCTCATGCGTTTTGAGTTGACGCCTGAGATGCGTGTCAGCGGCAAAAAAAGGAAACGATGTGGCCATCGGCATTGAAAACCCGGAATGCAGCCATCGGCTTGATTCGATCGACGCGCCCCTTCGAGCTGCCTTGGCAGCGGATCTAGATTAAGGATTGGGAAGGGCGGGGTGAATGCGTTCCGGCCCAAAGTCACCGCCCAAGCTTAAAGACGTCTGGTCTATCCGCAAACGCCTTCAACTTGCCGAAACGGCCAAGAACAGCCGTTCAGGAGTCATGCTCCAACGGCAGTAAACAGCTGTTTGTCGCAATTACTCTGCTATAGCTGCCGCGATCTCAGTATTTTGCTGAATGCGTGATTTTACCTAGCTTCTTCTTGCCTGAGCATAATCCCCTGTTTATAAATATGGAAATATAGAGGTAATTGCGGGTGTAGGAACATCAACGGAAACCGAGCCTCCTGCACTCGCGAAGGCACCGCACTCAAGGAGGAGTCAATATGAGAAACCATGCGACAATTCTATTATCGGCCATAACCATGGGAGCCGGATTTTCTTCCGGCAGCGTCCATTCCCAGCCGCTTCTGCCGGACTTCGGCGCCGCTACGTTCGAGCCTGGAACGCAAATCGACAACCCCTATTTCCCACTCGACTATGAAGGCACACGCGTTTTCGAAGGCGAAACGGAGGAGAATGGGGAGACGGCCACCGAACGTTTTGAACTGACCGTTACAGGTCCGGGCCGAAAGATTCTTGGAGTCCAGACCACGGCGCAGCGCGACCGGTCTTTTGAAGACGGTCTCCTGGTCGAGGATACCTTCGACTATTTTGCGCAGGATACCGGTGGGACTGTCTGGTATTTCGGCGAGGATGTGACGAACTACGAGTACGATGAGGAGGGAAACCTTATCGGCACGAACGACGAAAGCGCATGGATCGCCGGCGAAAATCTCGCGAATTCCGGTGGTGAACCGGCCCAACCGGGATGGATTATGCCGGCTCTCCCGACAGCCTTAACCGATGGGTTGACCTACTTTCAGGAGTTTGCCCCGGATGACGAAGCGGTCGACGTCGGCGAGCATATCCTTCCGCTTACGGAGATTTCGGTGGAAGCCGGTGAGTTCTCCGATGTCCTTCGCGTGTTAGACACCAGTCCGTTGGAACCGGATGCCAGGGACTTGAAATATTACGCTCCAGGTATTGGTCTCGTAGCCGAAGACGAGGGCGTTAATCTCGATTTGGAGGAACCCGAGCTTCGGTTCGAACTGGTCTCGTCCACCGAAGAACCCGTCTCGGTCCCAGAGCCGGAAACCCTCACGCTAATGGCGACCGGCCTTATAGGCCTTTTCGCAGCACATCGCCGCAGAAGAAGTAGTGAGGGGAAAAGCATTTAGTCTCATCAGCGGCTTTGCCTGAAAAACTTGGGGCCACTCTGTACAAGGGTGGCTCCTTTGCTTTGTTAAGCCCCCACATTCGGGAGGAACCCGCAAGGGATTGTTCCGGGTCGAGAACGGAAACTGCAACGTAAAACCAGCAGCACGCCCCAAGCGTCAGCCACGCCCGGCCAGAAGCGCCAAGGTCTCGCTCAAAAGCGCATCCTCGCAATCAGCTCCAGCGCAGCTTGGTGCAGCCGGTCGATCTGCCGCTCTTCGGCCACGATGGACGGTGTCTCGCATGGCGCTGGTTTTTTGCTTAGGTGGGCTGGGTAGTGAGCGCCGAAACAGTCGGGCGGTGCTCCCGAGCCAGAGCACCTCATCTCGGCTTCTCCCAATCTACAGAAGGAATCCGTTCGGTATCCGCCAACACGTGGGCATCGATCTTGTCGCTCTTCGGCCGCTCGCTTAGGGAGCCGACTCGCGTTTTCATCCGTTCAGCCGTGCGGTCCCGCATGGTGGCGCAGACGCAGTATGGTCCCGGGCGGCAAATACGTCGTGATCACGGTCGAAAAGTGTGCCTCACGTGAATGGAGGTTCCGAATCCGGTAATCGACGACCTTCTGTTCGACAGGGGCGCCGTCCGGGGAGATGACGTTCAAATCGATATGGCCGGGAATGGGCCCGCGCAGGGGCGGGGAGCGCCTTACGCTACCCCGGAGGCGTATGCCGGTGTTGTTTTCGGTTGCGAACACATAACCGATGCGTGCGGTCGATGAACCGATCCGCTCGAGACCGATCCGGTTTTGAGAAAGCAGGGTGATGCCCGGTGCAGCGCAAGCGCCCAGGCTACACATAAGAGCGCCTAAAACAGCTCTTTTCATTGAGTGTTCTCCGCTGATGAGGGGCGTGAATAAACCACTTCGGAAGCTATACGGGCGCGAGAAAAGCCCCCATACAGCGCGGGTAAGACAAATAGAGTCAAAAAGGTCGATGAGAGCAGTCCGCCCACGACCACTGTCGCCAAAGGCCTTTGCACCTCGGAACCCACACCCGTGGCAAGCAGCATCGGGATCAGTCCGAGCATCGTGGTAAGGGCGGTCATCAACACTGGCCGCAGCCGTGATGCCGCCCCGCACAGGACCGCCTCTCGCCACGGCAGGCCTCCCGAAAGTCGTTGATTGATGGCGTTGATCATGACCACGCCGTTCAGCACTGCGATGCCGAGCAGCGCAATGAAGCCGATGGAGCCGGGCACCGAGAGATACTGCCCGGAGACAAACAGCGCCACGATGCCGCCGATGAGCGCGAGCGGTACGT
Organism: Thiohalomonas denitrificans; assembly: GCF_016841685.1. GTDB lineage: Bacteria > Pseudomonadota > Gammaproteobacteria > Thiohalomonadales > Thiohalomonadaceae > Thiohalomonas > Thiohalomonas denitrificans_A. The sequence continues at coordinate 9,842 of NZ_JAENYR010000087.1, forward strand.
TGAGCATGATGAGAAGCGCCTGACCCACTGAGTCGAAGGCGAAATAGAGCAGCAGGAAAATCAGGGCAAGCGAAAGCGGCACAACGATCATAAGGCGCGCCTGGGCTCTCTGCTGGTTCTCGAACTGCCCGCCAAACACGACGGAGTAGCCGGCCGGCAGGTCGACCTCCCGGGCGATAGCCTCGCGCAGATCCGCCACCACCGAGCCCATATCCCTTCCTTCGACATTGGCCTGAACGACGACACGCCGTTGCACATCGTCACGACGAATCTGAGGCGGGCCCGACTCCACGGCTACCTGTGCTACCTCGCCCAGCCGTACGAGGGCGCCGTTCGGGGACTGGAGCAGCAGGTTGCGAATGGCATCGATGTTGCCCCTCTCGGTCTCTTGCAGACGCACATAGATGTCGTAGCGTTCGTTGCCGCGAATCACCTGCCCTGCGGTGGTCCCGCCAATGGCGTCCTCAACGAGGCGCATGACCTGCGCTACCGGCACACCAAAGCGCGCCAGGCGATCGCGGTCCGGGCGTACCACGAGCTGCGCCTCGCCGGCGATGGGTTCCAGTGCCACGCCGTGGGTACCAGCCACTTCCTTGGCGACGCGCTCAATGGCCTTGCCCTTGGCGGCAAGTACGTCCAGTTCCGGGCCGAACAGTTTGATGGCCAGATCGGCTTTGACGCCGGAAAGCAGTTCGTCGACGCGGGTGGCGATGGGTTGGGAAAAGGAGAAAAGCAGCCCCGGATGCACCGACATGGCGTCTTCCATCTCCGCCTCCAGCGCCGGCCGGTCCGGTGCCGTGGTCCACTGGGCAACGGGCTTCAACCCGACGTACAGCTCGATATTGGACACCGGCTCCGGATCGCCGCCGAGTTCGGCCCGGCCGATGCGGCTGGAGACATATTCCACCTCGGGAAAATTCATCAGGCGCTCCTCGAGCACCTCCGCAACGCCCAATGACGTCGCCAGGCTGGTGGAGGGTGCGAGCGTCACGCGGATATTGAGGGTGCCCTCTTCCAGTTCGGGAACGAATTCCGTACCGAGTTGCGGCACCAGGGCGAGCGCCCCCACCAACAAGGCGAGTGCGATAGCGATAACGCCTTTTCGTCGGGCGATCACGGTGGGCAATACGGCACTGTACGCACGCTCCGCCGGTGCCACCAGCGGGCTGGTCCGCCCCCTGACACCGCGCCGGAAGAGATAGGTTGCAAGTGCCGGTACCACGAGGAGGGCCACGCCGAGCGAGGCGAGCATCGCCAGCACGATGGAGATGGCCATGGGCTGGAACAGCTTGCCCTCCACCCCTTCCAGCGTAAACAGCGGGGCGAAAACGATGACGATGATCATGACGGCAAAGAAGACGGGACGTCCGACTTCCCGTGCTGCCTCCTGGATGCGCAGGGCAATCCCGCGACGATCGTCGGAGGCGTCGAACGGATCGGGGTCGTCCGGCGCCACGGCCTCGCGGATTGCCTCCTCGTGCTCGGCGTCGGGGTGGGTCAGGTGGCGGAAGATGTTTTCCATCATCACCACTGAGCCGTCCACCATCATGCCGATGGCGATGGCCAGACCGCCCAGCGACATCAGGTTCGCAGATACGCCCCAATGGGCCATGACCATCAATGCGAGTCCGACGGAGATCGGGATGGAGATGAGCACCAGGAGAGTGGCGCGCAGGTTGATAAGAAACAGTAGCAGCACCACCAGGATCAGAGCGAAGGCCTGCACCAGCGCCTTGCCCACCGTGGCCACGGCCTTGTTCACCAGCTCGGACTGGTCGTAAAACGGCTCCAGCCGGACCCCGTCGGGCAGGGCCTGCTGAATGGTCGGCAGACGGGTCTTGACGCCTTCGATGGTGGCCTTGGTATTGGCGCCCATGCGCTTGAGCACGATCCCGGCGACCACCTCGCCAAGCCGCTGCGGCTCGCCGCCCTGTTCGCGCACGGTCATGGTGACTGCCCCTTGGCGGATCTCGGGGCCGAAGGCAACGCTACCCACATCGCGCACGCGAACCACTGTACCGTCGTCGCTCTTGAGGGGGATGTTGCCAATGTCCGTCACGCCCTCTTCGCCGCCGCGCACCCAACCGATACCGCGAATGACCAACTGCTCCGGACCTCGGTCCATGTACCAACCCCCGGCGTTGCGGTTGTTGGCTTCGATGGCCCGGGTGACGGCCGGCACGTCGAGGCCGTAGGCGAGCAACTGCTTCGGCCGCAACTGCACTTGGTATTGGCGTACCTCGCCGCCGAAGGAGAGGACCTCCGTCACCCCCTGAACCGGCATCAGCAGCAGCTTGACGACCCAGTCGTTGAGGCTGCGCAGCGCCATCGCATCCCACTGCCCCGGCTCTTCGGCTCGCAGGATGTACTGGAACACCTGCCCCAGTCCGGAGGTGTTCGGCCCCATCTCCGGCACGCCGACCCCTTTGGGGATCTGCTCGCGCGCCGCTTGCAGTCGTTGGAACACCAGCTGGCGGGCGAAATAGATGTCGGTGCCCTCCTTGAACACCACGGTGATCACCGACAGCCCGGTCTTGGAGATGGAACGAACCTCCTCCACGTCAGGCAGGGCGTACATCGCCGCCTCGATCGGGTAGGTAATGAGCTGTTCGACCTCCTCGGCCGCCAGCCCCTCCGCTTCGGTGTTGATCTGTACCTGGACGTTGGTGACATCCGGGAAGGCGTCCAGATTGAGTTTCGGCAGTAGGAACGCGCTGCCCACCAGGGCGGCCAGCAACGCGAGCACCACCAGCAGGCGATTGTGCACGCCAAAATCGATCACTCGGTTCAGCATGAGTAGTCTCTCAGAGGGTGTGCGGAAAGGGTTGACCGTAGTGAGGGAGCGCGAGGGCGAGACCGGGTGGGTGAAGGTTCGAGGAGAATAGCCCGGTCTATTTGACGAGAGGCTTCGTCCAAGCGGGCCGTCCTCGCGCTTCCGCAGTAGGTCATACCCTTTTTGCGCACCCTCTCAGTGCTGATGGATCTCGAACCCGCCCTTGGCGAGTTCGGACTGGAGAAAGAAGGCGCCATGGGTGACCACTGACGTACCGGCGCCCAGACCCTGCACAACGGCGCGGTCGCCCACCGTACGCACCAGTTCCACCTCGCGGGGTAAATAGCGCCCGGGCTCCTCCTCGACAAACACCTGCCAGTCGCCGTCGGGACTGCGAAGCACGGCCTCTTCCGAAACGGTGAAGGCCTCTTCCGTTGTCGTGCTGTCAATGCGCACGGTTACGAATTCACCCGCATGCAGCGTGTCGTCGGGATTTTTCACTTCAAGGCGGGCGTCCAGCGTGCGGGTTGCCTCATTGACCGCATGGCGCAGCTGTACCACCTTCCCGGTGACCTCGCCATGGGGCGTGTCGATGCGGGCCCCGGCCCCGATAGCCACGTCAGCGGCCTGTTCCGGTGTAAGTTGTGTCTCCACCCACAACAACGACTCATCCGTAAGTGTCATTAGCACCCGCCCCGGCTCGACCACATCGCCTTCGACGAAATCGTCGGCAATCACGGTTCCCTCCCGCGGTGCGAGCAGTACAAACTCGCCCGAGGCCGGTGCCTTGCCGGCCAGCACCGCAGTGACCTGCGCATCGGTCATGCCGTACGCCATTACTTTGGCCCGGGCCAACTCATAGGCGACCTTGGCTTCGGTGTACCGCCGTTCGGAGACGACATCCTTCCCGAGCCGGCGCGAGCGTCCCCATTCGCGATGCGCTACCTTCAAGTCCCCCTGGACGGTGGCCATCGCCACGCTGGAGAGCGTGACCAGTTCGGCCCCTTTGGTGACCCGATCGCCGAGCCGGGCATGGCGTTTGACGATCTGAGCGGCAATACGGGGAGCCACCTTTGACGTGGCGTAGCTGTTGAGCCGCACCTCACCCGGTGCTTCGATCGCGACCTTTACCTCTTGCGTCGTGAGCGTTTCGGCGTGCAGACCGATTGTCCGGCGCTGGCCGTCGGTGAGCGAGACTCCACCCTCTTCGTGCTCGTCGTGGGCGCCATGCTCGTCGCCGGTTTTTTGTCCCTCTTCATGCCGCTCTTCTTCGTGCTCCGTTGCCGTCGCACTCGGTTTTTCGTTTTCATGATCATGCGAATCGGCCGCGCCAGCGACACCGGTTCCCAGAAGTATCAACAAGAGCAATACGCGTCGATTCATGTCAGTTCGCCTCAAAATCGTTTTCGTCGATTCCCGTCCAATCGAGAGTGCGGCCGGTGGCCGCCAGCCACTGGAACCACGCGCGCCATGCCCGACCGCGATGGGCGGTCGCCGCTTCCTGCGTATCCAGCGACTGGCGCAACTGCACCAGGTAATCGGCGGCACCGATCTCCCCCGCACGCCAAAGCCGCTCCAGTAACCGGCCTTGCCGGCCGAGTGC
>NZ_JAENYR010000088.1 GCF_016841685.1 Thiohalomonas denitrificans
GCTCCGGGTCGATGCGATAGACCTCAGCCCCCTCGGCCGCAGCCTGCCGGTAGGCCGGTTCGGGAAATCCGGCAGGCGGCCCCACCGGGGGCGGTTTCTCAACCGGCGGGGAGACAGGGGCACAGCCCACCAGCAGCAGGGCCGCGACCGACCACGCGCTCAGCCCTTTAAATACCCGTATACCACTCATAGCCACGATCCTCCCAGTAACCGCCGTTACCACCACGTATGTCATCCAGCCTTTCGACCAGTTGTATACGGTCAATGTACTTGGCCATCTTGTAGCCCAACTGGCGCTCTGCCCGAAGCCGCAGGGGTGCCCCGTAGGGAACCGGCAACGGCTCATCGTTCCAGTCGTAGGCGAGCAGGGTCTGGGGATGGCGAGCCTCTTCGAAATCGATACTCTCGTAGTATTTGGCGCCGCTCCGGTCCATGGTGTCGAAGCAGTAGAACACCACGTAACGGGCTTCCGGGCGCGGCCTTGCAAGGTCCAGCAAGGCCGCCAGTCGGGCGCCCCGCCACTTGGCGATTGCGCTCCAGCCCTCGACACAGTCGTGGCGGGTGATCTGGGTCCGGGCGGGCATCGCCCGCAGCTCGTCCAGCGACAACCTCATCGGATGCTCCACCAGGCCGCCGATTTCGAGGCGCCAGGGGAAAAAGCCTGCCGCAACCAGCTGTTGGTAATCCGCATCAATGGGGAAGCGGGTGCCGTTGCTGGGGAAACGTGGGGACAGGTCGGCCTCGGCGAATTCACGCGCCATGGAGGTCCGGCTGGCCAGCAGGTGGTGCAGACGCTCGTTCAGCGTCTCGGCGCGGGCCAGCAGGCGCGGGAACCACTCGGTTCGGGAAAGGCCGTCACAGCCACTTAAAAGAGGCAGCAGCGACAATCCTCCCATGTGCCGAAGGAAGCGGCGCCGTCCGCCGGTAGACCTTGCCTTCTTCATCCCTTGTCTCCCTCGATTCGCAGCCGCCCGATGATCATGGCGCGCAGTTGGTTCAAGGGGCCGACAACCACGACCATGGCAACATGAACAAGCACGAACAGCACCAGCGCAAAGGCGACAAGGAAATGCAGACTACGCGCCGACTGGCGCCCCCCGAACAGGTCGAGTAGCCATGGGAATACCGTATTGAGCCAAGGGGACATGGTCAGTCCGGTCAAGACGATGAGCGGCCCGGCCAGGAAAATTACGCCGAGATAGCTCAGCTTCTGCAGCGGGTTGTAACCGCTCGCGGCCTCGGCCCGCAGGCGGCGGGGACTGAGGTGCTGGAGGAGCGAGGTCCCGAATCCCTTCAGTTCAGTGCGGCGCAGCAGCAGATCCCGACGAAGGTGCCCTGCGGTGATGATATAGACGATGTAGAGCAGGCCATTGATGACGAATAGCCAGGCAAAAAAGAAATGCCATCGCCGTCCCATAGCGAGCCAACGGGTGCTTGGAAGCGTCGCCCACCCGGGAAAGGCCCTCTGCTCCAGTGTGCCTTCGGGGCCCTCCGATGCGCCGAGTACGCCCGTGGTATCGAACTCGCCGCCGAACAGTCGGGTATGGCCACGCAGCTCCCCGGAGGGGGTCTGGTATGCGCTGAACTCGAGCCAGGCTGCCTGGGGGTCGGAGCGACTGCCCCAGTAAAGCGAAGGGTGTGCGTTAAGGATCTGCAATCCGCTGCCGAGCATAAACGTCAGGAATAGCACATTCAGCCAGTGGGTGACCCGCACCGTCACCGTATGGCGGTAGATTTCGCCTCGAGACTCGGGATCGGGATCGATTTTCGCGGATTCCATCGGCACTCCGGAACTTTGGAGGTTCGGCTTTGCCGAAGGTATAGCCTAAAAACAAATCACAACCGAACAATACTACGCACAAAGACTCACTGTCCTGACTATCCTGTGGCGATTTACTCGTGTGAACCCGTCGTAAGAAGCCCGATGCGCGCACCGGTAAGGTCCGGAATAACCCCTTGGAAGCTCCCGTTCACGTGATTCGCCGTCTTGCAAGAACTTACCTCCGTTGGCTTTTTCTGATTCTCCTGCCGGTCGCCGGGGTGCTGGGGCTTCCGCTTTTGCACCACGTACAGATGCCGAGCGCCTTCGGGCAGGCCGTCACCGCCGGTGAGTGTGCTGAATTGCGCCCGGATTGGCAGACCGGCGGCGCTGTGCCTGTATCAGCGTTTCTGAACGACCTGCCGCCACTGCGGGCCGTCACCTTCAATCTTCACTCGGGCCTCGGCCCGGAATGGCGGCTGTGGGTTGACCGCGCCACAGCAGAGCAGAACCTTCGCCATATCGCACGCCGCATCGCGAGCGCGGCTCCCGCGAATGCACCGGTCGATGTGGTGAGCCTCAACGAGGTGGATTTCGACTCCCGTCGTAGCGGCTGGCTGGATCAGGCGGCCTTTCTGGCCGGAGAGTTGGAAAAACTGACCGGCTATGCTTACCAGGTAAGGAGAGGTGAGACGTGGAGTCGGGATATCCCCGGGCTGGAGGTACGCTTCGGCAACGCACTGCTGTCGCGCCACCCTGTCCTTGAAACACAGGACTGCCTGCTCGGTTCGGAGTGCCCGGGTGTGCCATCGGCCTCGCCGCGCAGGGCCGGGTGGCTAATGGATACACTGGAGGAGCCTCGTGGCGTGCTCAAGGCACGGATTGCAATAGCAGGCCGAGAGCTCGACCTGCTCGTGACGCACCTCGAGGCCTTTCGGCCAGAGCGGCGCGAGAGCCAGGCCGCTGAGATACTGGCCCGCTTTGTCGACGGGGACGTACCGACCCTGTTGATGGGGGACATCAATGCCGTACCAAGCCGGATGACGGCAAAACGCCGGCATTTCGCAGCGGATCGGACCCACGACGTACTCTCCAGCGGTCCGCTGGTTGATGCCCGGTTCTGGGTGGCAGCCCGTGACACGGTCGAGCTGAAAACGTGGGCGACCTATCCCGCGCGGGCTCCGCAGTGGCCGCTGGATGCGGTATTCGCCACCCCGGATCTGTTGCCGTCGAACGTAACCGTGCTCGGCAGCGAAGCTTCGGATCACCACGGGCTGGCCGTCCACTACGATTGGGCGACGGCACCGACCAAGATTGGGTATAGCGCCTGGCGCGACAACCTGCGACGCGACCGATGGGCCCGGATCCTGGCCTGCGATCGTGCGGGCGAAGAGCCCGAACGACTGCGGCGCCTTGAGCGGCTCACCTTTATGTCCGGGGGCCGTGCATCGTGATTCAGCACCCGATCACCCGATGTCCCTGCCCTGGAAGGCTGCCTGACTCAGCGGGTTATCGGGTGACTCCCTAATCCACCTGCGATACCCGGTAGTGCAATTTTTTCCGGAATCGAGCCGACCGGGACAGGGAATGGAATGAAGCGTCTGCTTCGCACAACATCGATAATTGCCGCCGTACTGGCCATTTTGTGGGTCGCCGCACATCTGCTGCTGGAGGTGCAGCTTCCGACGGCTCCGGAAGGGCGTGGCGCCTTCCCGGAACCCATGGATCCGGAGATGACCCTCTCCGAGGCGTTTATCGCGCTACCCGCCGCCAATGGTAGCGATCAGAGCAGTGTTGCCTTGCTGGATGACAACGCGGCGGCATGGATCGCCCGCTGGCGGCTCCTCAACGTGGCCCGGCAACGTATCGACGTCAGCTACTTCATTCTCAAGCAGGACATATTCGGTGCCGCCCTGCTGGGGCATCTGATAAAAAAAGCGCGTGAAGGGGTACGTATCCGTGTGCTGCTGGACGCCATGGGGACTGAAATGTCCCGGGACAGACGCGGCAACGGCTATCTTGGGATTCTGGTGCGGACACCGGGGGTGCAGGTGCGGATGTACCGGCCGCTGAAATACCGTTATCTGGACGCTTTCCTGACCCTCAACCCGGCGGCCGTCATCGCCAGCGATCACGACAAGATCCTGGTGGTGGATGGCTATCGCGGCCTGACCGGCGGCCGCAATATCTCCGGAGAATACTTTAGCCCGCCGACCGACGATCCAACAGCCTTTCACGACACGGATATTCTCCTCGCCGGAAGACAGATTGCAGCTGCCCTGACTACGGCCTTCGAGGCACAGTTCACGAGTGGAGAGGCAAAACCGATTCAACGGGGGGTACTGCCTATCGATGGCTCGGAAGACGACCTGCTCGGGGCTTACCGAATGATGGATGCCTGGCTGAAAGGGCTCGAATTGCCGAACACGACCCTATCGGATCTCGAGGATAAGCGGATCTCCTGGGCTCACCAACTGCAAGCCCTGCCCGGCCTGCGCGGTACACTCGATTCACCCCCCCTGGAACGCGAGCGCACACGTGTGCGGCTGCTGGACAGCCGCACACGGCTGATCGATGCCAATGATGCCATCACCCGGAGTCTGATTCGGTTGATACGTAGCGCCCGAAAAGAGATCTTCATCCAGAGTCCCTATCTGGTGCTGCTCAGAGACGCCGCCGATCTGCTGGAGGAGGCGGCCGAACGGGGCGTGCGCATCACCATCCTGACCAACGGCCCCGCTGCCAGGGACCGTGCCATCGGCCAAGCCATTTTCTTCGACCAGTGGCCACGACTGCTCGAGCGTATCCCCTCGTTGCAGCTATACGTGGGCGGAAATAGCCATAACCTTCACAGCAAAATCGCCGTCGTGGATCGCCGTGTATCGCTTGTGGGCACCTACAATTTCGATCCTCTGAGCATGCTGATCAACAGCGAACTGGTGGTGGTCGCTGATTCCGAAGCACTGGCAGAGCGTGTACTCGAAAAGCCGGAACGGTTTATGGCCGCCGGCTCACCGCGAACCTACCGTTACCGGATCGCACCGACCGCTGATTCGCCCGATGATCCCCCGATGATTGCGTTCGGGCCTTCCGACCACTGGCAATCGGAGCAATGGCCCATCGTCACCTTCTACCAATACTGGTTAGTCAAACCGCTTCGGGCGCTGGATACGCCGCTCCTGTAATCCTCCAGCCCACCAAACGCTTCCGTATCATCGGTTTCGTGCTCCCGGTATCCTGGCTTGGGGAACTCCCCAGATCCCGATGTTGCGGTGACGAGCTACGCGCTCCTGGGCATGATATTCGAAAGGTGCTTCGGGGCGGGCCATCGCCCATCCATTCTTCAGCAGGAAAGACGCCAGATCTTCGCCCTCGGAAAAGGGGGCACCATCGGTTCTGCACTGCGCCTCTATGCTTCCATCCGGTCTCATGTCCATAGTGCGACAGCGGATAAAACCCTCTACTTTGAGGGATAGCGCCAGTACCGGACGCGGACCACAGCGCACCGGGCGCATGAACGTGAAACAGGTTTCATCCTCCAGGGGAATGTGAATGCCCCACAAGTGAACCGTTCGGTTCCCCACGCCTATGCTGCCGTCGTCCCGCACAAACCCCAGTCCACCAAAGCTCTGGGCATAAGCTCCGGAACCAAACAGTAACAATAGCAGTACGACCCACCTGAAAAGCATGCGATGAAATGCGTTTGCAACCATGGCGATAAACCTGTCCGGAAAACTACGATGGTAACTGCTCGCCCGGGTGATCACGCACGGCCCGGGAGATCCGTCATCCCCGCGTAGGCGGGGATCCAGGTTTTTCCGTCCAGGGCGCTGCATTCCGGGCAACGTCATCCCCGCGTAGGCGGGGATCCATTTTGAACCATGCTTCTGTCCTCTGGATCCCCGCCTACGCGGGGATGACCGAAGGAGTGAGTAGTTACCTACGATGAATGCACCCCGGTATCACCAAAAAGCGTAGCCCCTTGCGAATGCGCTGTTTCGCGCTAGCGTTTCCATTAGAGATCTTGGCCGGTCGGATGTCCCGATCGTCATCTGAGCTTCAAGGAGGTGCACATGGAACAGAAGCAGCGCTGGCAGGACTGGGTAAGTCTGATACTCGGTATCTGGCTCTTTCTCTCGCCGTTTTTCGGCATTGGTATCGTCGAGACGGCAGCATGGAATTCGTGGATTTTCGGCGCCGTGGTCGCCGTGATGTCCGCCTGGGCCCTCGCCCGCCCGCAGATTTGGGAGGAATGGGTCAATCTGGTGGTAGGCATCTGGATCCTCATCGCCCCGTTCATACTGGCATTCACTGCGGAGAACGCCGCGATGTGGAATCACATCATTGTAGGATTTATCGTGGCGGCTGATGCTGTCTGGGTGATGTCCCGGCGACCGCTGCGGCGCCAGGTGTAAAGCGCCCGGAGGCGAAGCCGCTTCGGTTTCGCCACCTTTTGATCGGTTTTGTCCGCAGCCTCTTCGGCGGGGCTCCGGGTTTTATTACCCCTGTACTCTCTCTATTCGTCTATTCTTTGTGATAGCACGTGTGAACCTTTCAGGAGTGCGACATTGGAATTTCTCGCCGATCCAATATTTCTATCGCGCTTTCAGATGGCGTTTACCCTGGCGTTCCACATTCTTTTTCCCACCCTGACGATCGGTCTCTCACTCTTTCTGGTTGTACTGCACGGCCTGTGGCTACGCACCCACGACCACGCCTACATGCTGCTGTTCCGGTTCTGGATGAAGATCTTCGGCCTCGCGTTCGGCGTCGGGGTGGTCTCGGGCATCGTCCTCTCGTTTGAATTCGGTACCAACTTCAATGGATTCTCCCGCGTCACCGGCAACGTGCTGGCGCCCCTGCTCTCTTATGAAGTGCTAATGGCATTTTTTCTCGAAGCGAGTTTTCTCCCCATCCTGCTGTTCGGTTGGGGCAAGGTCGGCCCCCGGGTGCATTTTTTTTCCACCGTGATGGTCGCGGTTGGCACTGTGCTGTCGGCTTTCTGGATCCTGTCGGCCAATTCGTGGATGCACACGCCGGTCGGCTTCACGTTGCGTGACGAGATTTTCTTTGCAAATGATTGGTGGACGGTCGTCTTCAATCCGTCGTTTCCCTATCGTCTCGCACACATGTTGAATGCCTCGCTGTTGACCGTGGCATTCGTGGTGGCAGGTGTCGCCGCGTGGTACCTGCTCCGTGGCCGGCACATCGACCTGTCGCGGCGCACGCTCTCGATGGCCATGTGGACCGCCTTGATTGTGGCACCCGGACAGGTGCTGTTGGGGGACTTGCACGGCTTGAATACGCTGGAACATCAACCCGTCAAGATCGCTGCCATGGAAGGGCTATGGGAGACCCGTGGTCATGCCCCTTTTGTGGTCTTCGGGATCCCGGACTCCGAGCGTGAGGAGAACCGGTATGCCCTGGAAATACCGGGCGCAAGCAGCTTTATCCTGAAGCACGACCCGGGCGCCGTAGTGCAAGGACTCAGTAGCGTAAACCCCGATGAACGGCCCCCTGTGGGTGCTGTCTTCTGGTCCTTTCGAGTGATGCTCTATGCCGGCTTTTTGCTGCTGGCCCTTGCGCTGATCGGCACGTTCCTGCGGGTTCGTCGTCGCCTCTACGACAGCCGCTGGTTTCTTCAACTGCTGGTCGCTGCGAGTCCCCTCGGCTTCGTGGCGGTGATCGCCGGCTGGTTCGTCACCGAAATTGGCCGTCAGCCCTGGGTGGTCCAGGGCCTGTTACGAACCATCGACTCGGCCACTCCGATACCGCTCTCTTCGGTAGCGGGTTCGGTGGTGATGTTCCTGGTGGTCTACCACCTGCTGTTGGGCGCCTTTCTGTTTTTCCTCTACCGCCTGGTGCAGCGCGGACCCGATGAGCGGGTTCCCTCCGAAGGTATCCCCGGGGCCCCCCGTACTGCCTGGTTTCCGTCAGCGCCGAAGGAGGGATAACGCATGGATTGGGTCATTGTCGCCGCGGGTATCCTGCTACTTGCCATCGGCATGTATGTCATCCTCGACGGCTTTGATCTGGGAGTCGGCATCCTTTTTCCCTTTGTCCCGGACGATGCGGATCGCGACGTGATGATCGCCACGATCTCGCCGGTGTGGGATGGCAACGAGACCTGGTTGGTATTGGGCGGCGTCACCCTGTTTTCCGCCTTTCCGTTGGCCTATTCGGTGGTGCTGCCAGCACTCTACGCCGGAGTCATGGTGCTGTTGGCGGCGCTGGTGTTTCGCGGCGTGGCGTTCGAGTTTCGTCCCAGGGCCGAGAAACGCCATCTCTGGAACTACGCCTTCTTTTTCGCCTCTGCCGTTGCAGCCTTCGCCCAGGGACTTGTCCTGGGCGGCTTCGTCGAAGGCTTCGACGTGGAAGAGGGGCGCTATATTGGCGGGACTTTTGGCTGGCTGACACCGTTCAGTCTGATGACGGGCCTGGCCCTGGTGAACGGTTATGCCCTTCTGGGGGCAACCTGGCTGATCCTAAAAACCGAAGGGCCGTTGCAGGAGTGGTGTTTTCGGGCCGGCCGGGTTTTACTGGTCGGCATGACTTTCTTCATCGTACTGGTCAGTATCTGGACACCCCTGGTGCAACCGGAGATCGCCGCCCGCTGGTTCACGCTGCCGAATCTGCTCTATCTCTCGCCGATCCCCCTGGTGACCGCCTGGTGCGTCTGGCGAGCATGGCACCTGCTCTCGGTTCGCCGGGAGCGGGGGCCATTCCCCTTCGCCATTGCACTGTTCCTGCTCGCCTATGCAGGTCTTGGCGTCAGTCTCTGGCCGTACGTGGTCCCCCGTCACTACACCATCTGGGATGCCGCCTCGCCACCGGAAAGCCTGGCCTTCATTCTGGTCGGCGTGCTCCTGCTGTTGCCGCTGGTGCTGGGCTATACGGTTCACGTCTATCGCGTATTTCGCGGCAAGGTAACCCAACATACGGGTTACCATTGAGAGCACTTCCGATTCGTCCCGGAGCCCGAGCCGTAGCTGCGGTTTAGTCGTCGTCGTGCTCGCGGTCTTCATCATGGTCCCGGTTGCGGGGGCGGCCGAAAGTGTGCTGGCTCTCAATCACAAACTGTGGAACAAGCCCCGGCGTATGGGCTCCATCTTTGCCAACCAGTACCGCACCCGTCAGCGCAAGTTTCGGATTGGAGCCATCCCGGGTGTAGGGCATGGTCACCAACCGGCCGTCGGCAGTTGCCACCATAAGTTCATTGGCTAACCCCGCCTCGAGATGGTAATAGGCACCGGTTGGCAGTTGTTCGGTGTCCAGCGACTCGCCGAGTTTGTCCATCTTCATCAACGGCACCACCCGACCCTCCGGATCCTCGTACAGGGATCGCTGCTCGCCGTCCGGCCCGAGGGCAAGCAGTCGTAGGACTCGAACGAAGACAGCGGGGACCGTCTGGTTTGCATTGCCAACGATGTCGGCCCGTATCCCATCGTCGCCAGCCCATGCGAATCCCTGCGCCCCCAACAGGGCAGTGGCGGTAACAAACATCAGTGGTAAGAATTTCATCGGTGCACTCCTCTGTGATTCGTAACCAGTTTATGGTTGGGCCATGAAATGAAGCTGAACAACCGAAACGGTGTAGGGGAACAGCTTCGAGGTTTCCGGTGGAGTGCCGGGGCAGCGACTTCAACGTCCGGTTATTTCGTCCGACTCTTATCGTCCACCACTACGTCGGGAATTTCACCTCGGTTCCGCCGCTCCTGGAGCTCCCTTTGCGCTGCTTCGCGAGTGCTCACCGGATCATATTCGGTCACGGTTATCCGCCGCTGCGGATGCGGCTCAGCGCTCTGCTCTTGTTGCTCCTCCTCTTCGAGGATGCGGGAAAGTGCTTGGGGTGCAAGCAGGCCGTGCCCTTCTGCGTGCCTCGCCATGGCGAAGCTGTCGGCCGCCAGTACCAGTGTGCTCCCGGCGCTCGCAATCTGCTCGGCCAGTTGCTCGATGGCCCCGATCCGTTTCGGGCCGAGGCTGACATCTCGTATATAAACGGCACTCACCCGCCCCGGATACTCCTGTACGATTCGGGCATACACCTCCGGGTCCTCCTGGCCGCTGTCTCCCACCAGAACGAAAGGCATATTCGTATAGAGCGTCAGCATGGTTCTGATCAGTTCGAGCTTATGACCTTCATCCCGGCGCGGAAACGGACGCAGGGGAGAGAGCCCCCATTCACGCAGGAACATGATCGGACCAACCGGAATGTTGTGCAGCTGAAAGAACTCCTCAAGCAGCTCATATAGCCCCCAAGGGCCGCGCGAGACATAAAGAATCGGGTTGTGCTCCCCGCCACCCGGCCCTTCGTGCAGGCCTCGATAGAGGGCGCTTACGCCCGGAAAAGCGGTACGGCTCCTCGGCCCCTGCACAAAGAGCCGCCACAGCATGCCTATCTTGTTGGCGACGCCGGTAAAGACCACCGTATCGTCGATGTCACTGATGATCACGTGACGCGCTGAATCGGGGGGAATATACACCTGACCTTCGGTTTCGCTCTCCGGCTCGAAGGGCTGTACCAGCTTGAGTGCGACACGGTGCCAGTGTTGATGGGTGGAAGGCGCCTGTCGGGGTCGCAGATGGATACGGAAGTAGCCATCCGCATCGGTACTCACCCACTGCTCGGTGCCACCGCAACCCACCCATACGATGGCGTCGGTCTGGCCGCGCCGCATCACCCGCCGAACGATATCCCCCGCATCACCCAGTACGCTTCCCTCGCGCCCGAGCCACGGGCCGGCCTGTCGGTATACCCGACCCATCAGGCAGATTTCCTGACGTGTGCCATAGCCGCGATAGGGTTGAATAACCAGCCCGCGCCGTCGAGCCTGTCCCCTCACTGGCATGGAGAGTACGTGCAGAGCCCGTCGTAACACCTTCAACAAACCCAAGGAACCCCCTGAGCGGGTGAACCGCTTCAGATACCGGATCGCCAGATGGCATACGCAATCCATAGCAGAAAGGTCGATGCAGGATCACCGGCAGGTGAGTATTTTCACCGATTTCCCTTTGCCTCTTTTTGAACAACGCTTCGGGGAGCAACGCCCAAGGGCAAGGAGGCAGAGATGGAAAAGACTCATGAAGGAAAAACGGCCGGTGAATCGCCCCGGGCAGCGGCCGAGGACGTTGCCGAGGTCGCACGTGAGCAATCCAGAGCGGTACTCGATCAGGCCCGCCGGAGCGGCTTCGGCATCGTGGATGAACAGCGGCGGGTTTTCGCCCGCTATGCGGAGCATTGGGCATCGGCCATGCATTCGGCCGCCTCGCACCTGGAAAAGGAGGGTGACACATCGTCCAGCCAGTATGCCCACTGGGCTGGTGATGGACTGGAGCGGTTTTCGCACAACCTGACGTCGGGTGATAGCCAGGAACTCATCGACCGGACAACAGACTTCGCACGGACACGTCCGGCGGTCTTCATGGGTGGTGCCGTTCTTGCCGGGATTGCGCTGTCGCAGATGCTCAAATTATCGCGTCCGTCTGCCGCCGAGCGGTCTGCGGAAGCGACCGCATCGCCGCCGGGCGAGGTCCAGACCGAAGCCGGCGAAATCTACCCACGGGCCGAAGCCGAGTACGGCGAGCTGGAAAGCCGTAAACCCGGAGCCCCGCACTAGTTTAAGGAGGAAGTGATCATGGCCAATTCGGAAAAATCGCTGGCGTCGTTGATCGCCGATCTCTCCCGTGAAACCTCCACGCTGGTGCGGGACGAGGTTCAGCTGGCAAAAGCGGAAATGAGTGAAAAGGTCGATCAAACCGCGAGTGGTGCCGTGTCCATTCTCACTGGTGCTTTCGTCGCCTTCAGCGGCCTGCTTGCGCTGCTCTATGCCGCTATTGTCGTGCTGGCGGAGCTCATTGCTCCCTGGACCACCCAACCCTGGGTGGCGCCTTTGATTGTCGGTGTGGTGGTCGCACTGGTCGGGCTGGGAATCCTGCAAAGCGGTCGGAAGAAAATTTCGGCCGAGGGACTGAAACCCAGCCGCACCATCGGCTCGTTCAAACGGGATCGTCAGGTACTCAAGGGGTAAGAACCATGAGCGAAAGGACAGCACACGAACGGCACCCGGGCGGTAACGGTCAGGCGGGCCGGCCGATGACGCCGGAGGAGATCGAACGCGACCTCGAGGATACCCGTCAGGAAATGACCGCGACTATCGAGGAGCTGACCGGGCGCTTTACGCCGGAATCCATCCTGCACTGGGCCAGCGAATATATGCAGTCGGGTCCGAAAGAGTTTGCCACGAACATGGCAGAGGATATCCGCGGCAATCCGCTGCCGGTCGCCCTGACGGGAATCGGCATTGCCTGGCTGATGGTGGGATCGAGAAACCGGCAGCGACCTCTCGATACCGGCGAATCGGTGTCCGTCAAGGCGGGCGAGACCCGGGAGGAGGCAAAAGCCCGGATCGAAGCGACCCGACAGCGGATGGCTGAAAGAGCCGGTCAGGTTCGGGAGAGCGCAGAGGCGTGGCGGGAGCAGGGGCGTCTGTGGGCGACCCGGGCCTCGCGGACCGGCAGCGACTTACGCCATCAGACCGGACGGATGTTCCAGGAGCAGCCGCTTTTGGTGGGCGCCATCGGTGTGACTCTCGGGGCCCTGTTTGGGGCGGCATTGCCGCGTGTAAATGCGCCGCCCAAAGCGCGGGAGACCGGGGAACGACTCAGCGAGAAAGCAAGCGAGACCGCTGGGGCCGGCACCGTCAGCGCCGCACAGCAGGCAGAAGAGAAGATTCGAAAGGCCGGTCAGGCTGCAACCTCCTCCATCAAGGAGGGCGAGCAGCGTGCCAAGGAGCAGTCCCGCGAGCACGAGGGGGAGAAGGGCCCAGGCAGACCACAGCCACACTGAATGTGCGCGGCTCGGCCGATAGCGCTTCGGCCGAGCCTTCCGTCTGCGTGCATCAGTGAACCGGGTTCGTCGCAGCAACGGCTGCTCCGGATAGCGGCGTTCAAAGTGCTCGACAGGCCCTCTGGGCGGGGCATCTTCTCCCTTGCCCGACCGGATTCACAACAGGCTGGATCCAGTATAAGCTGGGCGTCCCTATCTCCTTCGGAGCCCGGTGTTGCTGATGCACTTTGACGGGGCGTGGTCACAAGCGATGATGCCCCGGATGACCTCTTTACATGAGGCCCGTCTGGATCACGCCTTCCATCGAATCAAGGCCACCGGAGCATCGCGGATACTGGATCTGGGATGCGGCTCGGGTGCCCTGCTCTATCGTCTGGTTCGCGATGAACAGTTTGAGGATATTGTTGGGGTGGAAGCCTCCGGCCGCTCTTTGCTCCAGGCCAGGAACATGCTCTCCGGCTATCTTGAAGGCAGATCACCCCGTCTGCGTCTGATCCGCGGTTCTTATGCCGATCCACAGAGATCACTGACCGGTTTTGACGCCGCTGCAATGGTTGAAACCATAGAGCATGTGAAACCGGGGGCCCTCTCCAGTGTTGAACGGGCTGTGTTTGGCCAAATGCGACCGGGCGTGGTTTTGATGACGACGCCCAACCGCGAATATAACCCGCTCTTTGGCTTGGCGCCGGGCGAGCTTCGCGAGCAAGACCATAAATTCGAATGGGACCGTGCCAAGTTCCGCAGCTGGATTGCGGGTGTTGCGTGCCGTAACGGTTACCGGGTGACTACCGATGGTTTTGGCGATTACGATCCCGAGTTCGGCCATCCGACGCAGACGGCCTTTCTCGAACGTCTGGATTAAGGGCTATCCGCAGTCAAGAGCCCACCGAATCAGCGGGGTGTGGACTTTTTCGAGCGGCCAATGTCCCGAACGAAACCTGATATTCGACTGGCCCGCATCGATCCGCCACAACGGAAGAGCACCAGAAAATGCCCGATATTGAAGATTTCCGCTCTCGGCTTCTACAGGAGCGCGAGAAACTCCTCTCGCTGCAGGCGACCCGCGATGCCTCCACGGCAACCGTCCAGTTGGACCAATCCAGCGTCGGCCGGCTTTCCAGGATGGACGCGCTTCAGCAGCAAGCGATGGCCCAAAACACCAGCCAACGGGTCGAATCGACCTTACGTCGAATCGAGGGGGCGCTTCGACGCTGTGACGACGGGAGCTACGGCTACTGCATTGATTGCGACGAGCCGATTAACGAACGCCGCCTGGAATTCGACCCGACAGCAGCTCTTTGCATTAGCTGTGCCGAGGCCAGGGACAGCTGATCCGTAGCCCGATCACTGTTCGTCGGTCACCGAGGAACGTTTAGCCGTCATTGCGAGCCGTGCCCCCAGCTGCGCTGGGCCGAATCGATGACGAACTCTTAGCCGTCATTGCGAACCGCACCGCCTGCTTCGCAGACCCGAATCATGATGGGTATTTAGCCGTCATTGCGAGCCGTATCCCTTGCTGCGCAGACCCGAATTCAGTGACGAACCTTTAGCCGTCATTGCGAGCCGTACCCGCCGCACGCGGCCCCG
>NZ_JAENYR010000089.1 GCF_016841685.1 Thiohalomonas denitrificans
CCTCCGCCGTACCGGTAGGAGGGCCGCCCCGGCGCGAACCGGGTTTCAGCGATAATCCACCATCTCGTCGAGATGGCGTCGCGGGGTCGCCTCCGGCCATTCCGCCGGATAGCCGATCGCCAGAATGGCCACGGGGCGGAGGCTGGCCTCGAGCTTCAGGCCCTCCACCAGCGCCTTTTCATCGAAAGATCCCACCCAGGTGGAGCCGAGGCCTGCGGCCACGGTGGCGAGTTGTGCGTAGGTGGCGGCGATGGTGGCGTCCTGCACGGCGTACAAATCCCGTCCCCGATCGCCATATCGGGTCGCTGAACGCAGCGGGTCGGCACAGAAAACCAGGCAGGCCGATGTCTCGGCGAGAAACGTCTGATTACCGGCGACCTGGCTCAGGGTTTTCCGTCCCTCATCACTGGAAACGATCACGATGCGGTAGGCCTGAAGGTCTCCCGCCGACGGAGCGGCGCTGGCCATCTCGAGGACGGCGTGCAGCTTCTCCCGTTCGACCGGCATATCGCTGCGGAAGCGACGTACCGAGTGGCGATGGCGCACGGTTTCGAAGAAATCCCACATACGATCCTCCTCAGTTTTCCTTTTCCAGCCGCTTGGTGACCTTGTGGTCCGGGTAGTTCTGCCGCAGTACCCGCAAGGTGTCCCCGGCCAGTTCCGGCATCTTCATCGCGCGGTAGGCGGTGACCATGATCCCCAGCGCGTCCGGAACGGCGGGCGTGGACTCGTAGCTTTCCAGTACATAGCGCGCCCGTTCAACGGCGGCCAGATAGGCATCCCGCCTCATGTAGTATTGGGCCACCTGGATTTCATGGCGGGCCAGGTTGTTGCGCAGATAGGTCATGCGCTTGATGGCGTCCTCTGCATAGCGGCTCTCGGGGAACTTCGTGGTCAGCTCCCGGAAGTGCCGAAATGCCTCGCGAGCCCGTGCAGGGTCCCTTTCGGCCGGATCACTGGGAAAGAATCGCTCCATGAAGCCACCGCCGACATCGAAACTGGCCAGCCCGCGCATGTAATAGGCATAATCCACGTTCGGATGGCGGGGGTGGAGTTTGATGAAGCGGTCCGCCGCTGCGATGGCCGCTTCGGGTTCATTGGCTTCGTAATGGGCGTAGATGGTTTCCAGTTGCGCCTGCTGGGCGAAGCGCCCGTAGGGATAGCGGGCCTCGAGCTTGCTATAGAGGTTCAGCGCCTGTTCGTAGTTGCCGTTGTCCAGGGCGGCTTTGGCCTTTTCGTAAATCTCGCCGGCACTCCAGTCGGCGGTCTCATCGGCCTCCTGAAGGCCGGCACAGCCCGCGGTCAGAAGCAGGACGAGGAGGGGTAAAAGCGTGAAAATGCGCATCTCGACTCATTTTTATGGATGTCCAAGTTAATAAGTATAACCGTGGGTCATGAACGAATGAAACAAGATGAGCCACCGAGACGGGTGGCGGTTCCTGCGGAATCGGCCGGTCGCCGACTCGACCAGGTCCTTGCCGATCTTTTTCCGGAGTATTCCCGTTCGCGTCTTCAGCAATGGGTTAAAGAGGGGCGCGTGCGGGTGGACGGGAAATCGATGCGTCCCAAGGACAAGTTGCAGGGTATCGAGCAGATCGAACTCGAGCCGGTCGTGGAGCCTGAGCAGCGCTGGGAGGCGGAAGCGATTCCGCTCGATATCCGCTACGAGGATGAACAGCTCATCGTGCTCAACAAGCCGGCCGGCCTGGTCGTCCATCCGGCGGCCGGTAACCGCGCCGGGACAATGCTCAACGCCCTGCTGCACCACGCCCCGGAACTGGCGTCGGTGCCGCGGGCGGGGATCGTGCACCGCCTCGACAAGGAGACCAGCGGACTGCTGGTCGTGGCCCGCACGCTGCAGGCCCAAACGGCCCTGGTTGCCCAGTTGCAGGCCCGCAGCATGACACGCGAATACCGTGCCGTTGTCTCTGGTGTCATGACCGGCGGCGGCACGGTCGAGGCGCCCATCGGCCGGCACGCCGTCGATCGCAAGCGAATGGCCGTGACACCCAGCGGCAAGCCGGCAGTGACCCATTACCGGGTGGTCGAGCGGTTTCGGGGCCACACTCATATCAAGGTCCGCCTGGAGACCGGCCGCACCCATCAGATCAGGGTACACATGGCGCATATCCGCTACCCATTGGTTGGAGATCCGGTCTACGGGGGTCGTCTCAAGCTGCCCAAAGGCTGTTCGGAAGCCCTGCGCCAGGTACTCCGCGGTTTTCATCGGCAAGCACTTCACGCCGGTAGGCTGGGACTGGAACACCCCGGCAGCGGCTTGGCTATGGAGTGGGAAGCGGAACTTCCGGAGGATATGTGCAGGTTGCTGGAGGCGCTCAGAAACGATGCGGAGCAAGAGGGGAGCGCGTGACGGATTACCTGGAAAGCACCGGAGAGCTTACGGTCCTGCGGCCGGGCTGGCCGGCGCCGTCCAACGTCAGGGCTGCCGCCTCCACCCGAATCGGGGGCGTGAGTGCCCCGCCGTACGACTCGCTCAATCTTGGTGACCACGTGGGCGATGAGCCCCGGGCCGTGGCCGAAAACCGACGGCGACTCGGTCGGGTTTTGCATCTGCCGAACGAGCCGATCTGGCTCCGCCAGGTGCACGGCACGCGGGTCGTTTCCGCGAGGAAAGGGGCGGGTGTCGAGGCGGATGCGATTTGCGCGGACAGAGCGGAGAGCGTATGCGCCGTGCTGACGGCCGACTGTCTGCCGGTGCTGTTCTGCGATCGTGCCGGCACCCGCATTGCGGCCGCTCACGCTGGTTGGCGGGGGTTGCAGGCCGGGATCCTCGAGTCCACGCTCGATGCTTTCAATATGGCCTCCGAAACGGTTTTGGCGTGGCTGGG
The DNA here is from genome assembly GCF_016841685.1 of Thiohalomonas denitrificans. Taxonomy (GTDB): domain Bacteria; phylum Pseudomonadota; class Gammaproteobacteria; order Thiohalomonadales; family Thiohalomonadaceae; genus Thiohalomonas; species Thiohalomonas denitrificans_A. Next base: position 2,850 of record NZ_JAENYR010000089.1, read on the forward strand.
GCCCGCCATCGGGCCGGCCGCGTTTGAAGTCGGCACCGAGGTGCGGGAAGCGTTCCTGGCATCGGACCCGGGTGCAGGCGAGGCCTTTCGGCCGTCGCCTTCGGGGCGTTGGTGTGCGGACCTGTATGGACTGGCACGCCGGCGATTGAGGCGCGCCGGCATCGGCGGTGTCTATGGGGGTGGCTACTGTACTTACACGGATGCCGAACGCTTTTACTCCTATCGAAGGGACGGGGTCACGGGCCGCATGGCCACCCTGATTTGGATGGAAGACTGATCACCATGCCTCTTCTGGCCTGGATACTGCTCTTCTCCCTGGTCGGAAGTGTCTTCAGTGTGTTGGCTGCGGGGCTATTCCTGGTCCTGCCCGCCGGATGGCGCGAACGGGTGATGCCGCACCTGATCAGTTTTGCCGTCGGTGCCCTGCTCGGCGCAGCCTTTCTAGCGCTGCTACCCGATGCCATTCTCCACGGCGGTGTCGAGCCCCATGGCTTGATGCTGGCCACCCTGTTGGGCCTGCTCGGTTTCTTCCTGCTGGAGAAATTCGTACTGTGGCGGCACTCCCATGTCGACACCCGCGATCTACGCGGTGTCCACAGTACCGGGGCTGGCCAGATAGGGATGTCTCCCGGTATTCTCGTGCTCTTTGGCGACGCCCTGCACAATTTCGTCGATGGGGTGTTGATAGCGGCGGCGTTCCTGACCGATATCGGTTTGGGCATCGCCACCAGTCTGGCGGTGGCCGCGCACGAGGTCCCGCAGGAACTCGGGGACTTTGCGGTGCTCCTGGGCGGTGGACGCAGCCGCCTGCGGGCACTGCTTCTGAATATCCTCTCCGGGAGCGCGACCCTGGTGGGCGCTGTTCTGGCCTATTTTGCTCTGGGAGCGACAGAGGGTCTGCTGCCCTACGTCTTGGTGGTGGCGGCCGCCAGCTTTATCTACATCGCCGTGGCCGACCTGATCCCGGGATTGCACGCCCGGTTCGAGGCCCGGGCCATCGTGGAGCAGGTCGTGGCGATCGGCCTTGGGGTGGTGGTGATTTACTGGGCCCACGGTGTGGCCCACTAGGAGCCTGTCCGAGAACACCGTTTTTTTCGTAGGTTGGGGTGAGTTATGCGAACCCCAACGCTGATTTTGTTGGGCTTCGTTCCTCAGCACCAACCTACATTTTGGAGCCCATTGCTATTCTCGGACAGGCTCCCGGGGCTGTTGGCTTTTCGTATTGCTTGTGGTGAACCCATACAATCGTCGGCTGAATCGATGGTGAGGAATTGAGATGAAACACTGGTACATGCTGACGCTGGTCGGGAAGGACCGGCCGGGAATCGTCGCCCACCTCACCTCGGCGCTGTTCGAGGGGGGCTGCAACCTGGGGGAGGCCTCGATGATGCGGCTGGGCGGCAACTTCACCATCATGTTGATGGTCGAGTTCCAAGGCCGCACCCGTCAGCTGGATGAGCTGGTTGCCCCGGTGGCGGAGTCGATGGACCTGCATCACCACGTCGATCGTATCGAAGGCCACCTCCATCAGCATCTGGAGCCGGACGTGCGCATCACCGTCTATGGCGCCGACGAGGCCGGTATCGTGGCCCGGGTGACCGGCGCCCTGGCGGAGGCGGGCCTGCATATCCTCGACTTCGAATCGGATGTGGCGGGCAGCGAGGCCGAGCCGATTTACGTCATGACCATCGAGGGCCACGCCGCCGAGGGCATCGAGGCACTGCAATCGGCACTGGATATCGTGACTGAAAGCGGCGTCGAGGCGCGCCTGACCCCCGTTCAGACCATGATCGGGTGAGGGAACAGTGGCCATCCTGGACATTCTTACCTATCCCGATGAACGCCTGAAGCGCATCGCCGAACCGGTCGATCGCTTCGACGAGGAACTGCATGCCTTTCTCGCCGTTCTGGAAGAGACCATGGAGGCGGGCCCCGGTGGCGTCGGCATCGCCGCTCCCCAGGTGGACCGGCTGCAGCGTATCGCCATCGTGGACTGTTCCAAGGCGCGCAAACCGGTCTCCAATCATGGCCGTCTGTTCCTGATCAACCCGGAGATCACCGAGTGGGAAGGTATGGAGGTGGGCCGCGAAGGCTGCATGTCGGTGCCTGATTACACCGGCAACGTGATTCGTGCCGAACGGATCAGTGTCAGTGCGCTGGGCCCCGATGGTGAATCGCAGGAGTATCTCTTCGAAGGCTTCGAGGCGAAGGCGGTCCAGCATGAGGTCGATCACCTGGACGGTCTGCTTTTCCTGGATCGTCTGGTCAGCCGTCGCAATGATCTGTTCCGACGCAAGAGCTACCAGAAATCGAAAAAGAGCAATTCTTGAGGTCGAGCATGCCCCATGAACCGTCACAGGTAATCCGACCCGACTGGGGTGCCCGTTGGCTGAACGCGGTCGACCGGCTTAACAGCGCGTTCTGTCGTGGTTATCACCGAATGCAGGCCGATCCGGTGCCGCTGCCTGTGGAGGGGCCGGCTCTGGTGGTGGCCAATCACATTTCCGGACTGGACCCGCTGATCATGATCGCAGCCAGTCCGCGTCCGCTGCGGTTTCTGATAGCCAAGGAGGAGTACGAGCGCCCAGGCCTGAAGGCGCTATTCAAAGCCGGCGGTTGCATCCCCGTGGATCGGAGCGGCCGACCGGAGACGGCCTTCCGGGAGGCTGTCAAGGCACTGCAGGCGGGAGAAGTGGTGGCGCTGTTCCCCGAGGGCGGCATTCATACCGGCGATAAGCGTCCGCCTCTGAAACGGGGCGTATGGAAGCTGGCACAACTGGCCGGGTGCCCCATCTATCCACTGCATATCGAGGGCATAGCGGGAGAGGGACGCATCGTGTCCGGGCTGTTGCGTCGCAGCCGTGTCCGGGTTTTCGCGCACCCTCCGATCACCTGTTTCGACGATGCCTCGACCTGCCTCGATGCCGTGTACGAATCTATCGGGATGGCCCCGGAGTCAGGTTCGGTCAGTCCCATAATGGTCTGAGTCTACACACACTGTTAACGGCGGGCCCTGTCCGCTGCAGGATGGCGCCCGCGGGAAGCCCTATTCTCGAACCTGCATTGATTTTCCTCCTTTCCTGCCCCATTTATCGGGTAATTGCAAACCACTTTACATGCAGAGGAGTATTTGTCCGATGCGAATGGACAAGCTGACCACCAAGTTCCAGACCGCACTGGCAGACGCCCAGAGCATTGCGGTGGGACGGGACCATCAATACATCGAGCCGGTGCACGTGCTGAATGCCCTGATGAACCAGGAGGGCGGTACCACGCGCCACCTGCTCAGTGAGGCAGGAGTCAACGTCAACACTCTGCGTTCCAGGCTGGGCGAGGCCCTGGAGCGGCTACCGCAGGTTGAGGGAATCGGCGGCGATGTACACATCTCCAACGATACTGCGCGACTGCTGAATCAGACCGACAAGTTGGCCCAGCAGCGCAAGGATGGATACATTTCCAGCGAGCTGTTTGTGCTCGCTGCCGTCGAAGACCGGGGCCAGCTCGGCCAGTTGCTCCGCAAGGAAGGCGCCAGTAAAGGTGCTCTGGAGCAGGCTATCGACAAGCTGCGCGGTGGACAGAACGTCGATGACCCGAATGCCGAGGAGCAGCGCCAGGCCCTGGAGAAGTATACCGTCGACGTCACCGAGAGGGCCGAGCAGGGCAAGCTCGACCCCGTAATCGGCCGCGACGACGAGATCCGCCGCGTGACTCAGGTGCTGCAGCGGCGCACCAAGAACAATCCGGTGCTGATTGGTGAACCGGGTGTCGGCAAGACCGCCATCGTCGAGGGACTTGCCCAGCGCATCGTCAACGGCGAGGTGCCGGAAGGGTTGAAAGGCAAGCGCCTGCTCTCTCTGGACATGGCCGCTCTCATTGCCGGCGCCAAGTATCGTGGAGAGTTCGAGGAGCGTCTGAAGGCGGTTTTGAATGATATCTCCAAGCAGGAGGGCAACATCATCCTGTTCATCGATGAGATCCACACCATGGTCGGGGCCGGAAAGGCTGAAGGCTCCGTGGATGCCGGAAACATGCTTAAACCGGCCCTGGCCCGTGGCGAACTCCACTGCGTCGGCGCCACCACGCTGGATGAATACCGGCAGCACATTGAAAAGGATGCCGCGCTGGAGCGGCGCTTTCAGAAGGTGCTGGTTGACGAGCCCAACGTCGAGGACACCATCGCCATCCTGCGCGGGCTGAAAGAGAAGTACGAGGTCCATCACGGGGTGGAGATCACCGATCCGGCGATCGTGTCCGCCGCGACGCTTTCTCACCGGTACATCAGCGACCGGCAACTCCCGGACAAGGCCATTGACCTTATCGATGAGTCCGCCTCGCGCATTCGCATGGAGATAGACTCCAAGCCCGAGGAGATGGATCGGCTCGAACGCAAACTGATTCAGTTCAAGATCGAGCGCGAGGCTCTGGTTCAGGAGTCCGACGAAGCATCGAAGAAGCGTCTGCAGCATATCGAGGACGAGATCGCCCGACTCGAAAAGGAGTATGGCGACCTGGACGAGATATGGAAATCGGAAAAGGCGGCGCTGCAGGGGGCCCAGCACCTCAAGGAGGAGCTGGAGCGGGCTCGCATCGAGTTGGAAACGGCTCGCCGTGCCGGCGACCTGGCGCGCATGTCGGAATTGCAGTACGGGCGCATCCCGGACCTGGAGAAGTCCCTGGAGACAGCCCAGGCGGCTGAAGTGCAGGAGACCAAGTTGCTGCGCAACAAGGTCACCGAGGAGGAGATCGCCGAGGTGGTCTCTAAGTGGACCGGTATTCCCATGACCCGGATGCTGGAGGGTGAGCGGGAAAAGCTGCTGAAGATGGAGGAGATGCTCCATACCCGCGTGATTGGGCAGGACGAGGCGATCACCGCCGTTGCCAATGCCATCCGTCGCTCCCGGGCCGGCCTCTCCGATCCCAACCGACCCAATGGCTCGTTCCTGTTCCTGGGGCCGACCGGTGTCGGCAAGACCGAACTTTGCAAGGCCCTGGCCGGGTTCCTGTTCGATACCGAGGACGCCATGGTCCGCATCGACATGTCGGAATTCATGGAGCGGCACTCGGTGGCACGGCTCATTGGCGCCCCGCCGGGTTACGTGGGTTACGAGGAGGGCGGCTACCTGACCGAGCATGTCCGTCGTAAACCCTACTCGGTGATCCTGATGGACGAGATCGAGAAGGCGCATCCCGACGTCTTCAATATCCTGCTTCAGGTGCTGGAAGACGGTCGCCTGACTGACGGTCATGGTCGCACTGTCGATTTCCGCAACACGGTGGTGGTGATGACCTCGAACCTTGGCTCCCAGTTGATCCAGGAAATGGCTGGAGAGGAACACTACGACCAGATGAAGTCGGCGGTGATGGAGGTGGTCGGGCAGCACTTCCGGCCCGAATTCATCAACCGTGTCGATGAAGTGGTGGTCTTCCATCCCCTCGCCAGGGAGCAGATACGCGCCATCGCCGATATCCAGATCAACTACCTGCGCCAGCGTTTGGCGGACCGCGACATGGGCATGAGGCTTACGCCGGCCGCGCTCGACCGGTTGGCAGAGGCGGGTTTCGATCCGGTGTATGGGGCACGTCCACTGAAGCGGGCCATCCAGCAGCAGGTGGAGAACCCGCTGGCGCAGGAGATCCTTTCGGGGCATTTCGGCCCGGGGGACACCATCGTCATCGATGTTGTCGACGGGCGCATGGCCTTCGGAAGCGAAGCAGCGGTGGCCTGATCCGTATCTAAGCCACATAGTCGCAGCTGGTGTGGTGTTGCGCAGTTCCGAGCTTTTATGAACGGTGCCGGCGGCAAATGGGGTATTTCAAATGTCAGGCTAAAGCCCGACCTCAGGTTTGTGCCGGAGGTCGGGTTTCCGCCCGACAACACCGGTTCTAAACTCGACCGGTAGAGGGTGCATTGATCGACTCGGTTTTCCGGATAAGGCTACCGTCGCTAATTCACCCGGATTACGGCGCCTCCGCATAGCCGGTCAGCTCCACGTAACCATACCCCGAGACCGGTTGGCCGCGGTGTTCGCCGCTGACCCGCACCGCCCCCTCCCAGTAACGGATCGACAGATCGAGTTCCTGGTCGGCCAGCAGGGGCTCCACCCGGAGCCAGAGCTGCTGTTGCGGAAGCTGCAGCCGCCAGCCAGCAGGGTAACGGCCGCCCCGGGGGCTTTCCCAGTGACGGGTCACTGTGACTTCGAAGTCCTCTTCCCGGAGCGCCGTGCGCTCGCCTTCCGGGGACACGAGACTGCCGGCACTGGCGGGATCGGTGGAGCCGTCCCGGAGGCGCAGCCGATACAGCATCAGGTCGACGCCGTTACCGAGTTGCAGGGCGAACCAGTCCCAACCGCTCTGCTCCGGCCCCAGGGCGCTGGTGCTCCACTCCCGGTCCATCCAGGCATTGCCGTCGACCTCTCGGTCGGCGCCGTCGATGGTAATACGGCCGCTAGCGGAGAGGCGGCTGTAGGAGTAGTAGTAGGAGGCATTCCCGGGTGCCTCGCTCTTCTGCGACAGGCCCGCCTCGCCCTGCAGGATGGGCGCTTTCTCCATTGTGAGGGTTAGCTCAATGCCGTCCTCGTTATCGCCTGCCTGCAGGGTCATGGGAAAGGGGTGGCGGCCCTCGCCGCCGGAGACTTCCCAATCCTCGATCCATACCCGGAAGGGGGCGGCACGGGCACCGGCCAGTCCCAGACTGGCGCGGGCGAATCGCTCCCTGGCCACGAAACGTCCGCCCGCCACATCGGTCAGGGCGAGGTGGGCCATATAGACCTGCCGCGTCCGCCAGCGGGAGGGACCCTCCAGTGGCTCCGGGGCGAGGGCGTTCCGGAACAGGGTCAGCTGGAAGCCGTAACGCTCTCCGCGGCGATCCGCGAGGTTGCCGGTGAAATACCACCACTCGGTCCGAAACTCGGGGTGCGGTCCATGGTCCGCCGGAAACTCGAACTCGCGCGGCTCGGTGGCGCGGGCGTAGCCTTCGGTATCGCCCCCCAATGCCTCCGACAGGGGGAGATTGCCCCCGACCGTCGGTTGGTCGGGCGCCGGGCCACATCCGCCTAGCAGGAGCGCCATCAGGAGAGTGATTAGGAAACGGACTTTTTTGCACCGCGGAGACGCAGAGGAACGCAGAGAACTGAATGATTGAAAAGCTTTCATGTTTTCCTGTTGTTCCTCCGCGCCCTCTGCGTCTCAGCGGTGCATTGATCTGTTATCCCCTTAGTTGGACCGTTTTTCATCTGGCTACTCCTCCCGCAGAGCCGCGGCCGGCGGCGAGGAGGCCAGGCGGTGGGCGGGGTAGAGCCCGGCGAGCAGGGCCGCGGCTACGGCGAGCAGTACTCCCTCGATCAGCGCCTCGGCGGGGATTTGTAGCCAGAGCGTCCAGCCGAAGGCGCGCCGATTGATGACCTCGATCAGGATGGCGGCGAGCAGCAGACCCGGGGGCAGGGCCAGAAGCCCGGCAATCAGCCCCATGACACCGTTCTGGAGGGTGACCAGACGCCATAACTCACCCGGTGTCATGCCGGTAGCCCGCAGGATGGCGAACTCCCGCGCCTTCTCCAGTTGCAGGGCCATCAGGGCGCTGAACACCCCGCTGAAGGCGACGGCCACGGCAAGCAGCCGCAGGACCTCGGTGATGGTGAAGGTGCGATCGAAGATGGCCAGGGAGGCCTCCCGGAGGTCCCGGTTGGAGCGGATTCTCACGCCTTGCAGATCGGACACCCGGCTCTGCAGACGCTCCATGGTCTGCTCGACATCGGCCCCCGGCTCCAGGTAAACCCCCAGGCCGCTTACCTTCTGGTCCGCGAACCACTGCTCGTAGACAGCGCGGGCCATTACCACCGTGCCGCGGTCGCTCTCGTAGTCGTAGAAGATACCCGCGATCGGAAACGTCCGGGCACCGTGCTCCGTATCGAGGTTCAGCCGGTCACCGGGCACTACCCGGTGGCGATGCGCGAACGGCTCGGAGACCAGGACGGCGCCCCGTTCGAAGGCGGGCCAAATCCGCTTCGGCTTCTCGGCCTGGAACCGGTAGCCGGTGCGGCTCTGTGAGTTGAGGTGCAGTGCCTGCAACTGTACCGGACCGAATTCGCTGTTCACCTCGAGGCTCCGGTAGGTGGAGAGATCGGCCACGCCGGAGGTCTGTCGCACGCGTGAGATCACTTCCGGGAGCAGCGGCGGCGAACGGCGGGCCGAGATCGCCGAACCTGGAGAGATATAGATGTCCGCCTGCAGCGTGAATTGCAGCCACTGGTGGACGGTTTGCCGGAAGCTGTCCACCATCACCGCCATGCCGATACTGACCGATACGGCCACCGCCAGGGCGGCGATCGCCACAGCGGTTCGGCTCAACGATGCCTGCACACCTCGCAGGGCGAGTCGCTCCGGTGTTCCGAACCGGCGGCGGCCGAGCCGCTCTAGGAGGCTCACCATCATTCCGGTGACCCAGGGCACGGCCAGGGCGAAACCGAGGATGATCAGAAACAGGGCGATGAACCCCGGAGCCAGGGCCTGCGACGGGTAAAGCAGCAGCAGGGCACCGACGGCCATGACTATCCCTCCCATGGCGGCCGCCCGAGGCGCGACAATGCGATAACGGCTCTCCTCCCGGGAGCGGGTAGTGACCAGCCGGGGTGGAGTGCGGGTCGCCTTGAGGGCGGGCGCTATGGCCGCGGCCAGGGTCGCTCCCAGTCCCAGCAATACCGCCTTGGCGAGGGCCGCCGGTGTAATGGCCAGTGCGGTGACATTGAGGACGAAATAGAGGTCGTTGATGGTGCGGGTGACCAGTCCCAGCAATCCCTGGGCGAGAGCAATGCCCACGCCGATCCCGATGGCCGTGCCGACTGCCCCCAGGAGCAGGGCCTCACCGGCAATGAGCGAAAAGATCTCCCGGCGGCTTGTGCCCAGGCCGCGAAGATTGCCGAGCAGCGGGCGACGCTGCACCACCGAGAAGGTCATGGTGTTGTAGATCAGGAACAGGCCCACCAGGAGTGCCAGCAGGCTGAGTGCCGTGAGATTGACGGAGAAGGCGCGGGTCATCTGCTCCATCACCTGTGTACGGCTCTCGGAGCGCTGGAGGTCGATGCCGGAGGGTAGCCGTGTCCGGAGAGTCTCGGCTTCGGCTGGTCCGAGGATGAGATCGATGTGACTGAGCCGCCCTACCATGCCGAGCAGTTCCTGTGCGGTGGCGATATCGGCGATTAGCATCCCATTCAGCGCCTGGCGCTCCATTCGATCATCGGAGTCCATGGTCCCGGCGATGCTCACCACCACCTGCCGGCCGCCGATATCCAGTTCCAGCGGATCGCCGATGCCGAGTCCGAGGTCGCGGACATTGGAGCGGCTGATGACCACCGTGCCGGACTCGGTCAGGAGGCGATTGAGATCGATTTCGCCCCGACTGAGGAAGGAGATGTGGGACCGAAACGGCGGCTCGGAAAAGGGGTCCAGTCCCAGCAGGCGAAAGGTGCGTCCGCGGCTTTCGGCGAAACCCTCGACGACGGGGGCGGAAGGGCGCAGGCCCTCCCCGCGCAAGCTGGCGTATAGGGCCTCGTCGATGCCGAGCGGGCTACCGACGATCTGGTGGGTGGCGCGTCCGGAAATGCTCTCCATGGAGAGGGCGAAAGCGCGCCGGGCGCTCTCGTTGGCCAGATCTACGGCCACCACCACCGCCACCCCGAGGGCAATGCCTACTACCGCCAGCACCAGTTGCCAGCGATGGCGCAGGTGATAGCGGAGTCCCGATAGCCAGAGGGTACGGGTCAACGCGCTGTCTCCGGCAGTCCCTCCAGCAGCCGACCCTGTTCGAGCCGCAGCACCCGGTCGGCCAACGGCAACGCTTCCGTGCCGTGACTGACCATGATCAGGGTGACACGCTCTTCCCGGGTCAGTTCGTCGATCAGTTGCAGCATGCGGGCCCCGGTCTCTGCATCGAGATTGCCGGTCGGCTCATCCGCCAGCAGCAGGGCCGGTTCGTGAGCCAGGGCGCGGGCGAGCGCCACCCGCTGCTGTTCGCCGCCCGAGAGGGTGTCGGGAAAGCTGTCGAGCCGGTCACCCAGCCCGACCCGCTCCAGCAGATCAGACGCTCGCTTCAGTTCACCGGCGGTACGTCGGCCGTTCAACTCCAGCGGCAGGCGCACGTTTTCCTCCACCGTAAGGGTCGGGATCAGGTTGAAGGATTGATAGACGAAACCGATATGTCGACGCCGGAAGCGGGTTCGTTGCGACTCGTTCATTGTGGTCAGCCGCGCCTCGTCCACCCGGATCTCTCCGGCGGAGGGCCGATCGATACCGCTGATCAGATTCAGCAGCGTCGACTTCCCCGAGCCGCTGCGGCCCAGCAGAACGATCCGTTCACCGGATGTCACTCCGAGGTCCAGATGGGAAAACACCGTACGTCGATGCCCGCCCTCCAGATACTCTTTGGCAAGGTTGTGTAATTCCAGAAACATCGACGGCAGTTCTCAAGACATGGGAGAGGGTCAGCCCCGATTTTCCGCTTCTCCATGGAGGTGCAGGATAGCACCCGGCGCCGCGGCAGGTTGGGACATCCATTGCCGACCGGAACGGTGTGACGGCGATCCGTTCCAGACGATGCGCCGGATCAGTCGATATTCCGCTCAATGAAATCACGCACGAAGGAGGGGGACTGGGCGCCGCTGAAGCGCTCCACCTCTTCGCTGTCACGAAACAGCAGCACGGTGGGGAAACCGCGCAGGCCGTAATGGCCGCAGAGCTTCATGTTTTCGTCCGCATCCACCTTGGCCAGGATGATTGCTCCTTGGTATTCGGGGATTACACGTTCGAGAATGGGCCCGAGAGAGAGGCAGGGGCCGCACCAGTCCGCGGTGAAGTCCACCAAAATGGGTACCTCCCGGGAGGCCTCGATGACGGTTTTATTGAAGTTGTCGACGTCGGCGTCGAAGATAAAAGGACTTTTATCGCTCATGAGTCTGTCTTTGCCGAAAAAGCGCCATTGTAACGGCAAGAGCCGGGTGAGTGGGTAGTCTCGAGTGGCGAGTGGCGAGTGGCAAGTGACGAGTGACTAGTGGCTAGTGGCTAGTGGCTAGTGGCTAGTGGCTAGTGGCGAGAGGTGAACGTTTAACTGTCATTGCGAGCCGTACCCCCTGCTGCGCAAGCCCGAATCAGTGACGAACATTTAGCCGTCATTGCGCAGGCCCGAATCAGTGATGAACCTTTAGCCGTCATTACGAGGAGCCCCAGCGACGCGGCAATCTCGGGTTTTGGGAGCAGGAGATTACTTCG
>NZ_JAENYR010000090.1 GCF_016841685.1 Thiohalomonas denitrificans
AGCGGGCGGCCCTGGATGTGGCACGGGCAGAGCGGCGCGCCGCCGGACGTCAACTCAACCGGCTTCAGGGGCTGGAAGCAGGCGTGCAGATCTCTCCGGCGCAGATCGATGAGGCAGAGGCTCGGATGGCGACGGCACGGGCACGGGTGGCGGAAGCCGAAGCGGCCCTCGAGGAGCGGCAGATCACGTCACCGTTCGCCGGCAGTGTGGGGCTACGCAGGGTCAGCCCGGGGGCGCTGATCGAGCCGGGTGCAGTGATTACCACGCTGGCGACCACCGGTGCGCTCAAGGTGCAGTTTGAATTGCCTTCGGAGTTGCTGATGCAGCTGAAGCCCGGGCTCCCCATCGAGGTCGACGCGGGCCTCGAACGGCGCATTGCCGGAAGCGTGGCGCATATCGACAACATCATCGATCCCGCAACCCGTTCGGTAGCCGTGGAGGGAGTGCTCGAGACCTCGGGCGAGTGGTTGAAACCGGGAGCCTTTGTTGGAGTGAAGACGGTCGTGGATAGCCGTGCCGATGCCGTGCTGATCCCCGAAGAAGCGGTCATTTTCGAGGGCGGTGAAAGCTACGTCTATGTAGTGGGAAGCGAGCTGCAGGTCGAGCGTCGGTCGGTGCGGATTGGTGTGCGCCAGCCCGGCGAGGCGGAGATTCTCGAGGGCCTGGAACCCGGCACCCGGTTAGTGGTTCGCGGTGTGCAGACGGTGCAGTCGGGTCAGCGCGTGCAACTGGCCGGAGATGAACAGGGCGGCCCACCGCCAAAGGTACAATGATCCTCTCCACCGCCAGTATTCAGCGACCGGTCCTGGCGACGGTAATCAGTTTCCTGCTGGTGGTCACCGGAATCGCCGCCGTTCAGCAGCTTCCGGTACGCGAATACCCCGACATCGACCCGCCGGTGGTCTCGGTGACCACGCTCTATCCCGGCGCCTCGGCGGAGGTGGTGGACCGGGAAGTCACTGAAGTGATCGAGGAGCAGGTGAGCGGCATCCAGGGCATCAAGCGCATCACCTCCACCAGCCGGGATGTGGTCTCCGAGATTTCGATTGAATTCCAGCTCGCCGAGGATCTGGATGCCTCGGCCGCTGAAGTACGTGACCGGCTGGGCCGCGCCCGACGCAATCTGCCGGACGAAGTGGAGGAGCCGGTGGTCTCCAAGGTATCGGCGGATGCGCAACCGGTGATGTGGCTCACCCTGACCTCTGACGAACGTTCGGCCATTGAGTTGAGCGAATATGCCGAGCAGTCCCTGGCCGACCAGTTGTCGGTGGTGTCCGGCGTGGCGAGGGTGATTGTCGGCGGTTCGCGTCGCAAGGCCATGCGTGTCTGGCTCGATGTACAGGCCATGGCGGCTGCGGATGTCACGGTGGGGGATGTGGTCAACGCCCTTCGCAGGGAAAACCTGGAGCTGCCGGCGGGACGCGTCGAGTCGACGCAGCGCGAGTTCACGGTACGCACCCTGACCCGCATGCAGACCCCCGAGGATTTCCGCGAGTTGGTGATCCGTGCAAGCGGGAACTACCAGGTTACCCTGGATGATATTGCACGCGTGGAGATCGGGCCGGAGTCCACACGTACGGCGGTGGCCGTGAACGGGCAGACGGCCGTCGGCCTGGGCGTGGTGCGGCAATCCAAATCCAATACACTGGCGGTGGCCAGTGCCGTCGAGGCGCGGCTGGATGAGCTGCGGGAGAACCTCCCGCGCGGTGTGAACCTGTCGGTGGCCTATAGTGAGGCGGTCTTTATCCAGGGCTCCATCTTCGAGGTCCTGAAAACCATGGCGATAACGGCGGGCCTGGTGGTCGCGGTAATCTTTATGGCCCTCCGGTCGCCACGCGCGACGCTGGTGCCCGCCGCCACGATTCCCGTCTCGCTGATTGCCAGCTTTCTGGTGCTCTGGTGGCTGGATTTTTCGATTAACACGCTCACGCTGCTCGCGCTGGTACTGGCCATCGGACTGGTGGTGGATGACTCCATCGTGGTGCTGGAGAACGTCTACCGACGCAATGAAGAGGGCGAACCGCGCCTGCTTGCGGCCGTGCGCGGCAGCAGTCAGGTTGCCTTTGCGGTCATCGCCACCACGCTGGTGCTGATCTCGGTGTTCGTGCCGCTGGCCTTCATTCCCGGTGATACCGGCAGGCTGTTTACCGAGTTCGGGATCGCCCTGGCCGCGGCGGTAAGTTTCTCCAGTCTGGTTGCGCTGACTCTCGGCGCCATGCTCTCCTCGAAACTGGTCGGTGCCGAGCGACAGAAACCTCATGGCCGCCTGTTTCGGACCTCGGAGGCCGCCCTGGAGGGCATTTCCCGGGGCTACTGCCGCGCCCTCAAAGGTGTGGTGGATCGGCCCCTCCTGGTGGTGGTGGTCGCACTGGTGATCAGTTTGGTGGCCTGGTTCGCGCTCCAGGCCCTGCCGAGGGAGCTCGCCCCAATCGAGGATCGGGGTGCGATCATTATTCCCGTGGAGGCGCCCGAGGGCGCCAGCATGGAGTATACGCAGGCGATGGTGGATCGCATCGAGGCGATCGTCCAACGCTATGGCGGTGACGGACCGGTCGACAACGTGCTGAGCATCGTCGCGGCCGGGCGCGAGGGGGCGGGTGCGGTCAATCAGGCCTTTCTCATCGTCGATATGAAGCACTGGGAGGAGCGTGACATCCCCCAGCAGCAGTTGCAGGCGGAACTCTTTCCGCAACTGCTGATGCTGCCGGGGGCCCGCGCCTTTGCCGTTAATCCGCCCTCGCTTGAACAGGGCGGTTTCGAAGCGCCGGTGCAGGTGGCGATCGGCGGCCCGGATTACCAGACGGCGGCCCGTTGGGGGCAGATGCTATTGGAGCAGATGGAGCAGATGCCGTTGCTGGTCGACACGCGGCTCGACTACAACCAGCGTCAGCCGCAAGTGCAGTTGCGGGTGGACCGGCGCAGGGCGGCGGACCTGGGTATCGATGCCCGCACCATCGGCGAGGCGCTGGGCATCCTCTTCGGTGGTCAGGACATCACCGATTTTATCGACGATGCGGAGATCTACGAAGTGATTGTGGAGGCGGAGTCCGGCGACGCCGACACGCCCGACGACATCAATAACGTTTTTCTCCGCACCAGTGGCGAGCGTCTGGTGCCCCTTCGCAGCATCGTCTCCCTAACCGAGGTGGGCACCCCTACTGAATTGAAGCGCGTCGACCGCTCGCCCTCGGTCACTTTCAATGCCTCGCTCGCGCCCGGCATCGCCTATGGAGACGCCATCGATAGCCTGGAGGCGATCATGGCGGAGACACTGCCGCCGCAGGCACGTATCCGCTGGATTGGCCAGGCGGAGAATTACCAGGAGGCGGGGAGCGCCGTGGTGTTCGTCATGCTGATGGCGCTGCTCATCGTCTACCTGATTCTTGCCGCCCAGTTCGAGAGCTTCCTGCATCCGCTGGTGATGATGCTCTCTGTACCGCTGGCCTTTACGGGCGGTCTGTTCGCCATCTGGATCGCCGGCGACAGTTTCAACATCTTCAGCCAGGTGGGTCTGGTGCTACTCATCGGACTGGTGGCAAAGAACGGCATTCTGCTGGTGGATTTCGCCAACCAGATTCGTGATGCGGGGGAGGATGTCCGCTCCGCCGCACTGCGTGCAGGCGAGGTCCGGTTGCGCCCGATCCTGATGACCTCGGTGGCGACTATCTTCGGTGCCTTGCCGCTTGCCCTCGCTACCGGTCCCGGCGCGGAGGGGCGCACCACGATCGGCATTACCGTCATCGGTGGCATGCTGCTGTCGACCCTGCTGACGCTGTTTGTCGTCCCTACGCTTTATGCGGCCGTCGCGCCCTATACGAAGCCCGGGAACTACCTCGCCAAAAAGCTGGCCAAAGAGGAGCGGGAGCATCGCGGAAGGTGAGCCGACAGCCTCTCCCGAGAATATCGTTTTTTGTAGGTTGGGGTGAACTATGCGAACCCCAACGCTGATTTTGTTGGGGCTTCGTTCCTCAGCGCCAACCTGGTTTCGGGGCCCATGGCTATTCCCGGGTCCGGCGCCTGACGCTCTCGACCTTGTCCTTCAAGGACTGTTCCTTGTCGGTGCGGGTGCCGACGCTGACAAGGGTCTGGATGCGCGGCGCACCCATCTCGTGGACCCGTTCATGACAGCGCTTGATTGCCTCGAAAACCCTGTCCCACTCCCCTTCGATATTGGTGCCATTGGCGTGCAGTTCCGTTTCCAGTCCCGCCTCTTCGAGAATGGCACCACAGGCGGCGATGTAGGCCGAGACCGAGACACCGGTGCCGATCGGGATTACCTGAAGATTGACCAGTGCTTTCATAGTGCCCTCACGGTGGAATAGGAACGCGAAGTGTAGCTCAACCCGTGATTACCTTGACGAAAGGCCGCTAGTGTCGAAACTTGTGGGATAAGCGATCGCTTTTTGGAGGCTACCGCGATGACGACAACGCAGCTGGAAAACTCCCAGTGGCAAACCTACTTCGACCAGCTGGCCAGGATCAGCCGCAAACAGCAGGTCTATATCGAGGCGATAGGGCTCGGAATCGGCAGTCAGACCGAATCGGAGTGGCTACCGCTGATAGGCATCACCTTCGATCCCAAGAACGACCTGCTCGAAGTGGCCACGGAACGGGTGGATCATCTGGTTCGCCATCCGACCCGCATTCAGGTTCAGTACGAAGCCGATGGACTGCACAACGTCGAGGTCATCGATGCCGAGGGCAACCAGCAGATCATCCGTCTGCGCGAACCTCTGAAGTTGCCTGAGGGATAAGGACTGGCCGTATGCACGTCTACAGCCCCGCCTTTCGTGAAGGGGAGCAGTTGCCCTCCAGGTACACCAAGAACGGCGAAAACCTCTCACCGCCTGTCGCCTGGGAGGGTCTGCCCGAAAATACCCGCGAACTGTTGTTGGCCTTCGAACAGTTCGGGCCCGCTAGCGGGGAAAGTTTCGTGCATTGGTTTGTCTACCACATTCCTCCGCAGATCGGGGGTCTGTCCGAAGGATTCAAGCACAAGCGGGATCCGGACATGCCGCCCGAGGTGCTCCAGGGGCGAAACTCCCTCGGTAACGTCGGCTATGATGGACCGGTCGGGACCATTGCCCGCAACCTCCATTATCGGCTTCGCCTCTTTGCGCTCGACGAAGTGCTGCCCCTGGATGAGGGTGCGGAGTTCGAACAGGCCGTGCGGGCCATAGAGGGGCATGTGCTCGCGGAAGGGGAACTGAACGTCGACTATCAGCGGAAGGACTGATGCAGAAACTATTTCTTCGGACCCTCGAAAAGAACCTGCACCGCGGCAGCATCGAGGTGCATCTTCCGAACGGCGACCGCCACCGTTTCGGTCAGGAAGAGCCACTGGTTTCCTGGCGCTTCGATGACCGACGGGCGACCGGCCGCATTGCGCGTGTCCCGGAACTCGCGTTGGGTGAAACGTACATGGATGGGGCATGGGATACCGACGACCTCGCCGGGCTGCTCGTCACGCTGATGGAGAATTTCCCACAGCGAAGCGGACGGATGGCGCGCCTTACGACCGCTATCTTCGACTGGTTTCGCCCCAATTGGATCGGCCGCAGTCGCCGCAATGTCGCCCATCACTATGATCTCGACGAAGCGCTGTTCCGCACTTTCCTTGACGAAGACCTCCAGTACTCCTGCGCCTATTTCGAACGGCCGGAGATGGATCTGGAGGCGGCACAGAAAGCCAAATGCCGGCATATTGCCGAAAAGCTGTTACCGGAGCCGGGTCAGCGGGTACTTGATATCGGCAGTGGCTGGGGCGGAATGGCGATCCGGCTGGCGGAAGAGTTCGACGTCGATGTCACCGGACTGACACTCTCCACCGAGCAGCAGCGGGTGGCGACGCAGCGCGCCCGGGAACGGGGTGTTGCCGGTAAAGTGCGTTTTCACCTGCAGGACTATCGCGAGCATGCCGGCCAGTACGACCGCATCGTCAGCATCGGTATGTTCGAGCACGTGGGCCGTGCCCAGTACCCGACCTATTTTCAGCAGGTCAAACGTCTGTTGGCAACCAACGGGGTAGCCCTGATTCACTCCATCGGTTGTTTCACACCGAGCGGCTCCAATCCGTGGATACAGCGCTATATTTTTCCGGGTGGTCGCATTCCCACTCTTGCGGAAATCGGTAACGCGGCGGGTACGGGCGGGCTGGTTACGGCAGATGTGGAGGTGTGGCGTCTGCACTATGCCCGCACGCTTGCAGAGTGGCAGGATCGCTTCCAGCGGCAGCGCACTGCTGTGGTAGAGCGTTTCGGAGAACGTTTTTACCGCATGTGGACTTTCTATCTGGCAAGTTGCGAGGCCGCCTTCCGCGCGCGCGGTATGGCCGTCTTCCAGTTTCAACTGTCACAGCGCCTGGATACCGTGCCGCTGACCCGCGATTATCTTTATGCCCGCCAACCAGCGGCTCAGAGCAGGATCAGTGCCACTCCCGCCACCATCAACGACCCTGCCGCCAAATGACGGAGCAATCCGCGTTCGCCGAACCAGATGGCACCATAGGCGATGCCGAACAGCAGGCTGGTGCGCTTTACCGCCACCATGTAGGCCACCTCGATGCGGTCCAGTGCCAGAAAGTGGGTCACGACCATGGTTGCTATAAACAGTCCCACCAACAGGTGAATCCCCGGCCGGCGTACCAGCACCGACAGCCGTGAAGGGCGAGGAAAGGCGAACAGAAAGACGGCCACGCCCCCCAGCACCACGAAGTAAAAGGGTCCGAAACTCAGCGGGGTCCCATGCCCCATGGCCGCCTTGCCGACCACCGATGTGACGCTGTAGATCAACGCTACACCCAGCATCGTCCGTGAACCGCGCTCTCGAAAAATGGCGCGAAACGGCTCCAGCCACGCCTGCAAGCCGAAACCGTTGCTGCGGCGCACATTGAGCAGCCAGGCACCTGCTACCACCAACAGGACACCGGCGAAACCCTCCATGGAGACGGTTTCGCCCAGGATCAGCCAACCGGTTCCGATGTTGAATACCGGCGTGAAGGCCAGGTAGGGCACCGTCAGGTGCAGCGGTGCATCGCGAATGGCCGTCATGTACAGCCACATGGCTGCCAGCTCGAGGGGAATCAGCAGGAGCACCAGCCCCCAGAACAGCGGCGGGACCGGGGGCAGTGGTTGCATTATCGCCAGCGGCACCAGCAGCAGTCCGGCTGCCCCGAAGCGCACCAGTACCAGTTCACGGCTGGAGTACGCATACAGGAAGCGCTTGGTAACGGCATCGGCGGAGGCCAGCGCGAAGGCAGACAGCAGGGCTGGTGTACTGTTTCATGCTAAATGGCGCATTCAGCGAGTCACTGGCCGGCCAGATGCAAGGCGCGCTTGCGCAGGAATGGCGGGCCCTTTCAAGCAAGTGCAACGCCGCAGATGGCCGGCCAGCGGCTCGCCCGAAGGGAGCCCCCCAAAAGCGCCATGACTGCGTTGCAGCGCTTGACAAGGAAATAACCATTGCCTGCGCGCTGCGCCTTGTCCTGGCGCTTTTGGGAGGCTCTGAAAGTGCCATTTAGTATGAAACAGTACACTAAGGAAACCACTCCATGAATAGCAGTCTACCGTACTGACAAATGGCCGGTTCTTTTCCATAGTTGAGGTAGTCGGAACCGATACGGGAGCACAGGATGAGCGATCACAGAGAGGCACTGATGCGGGAACGGCTCGAGCTGGCCGAACAGTACCGGGATTACATCGCCCAAAACGGCTTTAACTACAGGGAGTACATCACCCCTTCACCAGGCAGTTTCACCGACCGCTATAAACGACGGACCGCAGCTATCGATGCCGTGCTTGCCCCGGAACTCAAGGAGTCGGGCGAGGAGCCCGAAGGCTGAGTGGCGTGGCGCAAGCCTGCATCGGCACCAGCGGCTGGAATTACAAGGGCTGGAAGGAGGGATTCTATCAGGGTGTTCCGCAAACCCGCTGGTTGCTTTATTGCGTCGAGAGGTTTACCGGTATCGAAATCAACGGCACCTTCTATCGGCTGCAGTCGCCGGAAACCTTTCGCAAATGGCACGATATTGCACCACCCGGGTTTCGCTTCACCATGAAAGGGCATCGCTTTGTTACCCATAACAAAAAGCTCAAAGACAGTGCTGATTCGGTGGCGCTGGAACGGGAGCGTGCACAGCCGATGGGGGAAAAGCTGGCGGCGGTGGTCTGGCAACTCCCTCGAAGCCTGAAAAAGTCGATGGAGCGTCTGGAGGAATTCACAGGCAATCTCGATGCCTGGCCCGGAGTTCGTCACACCATCGAATTTCGGGACAGCAGTTGGTTCGATGACGAAGTGGCCGAGTGCCTGGCCCGGCACCGGGTTGCAGTGTGTCAGTCCGATGCCGCCGACTGGCCGCTGTGGGGCGCTGTGACCACCGATATGGTTTATATCCGCCTGCACGGTCATACCCGTACCTATGCCTCGCGCTACAGCGATTCACAGCTCGATGCCTGGGGCGAGAAGACCCGTAAATGGTTGCGGGAGGGGCGCGATGTGCACGTCTATTTCGATAACGACAGCGAAGGCCACGCGCCTTGGGACGCCCTCCGGCTGCTGGGGCGCGTCAGTGAGTCGTAGGCGTAATGGATTTGAAACCCGTTTTCCCGCGCCCCCCGTAGTTATGAACCGGCGAAGCGGTGCATTTGAAGATGCACCCTGCGAGCGACTCCATCGTGATTTCGGCGCCTTCGGAGTAATCTGCAAGGATGCAAACTGAAACCGCTGTTATCGTGCTGGTGGTAGGCTGGATCGCCTACTTCGCCCTGCATTCGCTGCTGGCTTCCTTAAAGGCCAAGCACTGGGTGGCCCGCCACTGGCCCGGGGCTGTGCGTGGTTATCGTCTGTTTTACAACCTGCTCTCGGTGGTGCTGATCCTGCCGCTGGTGGGCATTACGCTGTTTTATCCCGCACCCTGGCTGTGGCGCTGGGAGGGTGTCGCCGCCTGGGTCGCCAATGGCCTCGCCCTCGCGGCCCTGATCGGTTTCTTCTGGACTACGCGCTATTACTCAATGGCCGAATTCCTCGGCACGCAGCAATGGCGCGGGCACGAAACCCGTGTCGAGGATCAGGAGGGCTTTTACCTCTCTCCCCTGCATCGCTGGGTCCGCCATCCCTGGTATTTCCTCGGACTGGTGCTCCTCTGGACCCGTGACATGAACCTGCTCTTCTTCACCACCGCCGTGATCATCAGCCTCTATCTGTTCATCGGCTCGAAACTGGAGGAGCGCAAGCTGATCACCTATCACGGGGATGTGTATCGCGAATACCGGCGCCGCGTAGCGGGCATCATCCCGCTGCCCTGGAAGCACCTGTCTCCATCGGAAGCGCAGCAGCTGGTGGGAAACGCGAAACAGCGTCCGTAGGGCGCATTCTCCAAATGCGCCGGTTCCATCCGGTCCGGACCGATCGACTCCCCGTACACCCCGTAGTTATCGCGACGTCACCCATCATTGTTGCCGATGTGGTTCTCCTTGCCGGCCAGCAGGTTGCGGATATTGGAGCGGTGTCGCCAGATGAGCAGTACCGCCATGGTCGTGAGCATGCCAACCAGGGCGGGCTGGGGCGCAAGCCAGAGGGCGTAGACGGGAGCCAAAGCGGCAGCGGTGAGCGCGGAAAGGGAGGATATCCTGAATACCTTGGCCATCACCAGCCAGGTGGCGAGGGCGGCCAGAGCCACCGGCCAGGCGAGCCCCAGCAGGACACCAAAGGCGGTTGCCACACCTTTTCCACCGCGGAATCCGAAGAAGACGGGGTAGAGATGGCCGAGGAACGCGGCCATGGCCACCAGGGCCAGGGTAACGGGGTCCGCCGCGAACAGGCGGGCGATCAATACTGGCAGTAATCCTTTCAAAAAGTCACCGGCCAGGGTGGCCGCGGCGGCCTTTTTACCACCAAGCCGCAGCACATTGGTGGCACCCGGGTTTTTCGAGCCCTCGGTGCGGGGGTCCGGCAGGCCGGCCAGTCGGCAGACGACAATGGCGGTGGAGACGGAGCCCAGCGCGTAGGCCAGGGCGATGAGGGCGTAATCGACGGCTGCCATGAGAGACGGTCCATTGCGGGCGAGCGGGCATTATAACGGCAGGGCGGACAGGGGCAATGCGGTGGAAGAGCTGCCGGTGAAGCGGTATCCTTTCGGGTCCGTATACAAAGGGATTGCCGGGCTGATGACCGATATCATCTATCTCAACGATCTCAAAATCGATACCGTGATTGGCGTATTCGAATGGGAGCGCCGTATCAAGCAGACCATCTCGATCGATCTGGAGATGGCCGCGGATATTCGCAAGGCCGCGCAGAGCGACCATATCGACGATACCCTCAACTACAAGGCGGTCGCCAAGCGCCTCATCACCTTCGTGGAGGAGAGCCGTTTCCAGTTGGTGGAAACCCTGGCTGAGCGGGTCGCCGCGATCGTTACCGAGGAGTTCAACGTCCCCCGGGTCAAAGTGCGCATCAATAAAAAAGGTGCGGTGCGTTATGCGGGCGACGTCGGCATCATTATCGAACGTTCCAAGGGATAGCATGCCGCGGGTCTATGTCAGCATCGGCAGCAATATCGACCGTGAGGCCAGTATCCGCGCCGGTGTGTTCGCCCTGCGCGAGCGGTTTGGGCCGCTGATGCTCTCGTCGGTGTATGAGAGCGAGGCAGTGGGTTTCGAAGGCGACAGTTTCTTCAATCTGGTCGCCGGATTCGACACCGACGAAGCGGTGGAGGCTGTCGCCTGGGCCCTGCGGGAGATCGAGGAGAGGAACGGCCGCGAACGAAATGGTCCTCGCTTCTCCTCGCGGATGCTCGATCTCGACATGCTTCTTTACGATGATCGGGTCTGTGCCGACCCCCAGATTCCGCGCTTCGAGATCCTCGAAAACGCCTTCGTGCTCTGGCCGCTGGCGGAAATCGCCCCGGACAGGGTTCATCCGCAGGAAGGGGTTCGCTTTACCGATCTCTGGACGCGTTTCGATAAATCAAAGCAGCAGCTCTGGCCGGTTGAGTTCGAGTGGGGTTTTGACGAGTAAAGCCCGCCCCACGGCGATCCGCTGCTGTAAATCGGCCTTCAAGCCGTCATTGAAGTTTGAGCGGGCAAAAGGGATCGACCTTATGAATTCAGGGAACGGCCTCCGTCGACGGTCAGGACCTGGCCGCTCATGTAGTCGGCATCCCGTGTGAGGAACAGCACCGCCTTGGCGATGTCCTGCGGGCTACCCTGGCGTTTGAGAAAGGTTCGGGAGACGATGCGCTGTTTGGTGACCTCGTCCATATCGCTTTCAGGCCAGAGAATGGCGCCGGGCGCGATGGCATTGACCCGCACATCGGGCCCGAGTTCGCCGGCGAGCGACTTCGTGAGCATCACCAGCCCCGCCTTGGCGATGCTGTACACCGGGTGGCCCTTCAGGGGCCGGTCGGCATGGATGTCGACGATGTTGATGATACAGCCGCGCGATGCACGCAGGTGCGGTGCGGCGGCCTGGGCGAGAAAGAACGGCGCCTTGAGGTTGGTGCCGATGAGGTCGTTCCACTCCTCTTCGCCCACTTCACCAATGGCCGTGGGATAGAAAGTCGAGGCATTGTTGACGAGCACATCAAGCCGACCCCAGGCCTCCTTTGCGTCCCGCACCAGCGCCGAAAGCTTCCCGGTCTGATGGAGGTCGGCCTGGACCAGTACGACGGAGTCCCCGCGTTCGGCGTTGAGCTCCTCCTGGAGGGCATGCGCACCTTTGCGCGATCCGCGATAGTGCAGAACGATTTTGGCCCCCGTAGCATGCAGGGTGCGGGCAGTAGTGGCGCCAATGCGGTGAGCGGCGCCGGTGATCAGGACGACCTTGCCGTCGAGTGTTTCGTTCTCCAATGTGCTTCTCCCCTTCTTTCGGATTTGGCAGACTTCTCACCTGTGCGCTATGGAAGCCTGAATCATGTTCTCTAACTCGAATCCCGATCCCCGCAAGGCTGCTCGTTCGCTGCAGGAACTGCCGCCGCCCGACCCGGCTGCCGCCGCCGTTAGTGACCGGCTCTGCGCCGCGATCCGTGAGGAGATTCGCCGCGCCAAAAACGCCCGTGTGAGCTTCGCGCGCTTCATGGAACTGGCCCTTTATGCCCCCGGCATGGGTTACTACAGCGCGGGAAGTCGCAAGTTCGGCGAGGCGGGTGATTTTGTCACTGCTCCCGAGCTTACACCGCTTTTCTCCCGCTGCATTGCCCACCAAAGCGCGGAGATTCTGGGCCGCACTGGTGGCGATGTCCTCGAGTTCGGGGCCGGCTCTGGCGTCATGGCGGCTGACATTCTGGCGGAACTGGAGCGGATTGGCAGTCTTCCTACAGCATACTTGATACTCGAGGTGAGTGCCGACCTCCGCCAACGGCAGCAGGAGACGCTTGGTTTGCGCGTGCCGCATCTGCTCGAGCGGGTGCGGTGGCTGGAGGACTGGCCAGACACCTTCGAGGGTGTGGTGCTGGCCAACGAGGTACTCGACGCAATGCCGGTGCATCGCTTCCGGGTCGCTGCCGATGGTGTCGAAGAGCAGTTTGTGGGTCTTGATGGAGAGCGGTTTTCGGAGATTTGGGACCGCCCTGATGATGCAAGGGTGGAACGCTCTATCGAGAGCCTGGTAAGTGAGTGTTCGCTGACCGAAGGCTATCTGTCTGAACTCAATCTCGCGGCACGGGACTGGACCGGGCAACTCGCCTCGGTGTTAAAGCGGGGCGCCGCGCTGGTGATTGATTACGGATTCCCCCGCCGGGAGTTTTACCATCCGGAGCGTAGCGACGGGACCTTGATGTGCCATTATCGCCATCGCTCCCACCAGGACCCTTACCGGTATGTCGGTCTGCAGGATATCACCACCCACGTGGACTTTACCGCGATCGCCGAGGCGGCCGCAGATGCCGGTCTGCGGGTGGCGGGATTTACCAATCAGACGAACTTCCTGCTGGCGAACGGGTTGGCGGAGATGGCGGAGGACACCCATGACAGGGGGCGACTGGAGAAGGCCGCAGCGATCAAACGGCTGACCCTGCCGGGAGAGATGGGAGAGCTGTTCAAGGTCCTGGCCCTGACCCGCGATCTGGACGGAGTGCTTACGGGCTTTACGTGGCGGGACCATCGCGGACGCCTCTAGGAACCTGTCCGAGAACATCGTTTTTTAGGTTGGGGGTGAGTTTTGCGAATCCCCACGCTGGGTTTGTTGGGCTTCGTTCCTCAGCGCCAACCGACATTTTCTCGACCCGTCGCACTTGTGGCTGCTTGTCACTCTTCCGGGTGTGAGAGCTGAATGCCGGAATCGGCCAGTTGCTCGCGGCGTTCACGCAGCAAGGCGTCATAGCTGCGGGCCAGGGATTTTTCATAGGCGCAGTCGCCGGTGATGCCAATATCGCGCAAACGCGCTTCCAGATAGGCGATCTCCTCCAATAACCGGGTTTGATGTTCGGTAGGGGTGACCGGAAGCCGAGAGTAAAAATGGGCCATGTTTTCCATGGGAGCATCCAACCTTTTTATCGAATTCTTCCCTGACTGTAGACGTACTTTTTGACGTTTTCTTTACCATCGGAAGGATCTCCGGAATCGCTCTTGATGAATTTGCCCCCCCTGTCACTACGAGCCCCAGCGACGAAGTAATCTCTACTCCCGACCCCCGAGGTTGCCCTGTCGCCGGGGCTCCTCCTTAT
This sequence comes from Thiohalomonas denitrificans, assembly GCF_016841685.1. Classification (GTDB taxonomy): domain Bacteria; phylum Pseudomonadota; class Gammaproteobacteria; order Thiohalomonadales; family Thiohalomonadaceae; genus Thiohalomonas; species Thiohalomonas denitrificans_A. The sequence continues at coordinate 13,661 of NZ_JAENYR010000090.1, forward strand.
GAACTTGCCCCCGCTGTCATTACGAGGACGCCTACATGGATGTAGGTGGTAGAGCGACGCAGGATGCCAAAGCCGAGCCTAAGCGACGAAGTAATCTTCTGCTCCCAAAACCCCAGATTGCCGCGTCGC
>NZ_JAENYR010000091.1 GCF_016841685.1 Thiohalomonas denitrificans
GCCGCGTCGCCTAGGCTCCTCGCATACAGCGACGGCAAGTTCATCAGGAGGAGCCACAGCGACGCGGCAATCTGGGGCTTTGGGAGCAGGAGATTACTTCGTCGCCGGGGCTCCTCGTAATGACAGCGGGGGAAGTTCATCAGGAGGAGCCCCGGCGACGCGGCAATCTGGGGTTTGGGAGCAGGAGATTACTTCGTCGCCTGGGGCTCCTCGTAATGACAGCGGGGGCAAGTTCATCAGGAGGAGCCCCGGCGACGCGGCAATCTGGGGTTTTGGAAGCAGGAGATTACTTCGTCGCCGGGGCTCCCCGCAATGACAGCTGGGTGCAAGTTCTTCAGGAAGAGAGCGGGTAACGGCGGATGGGGATAAGGGATGCGGGATGAGAAAACAGTGAAATTTCTGTGAATCGAGGAAACTTCTTCCCGGAGGGTGTGTCTATCAGGGTAAGCGCAGCAATGCGCTCTTTCCCGTCCTCTCTCTCCCTGGCGGGAAACAGATACCCGGCTCTCCCCAGCCGGGAACATGTAGGCCCCGGGCGCATTTCTCCCCCTTTTGCGCGTCCGGGTTTTTTTTTGCGCCCAGCGAAAGGAGCTAGCCACCGGGTGCACGGGGAACACGGGGGTAATTGCACTTAACCACAGAGGGCACTGAGAGATAAAACCGAAAGTACTCTGTGTCCTTTATGGTTTTCCCCAAAAAACCCGTGCGCCCCGTGTCCCCGTGGTTAAGCGCTGTTTTTACCACGGAGAGCACTGAGCATAAACCCACTCGGCTCAGTGTCCTCAGTGGTTTAAAGCGGTTGTTCCGGTTCCAGTCTCATCCACCGGTTCAGTACATCCCGAACCTCGTCGACGCCCTGGCGTTTCAGGGCGGAAAACAGCTGGGCGGTGGCGCCGGGGTACTCCGCGTCCAGCCTACGCCGTACCTGTTGCAGGGTACTGGCGGCGGGTCCGCGCTTTAGCTTGTCGGCCTTGGTCAGCAGGATATGGGTCGGCATACCGGAAGCCGCGCACCAGGCCAGCATCTGGCGATCGAACTCCTTCAGCGGATGACGGACATCCACCAGCAGGATCAGTCCGGTCAGACATTGCCGCTCCCGAAGATAGCGCTCCAGGAACTGCTGCCAATGCCGTTTGACCGCCTCGGGTACCTTTGCGTACCCATAACCGGGCAGGTCTACCAGCCTGCGCTCTTCATCGATCTCGAAAAGATTGATGAGCTGCGTCCGGCCCGGGGTTTTACTGATTCGGGCCAACCCCTTTTGATCGGTGATGACGTTCAGGGCGCTCGACTTGCCGGCATTGGAGCGGCCGGCAAAAGCCACCTCGTAACCCTCATCAGGGGGGAGGTGCTGGGGGGCATTGGCACTGGTCAGGAATTGCGCCCGCCGGTAGGGGTTTTCGCGTTGCCGCTGCATCGAAATCATGCCTTTGTCGGTTGACCGGATATAACCTGCTTGGTATATACAGCTGTCGGCTCGAAGGAGCCGCATCTGGGGACTTGCAGTAGATTCCCGGTCGGTTGACGGGAACAGTCCTGCTCGGCCGTTTTGTTTCCGTGAGCTTCCGCGCCGGGGGCGCTGATGGTAACATGCCCGCTTTCCGGGCGGTTACCTCCCCCCCTGAACCACTATGATGGCCCCTCCAACTTGCGACGGAGTCGGGGTTTATTGAAGAATTTAGGAGCATCCGATGAAGAAAAGTCTGGTAGCGGCACTTGGTGTGTGTGCACTGTTTTCAGGCAGCACCATGGCCGCTGATGGCGAGGCCGTATACAACAAGGTCTGCGTGGCTTGTCACGCCTCCGGCGCCGCCGGTGCGCCGAAGATGGGCGACGGCGCCGCATGGGAGCCGCGCATCGCCAAGGGTATGGACGCGCTTTATCAAAGTGCGAACACGGGCGTTCCGGGCACTGCCATGATGCCGAAGGGCAACTGCCTCGATTGCTCCGGTGAAGATCTCCAAGCCGCCGTGGACTTCATGGTGGGAAACAGCAAGCAATAAACGGTTGGGCAGTTTCATGAAAAAGGTAGCAATTGTAGCCGCAATGGTCCTGGGCGTTGCCGGCGGTGCCCAGGCACAGGGCAGCGCCTCTGCCGGCGCAACCAAATCGGCAAGCTGTACCGCGTGCCATCAGGAAGACGGCAACAGCCTGAATCCGATTTGGCCCAAGCTGGCCGGTCAGCACGCGGGTTATATCGCCAAGCAGCTGTCCGATTTCCAGTCGGGCGCCCGCACGGACCCGACCATGAACGGCATGGCCGCGCCCCTTTCGGAAGAGGACGTGCTGGACCTGGCGGCCTACTTCTCGGAACAGACGGTGGCCATCGGCAGCGCGGACCCGGAAAAGGCCGCTGCCGGCAAGCAGCTGTTTGAGGGAGGCGATGCTGCCCGCGGCATTTCCGCCTGCATGGCCTGTCATGGCCCCGCCGGGGCGGGCAATCCGGGCGCGAAGTTCCCGTCCCTGTCCGGGCAGCATCAGGACTATACCATCAAGGCCCTGAAGGATTTCCGCTCCGGTACCCGGAGCAATGACCTGAATGGCATGATGGCGGATGTGACAGCCAGGATGAGCGATGCCGATATCGAAGCCGTTGCCGAATACATCAACGGCCTGCACTGATCTTCGGGAGTGGGGAGGGCGGCAGAGGGGCTCTGCCGCCCTCTTCCGCCGCTTTCGGTTTTAAGCGGCATTTCTCGCCGGGGCTCGGGTTACGAACTACCGGTTGAAAGCCGGCCCTGGAATTTTTTCCGTCTGAAGCAGTCGGACATTGAGGTTGTACTCCTCAAAATCTCCCACAGGTGACGTTCCTTGAACGGTACTTCTCGCCCAAGCCCCTCTTCGGTCCTGTTCCGTTTCCTCGGGTCCATGAACCTTGCCATCACCCTGTTGGTGGCGGTTTCGATAGCGTCGATCATCGGAACGGTTCTCCAGCAGAACCTGCCTTATAATGACTACGTCATCAAGTTTGGACCGTTCTGGTTCGAAGTCTTCAATGCGTTGGGCCTCTACGACGTCTACGGGACCCCCTGGTTCCTGGTGTTACTCGGGCTCCTTCTGGTTTCCACCACGGTCTGTGTCTTTCGTAATACCCCTGCGATCATCAGGGATATGCGCCATTTCCGGCTGGATGTGCAGACCAAATCCCTGCGTAGCTTCCGTCACCATGCCGAGTGGAGTGTAAAGGGGGCTCCGTCGGAACTGGCCGATCGTCTCGGTAAGCAGCTGAAACGAGACGGATACCGCACCCGACAAGGCGACTATGGTGGCAATGCCCGGATAGTGGGCGCGATGAGGGGGTCGATGGGTCGCCTCGGCTATCTGCTGTCCCACTCGGCGATAGTGATCATCTGTATCGGTGGTCTGATGGATGGCAATCTCCCGTTGAAGTTCGCAGATTCCACCGGCAAGATTCGGGCAGAGACCCGAGACCTGCCGATCGCCAATGTGCCGGCAAAAAGTGTTATCGCCTCCGATTCCGGCTCCTTCCGCGGCACGGTAAACATTCCCGAAGGCTCCAGCGCCGATTTTGTCTACCTGGGGCTTCGCGACGGCTATCTGGTGCAGAAGTTACCCTTCGAGATAGCTCTCGACGAGTTTCGCATCGAACACTACCCCACCGGTCAGCCCAAATCCTACGAAAGTGACCTGATCATTTTCGATGAGGAGCTGGAGGAGCCGCTCCGCAAGACTATCGCGGTCAACCACCCGCTGGTTTACAAGGGCTACGCCATCTATCAGTCGAGTTTTTCCGATGGCGGCTCGCGCATGGTGCTGCAGGCGCATTCGCTGGATAACCCCGACACGGAAGCACTGCGTCTCGAAGGGCGTATCGGGCAGCGCCTCCCCGTTGAAACCCCGCGCGGTAAACGCACTGTGGAGCTGATCGACTTCAAGCCGTTCAATATCTTCCCGATAGAAGAGGAGGATGGCAGTGAGGGACAGAAGAATTTCGGCCCCAGTGTCATCTTCCGGCTCCGCGATGCGAGCGGTGAGGCGCTGGAATATGTCAACTACATGCAGCCGGTGCCGCGGGGCGAGAGCCTCTTTTTCCTGAGCGGCGTCCGCAGCACGCCGTCGGAGCCCTATCAGTATCTGCATCTGCCCCTGGATGAGAACGACAGTCTGAAGCGCTTCCTGCGTCTTCGGGCCAAAGCCATGGAGATGAACCACCTGCAGACCGAAGTGGCGGCACAACTGGCATCAATGGCCGGTAGTGCCGATGCCGAGCTCCCGCAGAAAGTGGCCAATTCCATCGTCGAATTGGTGCAGACGTTTGTCGCCGAGGGCATCGGCGCAGTGGTCGCCCGGGTCGAATCCAGTGCCCCGGAAGCTGAGCAGGACGCGGCCCTGAAGTCGTTCGTCAATGTCATTCAGAATACCCTCGGCGCCATTTACGTGGATCTGCTGGCAGAGGAAGAGGGCAAGGACCTGGGCGAGGGCGTTTCGGCGGCGGATCAGCGCTTCTTCGAGGATGCCATGAATGCGCTCTCGCTGATGGGTTCCTACGGTTCGCCGTTTGTCGCCCAGTTGACCGACTTTGAACAGGTGCAGGCCTCGGGGCTGCAGATCACCAAATCGCCGGGCAAGGACATCGTCTATCTCGGCTGCGTGATGTTGATGGCCGGAGTGTTCTTCATGTTCTATATGCACCATCGCCGGCTCTGGGTCCGCATCGAAGAGGATGGCGAAAACAGTCGGATCCTGTTTGCCGGCACCGGCCATCGCAATCGCGGCGACTTCGGCAAGGAATTCCAGCGTCTGCAGCGGCGGCTGAAGGCCGTCAGCGACGCCTAATCAGAGGTGAGTGACTGAATATGTCCGTACCCCACGAGTATATGGAGGAGCCACTGGAGCAGCCGCACTTCCTGAAACGGCTGGGTCTGTTTGACGGGCTGTGGGCGGTTTTGCTGCTGGCCGGCACCGTCTACACCATCGCGAACTTCAGCGTCCTGATGGATCGCTACGAAGTGGGCATTTTGATCGGAACCGGGCTCGCGCTGGCGCTGTTCGGATGGGCCTGGAAGCCCATCCGTCCCCTGGGTTTGGCCGTTGCTGCGCTCAGTCTGTTTGCAGTGTGGGCCTATGGCGATACGCTTGCTGCGGCGGAGACCGACTTCTTCCTCAAATACCTGTTTTCGAGCCAGTCCGCAATCATGTGGATGAGTGCGCTGTTCGTGATGGCGACAGCGGCGTACTGGTTTGCTCTGGTTATGGGTTCAACCTTCAGCGGCAAAGTGGGGACGGCCCTGACCTGGTCCGCGAGCACGATGGGCCTGGTCGGTCTGATGGTGCGCTGGCGCGAGTCCTATCTCATCAGCCATGACGTGGGACACATCCCGGTGGCGAATCTGTACGAGGTCTTTATCCTCTTTGCGGTGATCACCGGACTGCTCTACCTGTTCTACGAAAAGCGTTACAACAACCGGGCGATGGGTGCCTTCGTACTCACCGTGGTCAGTGCTGCGGTAGCGTTTCTGCTGTGGTACTCCTTCGAGCGCGGCGCTCACGAGATTATGCCCCTGGTTCCGGCCCTGCAGAGCTATTGGATGAAGATCCACGTACCGACCAACTTCGTAGGCTATGGAGGCTTCGCTATGGCGGCGATGCTGGGCGTGGCCTATCTCCTGGTCGACTGGCGTGCCGCCAAAAACCCGCAATCCGCCTTCGTTCGCCGAATGCCCAGCCTCGATCAGCTGGACGACCTGATGCACAAGCTCATTGCTCTGGGCTTCGCTTTCTTTACCGTGGCGACCGTCCTGGGGGCGATGTGGGCTGCCGAAGCGTGGGGTGGCTACTGGTCCTGGGATCCGAAAGAGACCTGGGCGCTGATCGTCTGGCTCAATTACGCCGCCTGGCTGCACATGCGACTAACCAAAGGCTGGCGCGGCAAACCGCTTGCCTGGTGGGCCATAATCGGCCTGTTCATTACGCTGTTTGCCTTTTTGGGCGTCAACATGTTCCTCTCCGGGCTGCACTCGTACGGCGAGTTGTAGGGCAGTGGTGAGTGGCGAGTAGTGAGCCCGGAAAGTTCACGAACTCACCCCAAAGCTTTCGCTCCTGCTCACGCCCCTCACCTAGATCCATGTAGGCGAAGACAATAAAGCGCCAGGAATTACTTATCGGCATACATGACCGAGAAACAACGGAAACAGTAGAACCTCGGCGATAATGCAAGATGCATTGTAATCAAAGCTTTGTGTCCTTTGCGTCTTTGCGGTGAATAATCCGGGCTAGGAAAGTCGGCTGCGCAGTGGGTACAACCCCGCCTCGCCACTCGCCACTCGCAACTAGCCACTCTACTTGCTGGTCTTCTTGATGGCGGTGACGTAGCGCGAGAAGGTCGCCATATCCTTGCTGACGCGGCGGAACAGGTGGTCGAGACTGACGATGGCCTGTTCGAGAAGGTTGACGGCGATGAACGGGTGCTCCACCCGCAGGCGCTGGTACATGGTGCGCGACAGGCGCAGCAGTCGCGTGTCGGGGCTTTTGGCCACGAGGCGTACCGAACGCGGCTCCCTGTCGAAGAAGGACATCTCGCCGACCAGTTCACCCTTTTTGGCGTGGGCCATTTCGGTAGTCTTGCCGTCCGCTTCGAAGGCAAGTGCCGCCTCACCCGCAATCACGAAATAGAGGGCTTCGCCCACTTCGCCGATATCGGCGATGATGGCGTGCTTTTTGAACACCACCTCATCCGTGAACTCCAGCAGGGTCTGTACTTCGCGAATCGTGAGAGACTCGCAGAGGTACTGCTGACTGAGGAATTCGGTCAAATTGAAATCTGCGCTCATCGTACATCTCCGGCACGTCTTATTGGGGGCCCAGTTAGTCCTGCCCGGCACGCCCTTTCAAGCAAGCGCAACGCCGCAGATGGCCGGCCAGCGGCTCGCCCGAAGGGAGCCCCCCGAAAGTACCATGACGGTGTTGCCATTGTCTGCGCGCTGCGCCTTATCCTGGTGTCTTCGGGTGCTCTGAATGTACCTTTAAGCATGGACCACCAGGAGCCTGTCCGAGAATAGCAATGGGTTCCGTGTAGATTGGCGCTGAGGAACGAAGCCCAACAAAATCAGCGCTGGGGTTCGCATAACTCACCCCAACCTACAAGAAACGACGTTCCCGGACAGGCTCCTGGCAAGAGCAGTGCTCCGGCGGCGCAAAGCACCGCCAATCCTCGGTACTCCCTGCAGCGGCTGTGCAGTATAGTGTAAGCGACAAGAACTAAAATGGCCGTCGGGCTTTGTCCAGTAAACAAGGAGGAACCATGAATATTCGTATTTTCGGGCTGCTGATGGCCCTTGTTGTCTTGCCATTCACCTCGGCCAGTGCCGAGGACGACTACGCCGCCGGCATCGACTACGAGCGGGTCTCGCCACCGATGACGACCAAGGAACCCGGCAAAGTCGAGGTCTATGAATTCTTCTGGTATGGCTGTCCCCACTGTTACAAGTTCGAGCCGCACCTGCAGCGCTGGCTAGAGCGAAAGCCGGACAGCATCGAGTTCACCCGCATTCCCGCGATCTTCAACAATCCGAATTGGGAGATCCACGCGCGCGCCTATTATACGGCAGAGCTCCTGGGGGCACTGGATCGCATTCATGGTCCACTATTCGACGCTATTCACAACCAGCGCCAGCGGCTCAACAGTCGGGATGCGCTCCGGGACTTTTTCGCCGAGCGGGGTGTCGAACCGGATACATTCGACAAGACCTTCAACTCCTTTGCCGTTGAATCCAAGGTGCGGCGCGCCCGTGACCTGACCAAGCGTTCGGGTATCGACGGTGTTCCCGCGATGGTTGTCGATGGCGAATATCGGGTCAGTGCCTCCCAGGCGGCCAGCTACGACCGGCTTGTCGGCATTACCGATTATCTGGCCAGACAGGGCGCAGAAGGCGAGGAGTAGTGGTCGATGCGGGAAATAGCGGGGTTCCCTTCGGGCCGGCTCACAAGCCCCATGCATTGCAGTCGCTTGAACTTGGCTTATGGCCGGTCCTGCGCTCCCGCTCTAGCTGGTGGCGCTTGTGAGGCCGGCTGAGCGTTACACGATTTTCCGCACGGACTACTAGATGAGGATTGGCAGCGGATGAAGACGGCAGAATTTTTCGCCAGGTGTCTTGAGAACGAAGGCATCGAGTACATCTTTGGCATCCCGGGCGAGGAGAACCTCGATTTGATGGATGCGTTGCTCGACTCTCCGATCCGCTTCATCACCGTTCGCCATGAGCAGGGCGCCGCCTTCATGGCCGACGTCTACGGGAGACTCACCGGCCACGCCGGTGTCTGCCTCTCCACCCTGGGGCCGGGCGCCACCAACCTGATTACCGGGGTCGCCGATGCCAACATGGACCACGCCCCGGTGGTGGCCATTGCGGGGCAGGCCGATACCACCCGGCTGCACAAGGAGTCCCATCAGGTCCTGGACCTGGAGGCGATGTTCGCGCCGTTCACCAAGTACTCCACCCGGCTGGTGTCACCGGAAATCACCTCCGAAGTGGTGCGCAAGGCCTTCAAGCTCGCCCAGACTGACAAGACCGGCGCAACCTTCATCGAGTTTCCCGAAAATATCGCCCGGATGGAAGTGGAGGACGATCGGCCCCTGATGGTCAAGAACCCCTCTTTGCCGGAACCTGCCGTGGATCGCGTTGAGCGGGCGGCGCAGCTTATCTCGGACGCCAGGCAACCCATCATCCTTGCCGGTAACGGCGTGATCCGGGCCAAGGCCTGGAAGCAACTGGCGGATCTGTCGGAGCGTCTCAATATACCGGTCGCCAATACCTTCATGGCCAAGGGGGTAGTGCCGTTTGCCCGCAATCCGCTCGCATTGGGCAGCGTTGGTCTGCAGTCGCGGGATTACGTATCGTGCGGATTCGATCAGGCGGATGTCATTATCTGCGTCGGCTACGACCTGGTCGAATACCACCCGCATCTTTGGCACCCGAGCCGCGATCGCACCATCATCCACGTGGACACGACCCCTGCGGAAGTGGACGCCCACTATCCGGTCGAAGTAGGGGTGGTCGGGGATATCAAGCACTCCCTGCTGCGCATCGCCGCACTCGCCACCCCGCATCAGGGTCGTAGCCTGCGTGCCTTGCGTGACGCCCTTGTGGAAGAGATGGATGCCTGCAAGCAGGACGACGAATTCCCGGTGAAGCCGCAGAAGATCATTTGGGATCTCCGCACCGCGATGGACCTGAAGGACATCGCCATATGTGATGTGGGCGCCCACAAGATGTGGATGGCACGCATGTTCCGTTGCGAAGTCCCCAATACCTGTCTGATTTCCAACGGTTTTGCCGCCATGGGGATCGCTTTGCCGGGTGCCATTGCGGCCAAGCTTGCCCATCCCGACCGTAAAGTTGTTGCAGTGACGGGCGATGCCGGGATTTTGATGAATATCCAGGAGTTGGAGACCGCCGTCCGCCTGAAACTGCCGCTGGTCATTTTGATATGGAACGATGACGGCTACGGTTTGATTAAATGGAAACAGCTAAGCCAGTTCGGACGACCATCCAATGTGGATTTCACCAATCCGGACTTTATCAAACTGGCCGAATCCTTCGGTGCCAAGGGTTATCGGATCGAGCGCGTGTCGGACCTTCTGCCCACGCTGGAAAAGGCTCTTGCCGATGATGCGGTGACCATCATCGATTGCCCGGTCGATTACCGGGAGAATCTGAAGTTGACCCAGAAGCTCGGTGAGATGGTCTGTCCCGCTTAGGAGCTGTCCGAGAATAGACTGACCTACTGCGGCCAAGCCCTCGTGACGGTGGCTATTCTCGGACAGCTCCTGGCAGGCCGAATCCGATAGGCTGCTGGCCGCGTTGCTCATCACAAACGCGTAAAGGAACTGAATTAAAGGTCGCGTTCGCCGAAAGGTTTGCAGCCGTTTGCGATTGCGCCCCCTGATGCCGTGATAAGCCGTTGTTGGCCTCCTGCGGTGAGTTATTAAATATTTGGGTTAGGTGAAAGAGATGAAAACGACCAGTCCGATCCGTTCCAGATCGGGAATATGTCCCCAGTGGACGGAACTACCTCTGCCCGGGTCTGCGTGACATGGAGAGCCTCGAACTCTCTCCTCCGATCGAGGTGAAGGCGACACGCAAGCTGCGCTTGCTGAGCTACAACATCCAGGTCGGCATCGCCAGCATCCGCCCCCACCATTACGTGACGCGCAGCTGGCGCCACCTGCTGCCTGCGGCCACCCGTTTCGATACGCTGGACCGGATCGCCCGGTTTCTGCGTGACTACGACATCGTCGCATTGCAGGAGCTGGATGCCGGCTCGCACCGCACCGGGTTTATCGATCTCACCAAGTACCTGGCGGATCGCGCCGGATTTCCTTTCTGGTATCACCAGCTCAATCGGGATCTCGGCCCGCTGGCCCAGCACGGCAACGGCTTGTTAACCCGTTACCGACCCACCGAAGTGGTGCAACACAAACTGCCCGGAGTGATCCCCGGCAGGGGCGGACTGGTGGCCCGTTTCGGCAGTGCCGATAATCCGCTGATGGTCATGCTCATCCATCTGGCTCTGGGGAGGCGGGCCCGCGACCGCCAGTTGGAGTATATCTGCGACCTCGTCAACCGCTATGAACATGTGATTGTCATGGGCGACATGAATACGGCGCCGAACAGCCCCGAAATGAACAAGCTGTTTTGCACCACGAATCTCCGTGAGCCGGAAGAGGCTCTGCACACCTTCCCCAGTTGGCGTCCCAATCGGAGTATCGACCACATCCTGGTCACCCCGGGCATCGAGGTGAATCGTTGTCACGTATTGACGCATGCGTTTTCGGACCACCTGCCCATCGCGATGGAGGTCAACCTGCCGGAGGCGATCGCATTGCCGGTCTGAATCGGCACGTTCCGGTGATACAATCACCGGATTCGAAGGGGGTGCTTGTGAACACTGAATATGACAGCCAAACGGCCGCTATTTGGGTAGAGAAGAGGTATTGCGACCTCGCCCGCCCCGCTCCCTACCGGGCCGGGACCGAGGTCCATAGCCGCTGTTCCAGCGAGGAGAACCTGCCATGAAAGCAGCAGCTGCCGGCCACCGCAGTGTCGGGCGTGTAGGTCGATGGCTGGGCATCGGCATTTTGCTTGCAGCGGGGCTGGGGATTGCCCTGCTGGTGAATCACTACGCTCCACTACTCAGCCCCACTGCCCAGGTCCATGTCCCGCTGGATCCCGGTTGCGATCTGACCGAAACTGCCTGTAGCTCCCGAATTCCGGGTGGTGGTGAAGTGAGGCTATCAGTTACGCCTCGCCCGATCCCGGTCATGGAAGAGATCCACATCGAGGTTCAGATCGAGGGTGTTGAGGCCCGGTCGGTGGAAGTGGACTTCGCCGGTATCGATATGAACATGGGCTTCAACCGCTACCGTCTGGCCAGTGCCGGAGGCGAGAGCGCGGATTTTGGCGGAACCGGTGTCCTGCCGATTTGTATCCGTGACCACATGGCCTGGGAGGCCACGGTGATGATTCACAGCGATGCCGGCCTGATCGCCGCGCCGTTCCGCTTCGAGACCGTGCGTCGGCAGTGAGTCGCGATGGGCCAGAGCCGGTACGTGACGGTTTCATGAGCGACTATGGATCGAGGGCCGGGTGCTTCGAGTGCACCTTCCTCCCGGGATTTAGCAGTGAAAAGGAGAGGAGCGGTCATGCAAGAGGACCACGGAGCACCCCGCCGCCCGGTGGTTTTGGTGATACTGGACGGCTTCGGCGTCAATCCCTGCAAGATCAACAATGCGGTGGTGGAGGCCCATACACCTCGTCTCGATAGCTACTTTTCGCGCTATTCGCACAACGTCATTCAGGCATCGGGACTTGCCGTTGGACTGCCGGACGGTCAGATGGGCAACTCGGAGGTCGGCCACACCACGCTCGGCTGCGGCACGGTCGTACGCCAGGATCTGGTACTGATCAATGACGCCATCGGCGATGGCAGCTTCTTTGAAAAACCGGCGCTGGTCGAGGCGGCGGATGCTGCCGCCGCCTCGGGAAGGCCGCTGCACCTGTTCGGTTTGGTGTCAGCCGGCGGGGTGCACAGCCATGTGCGTCATCTGTTGGCATTGATCGCGCTGTGTGAACGCCGCGGCGCGCGGCCGATGCTGCACCTGTTTACCGATGGGCGTGATACGCCGCCGAAGTCGGCACGGAATTGCGTGGAGGATGTCGAGGCCGCGCTCGCCAAGGCGGGTGGTGCGATAGCCACCGTCATCGGCCGGTACTGGGCCATGGACAGGGACAAAAACTGGGAACGCACCGAGCGGGCGTGGCGGGCCATGGTGCACAACGAGGGGGCCACCGCAGACTCCGCCCGGGAAGCGATCGAACAGGCCTATGCAGAGGGACAGACGGACGAGTTCATTCCTCCCACGATACTGCCCCCGGCCGTGCCCATCGAAGCCGAAGACCACGCGATCAGTTTCAACTTCCGCAAGGATCGGCCGCGGCAGATTGTCGCCGCCCTGGCGATGGCCAGGTTCGACGGCTTCGAACGAGGCGATTACCAGCCGATCCCGGTCGCCTGCATGATGGAGTACGACAAGCGTTTCGGATTGCCGTTTGCCTTCGTGCCGGAGCGTCCCGCCACCACCTTGAGTAAAGTGATCAGCGAGGCCGGGCTCAAGCAGCTGCACTGCGCGGAAACCGAAAAGGCCGCGCACGTCACCTACTTTTTCAATGGCGGGCGCTCGGAGCCCGTCTCGGGTGAAGAGCGTAAAATCATCCCTTCCCCGAAAGTGGCTACCTACGACCTCAAGCCGGAGATGAGTGCGGCGGAAGTGGCCGACTGCGTAGTCGATGCACTGCGCAGCAATCGCTACGCCTTCATCGTCGTCAACTTCGCCAATGGCGACATGGTTGCGCATTCCGCTATTCGGGAAGCGGTGATTCGTGCCGTCGAGGTGCTCGACGAACAGGTGGGGCGGGTTCTTGATGCGGCTGTGGCCTGCGACTATTCCGTGCTCGTCACCGCCGACCACGGCAACTGCGAACAACTGGTGGACCCGGGTACCGGCGCCCCTCACACCCAACATACCGAGTACCCGGTGCCGGTACTGGTCATCGACAGCGTCGATTGGCGCCTCTCCACGTCCGGCGGTCTGGGCAATATCGCCCCCTCGGTGCTGCACCTGATGGGGCTGCCGAAGCCGCCGCAGATGAAAGAAGACTCCCTGCTGCTGTATCCGCTCCGCTAGGAGCCTGTCGGACTTAACACTGATCGACTCGGCTCGGGCATCCTGGTTCGCTCTAACTCCTCCAATCCATGGAGTCGCGCGGAAAAGCCGGATTTGGCCGGATTTGGCCGGATTCCCCGATTTTTCCCGGTAACTGCTCGCCCGGTTGATCATGCGCGGCATAGATTCGCCATCCCCGCGCAGGCGAACCGTCAGCAGGTGATCGGCTTGGCGCTGGAAGACTATGACCGTCATCCCCGCGCAGGCGGGGATCCGGCCGATGCTGCTCCAGGAACTCGACCGGCTTGGCCGTCATCCCCGCGCAGGCGGGGATCCATTTCGAGCCATGCCGCTGCTCTCTGGA
>NZ_JAENYR010000092.1 GCF_016841685.1 Thiohalomonas denitrificans
ATTACTTCGTCGCCGGGGCTCCTCGTAATGACAGCGGGGGCAAGTTCATCAGGAGCACTACCCGCCGCTGCGCGGCCCCGAATCGATGACGAACTCTTAGCTGTCATCAGGAGGGGCCCCAGGCGACGCGGCAATCCGGGGGTGGGGAGCAGGAGATTACTTCGTCGCTGTGGCTCCTCGTAATGACAGCGGGGCAAGTTCTTCAGGAGGAGCCTCGGGCGATGCGGCAATCTCGGGGTCGGGAGTAGAGATTACTTTGTCGCTGTGGCTCCTCGTAATGACAGCGGGGCAAGTTCTTCAGGAGGAGCCTCGGGCGACGCGGCAATCTCGGGGTTGGGAGTAGAGATTACTTCGTCGCCGGGGCTCCTCGTAATGACAGCGAGGCAAGTTCGTCAGAAGTTTCACCCAGCCACGGGAGACGTATATGGCTCAGGAAGAGCAATTCCGGCAGGCAGCAAAGATAGCGGCTGAACGGCAGAGGAACATCCAGCGCGCGATGGACGAGCACGACCAGCGCTCCAATGGTGGTGAGAACCGGGATTCCGCAATACAGGCCGGCCCTCATGGCTACCCCGAGCCTCCCCTTCCAGAGCAGCACCTCGAGAAACCGGGTTCCGAATCGGAGCTGAATCCACCACCCGAATACCGGGCGCCGGAGTACAAGGGGAGCGGCAAACTCCAGGGTATGAAGGCCCTGATCACCGGTGGCGATTCCGGGATCGGGCGCGCAGTGGCCGTACTCTACGCCAGGGAGGGGGCCGATATCGCCATTCTCTACCTCGATGCGGATGAGGATGCACGGGAGACGAAGAGCGCCGTGGAGAACGAGGGGGGAAAGTGCCTGGAGATCGCTGGCGACGTCAAGGATCCGGCGTTCTGTCGCTATGCGGTCGAGCGTACCCTGGAGGAGTATGGCCGGTTGGATATTCTGGTCAACAACGCGGCATTTCAGGAGCATGCCGCGTCGCTGGACGAGATCAGCGAGGAGCATTTCGACGAGACGCTACGCACCAACCTCTACGGTTACTTCCACATGGCCAAAGCGGCCGTGCCGCATCTGAAGTCGGGCAGCTCGATTATCAACACCGGCTCCGAGACCGGTATTTTCGGCCAGCCTCTCCTGCTCGATTACTCCCTGACCAAAGGTGGAATTCACGCCTTTACCAAGGCGCTGGCCACGAACCTGATCGCCAAAGGGATCCGGGTGAACGCCGTCGCCCCCGGTCCGGTGTGGACACCACTGAACCCCGCCGACCGGCCCCCGGGTACGCTTTCGAAGTTCGGTGCCACCACCGACATGAAACGCCCCGCACAGCCGGAGGAGGTGTCCCCGGCCTATGTATTCCTGGCCGCCCCCTCGTGTTCAGGCTACATCACGGGAACGGTGATTCCGGTCATGGGTGGCGTGACCGGCAGCGCCTGATTGGCTGATTCAGGAAAAACAGGTGGCAGGGGTACTCCATAGCTTGGGCCTGGCGCTGGTCGCCGCTGTGGTTGTGCCCTGGATACGCCAAGGTGACTGGTGGATCCGCATGTTTGACTTTCCCCGTCTGCAGCTTGCGGCACTTGGGCTGATCACATTGCTCGGCTACCGTTTTGTCGCCCCGTCGGTCGCCAGTTACGGCGTGCAACTCCTTCTGATTCTTGCCGTGTTCTATCAATTCCACCGCATTCGTCCCTTCACCCGTTTTGGCCCCTTGCAGGTCCAATGGGCAGATCCCGGCGATCCGGCGGCCATAAGGCTGCGTGTGATGATCGCGAATGTGCTGATGCCGAACCGACAGGCTGAAACCCTGCTATCGCTGGTCGCGCAGCATGAGCCCGATCTCTTTTTGGCCGTGGAGACGGATGAATGGTGGCAATCGCAATTGGATACCCTTCAGGGCAGCTATCCATTTGCCGTCCGCTGCCCATTGCCGAATACCTACGGGATGCTGCTCTATTCACGTTATCCTCTGATTCGGCCGGAGGTGAGATTTCTGATCGAAGATGATGTGCCCTCCATCAACACGGTCGTGGAACTGCCCGACGGGCCCGGCATTCACTTCCATGCGCTCCACCCGAGGCCGCCCAGACCGACCAAGCGCCAGGACTCGACCAACCGCGATGCCGAACTGGTCACTGTCGGGCAGCAGGTCGCGAGACAGCAGGGCCCGGTCGTCGTGGCTGGCGACTTGAATGACGTGGCATGGTCATACACTACCGATCTCTTTCAGCGCATCAGTGGCCTGCTTGATCCGAGGCGGGGCCGGGGCATGTACAACAGCTTCCACGCAGGTATCCCTTTTCTGCGTTACCCACTGGACCACCTCTTTCATTCGGAACATTTTCGACTTGCCCGACTGGAGCGGCTGGACAAGTTCGGTTCCGATCATTTTCCAATTCTGGTCGAGTTGGCCTACCGGCAGGATGCAGCACGGAGCCAGAGTGCGCCGGAAGCCGACACCGATGACCACGACCTGGCACGTGAGTTACGGGAGCGGGCCCGGTAGTAGACAAAGCTCCCGGCCTGCGCGGCAGGCGGCGGCATCGCGTCTACAGTCTCGGTATCAGCTCATGAAGGGAACCGGAGAAAAATCGTGTCGGAGAAACCCACCAGGATCGTCGTCGTTGGCGGCGTGGCCGCAGGGATGTCAGCGGCGGCCCGGGCACGTCGCCTTGACGAGCACGCACAGATCATCGTCTTCGAGAAGGACCGTTACGTCTCGTTCGCCAACTGCGGGCTGCCGTACCACATCAGCGGCGATATCCGCGATCGCGAAGAGCTGCTGGTGGTCACCCCGGATGACCTCTCTCGTCGCCTCAATCTCGAGGTCTACACCGAGCATGAGGTCATCCGCATCGACCGGGTGGCTAAGACCGTGAAGGTGACAGATCAGCGCAACGACAGCGTGCTCAAGGAGCACTACGATAAACTGATCCTCGCCACCGGAGCGACGCCTCTGCGCCCTGCGATGCCCGGAGTCGACCACCCCTACATTTTCACCCTGCGAAATATCCCGGATATGGACGCCATCAAGGCGACCGTGGATGCCGGGGTCTTCAGCGCCATTGTGGTGGGGGGTGGCTATATCGGTGTGGAGATGGCGGAGGCACTGCGACGCCGCGGACTGCGGGTGGACCTGGTCGAGCAGTCGGATCAAATCATGACCTCCCTGGACCCGGAGATGTCGCGTGACCTCGCTTATCACATGGAGAGTTACGGCGTGCATGTCACCCTCGGCAAGGGGGTACGTGAATTTCGTGGTGAAGATGGGCGGGTCGAGGTGCGGCTGGATGAAGATGACGTGCGGTTTGCCGATATGGCGATCCTGGCGGTCGGGGTGCGGCCGGAGGTGAAGCTGGCCAAGGAGGCCGGCCTGGAGATTGGCCGCTGCGGCGGTATCCGTGTCGATGAACACATGCGTACCTCGGATCCCTCCATTTATGCCGCCGGCGATGCGGTCGAAGTGCGTGATGCGATCACCGGCGAGTGGACCCTGATGCCGCTCGCCGGTCCGGCCAACCGCCAGGGCCGCATCGCGGCGGACCACATCTTTGGGCGTGAAAGCCGCTACAGGAGCAGTCAGGGGAGTTCCATTCTCAAGGTGTTCGACATGACCGGTGGCGGCACCGGTGTATCGGAAAAGAGTCTGCGTCGGGCGGGTATCCATTACCGAAAGGTCTATGTGCACCCCAATGGCCACGCCGCCTACTACCCGGGAACACACCCGATGCACCTGAAGCTGCTTTTCAGGGCAGACAGCGGTCATCTGCTCGGCGCCCAGGCGGTTGGCTTTGACGGTGTGGACAAACGCATCGATGTGCTGGCCACCGCGATCCATGCCGGTATGACCGTCTATGACCTGGAAGAGCTCGAACTCTCCTACGCTCCACCCTACGGTTCGGCCAAGGACCCGGTGAATATCGCCGGTTTCGTGGCCGCCAATCTTTTACGGGGGGACGTCAAACCCTGGTACGCGGAGGAGTGGCCGGCCCTTGTGGAGCAGGGTGGTGTGCTGGTTGATTTGCGCACACCGAAGGAATTCGCGTCCTGGAATATACCGGGGGCGATCAATATCCCTATCGGCGAGCTTCGGGGGCGCATTGGTGAACTCGACGCATATCGCGACCGCGGCCTCTATCTCTATTGTCTCTCGGGGTTTCGCAGCTACCTCGGTGTCCGGCAGCTCACTCAGAACGGCTTCGAACGGGTCTACAACCTGAGCGGTGGTGTGAAGACCTTTATGGCCTACCACCATAACCCGCTGGCATCGGGTCGCCCTGGCGGGCCCTGGATCTCCTATGCCGAAGACCGCGCCGGTGGGCCGGGCATATCGGTTGTTTGATGTGGGTTGGAAGACCCTCGCACGCAGGTTGTAGACCGGAGTCACATGGACGCTCGACCGCACCCCACCCTGAGATCGATCGACGTGGTGGCGATTATTGTCGGCCTCGTGATCGGCGCGGGGATCTTCAAGGCTCCCGCGGTAGTGGCCGCCAATGCAGGCAGCGAGACGGGGGTGATGCTGTCGTGGCTGGCGGGTGGGGTGATCTCGATTATCGGCGCCCTGTGCTATGCGGAACTGTCGGCGGCCTACCCCGATGCGGGCGGAGAGTATCACTTCCTGCGGCGAGCCTACGGCAACACCGTAGGCTTCCTCTTTGCCTGGTCGCGGCTGGTGGTGCTGCAGACCGGCTCCATCGCACTGCTTGCCTTCGTGATGGGTGACTATGCTGCCCAGATCGTCCCGCTCGGTCCTCATGGTCCTGCCCTGTTTGCGGCCGGTGCGGTCACCCTGCTCACTGCTATCAACCTGCTGGGACTGCGCTCCAGCAAGTGGGTGCAGAACCTGTTGACCCTCTTTACGCTGGGCGGGCTGGTCATGGTCATCATCGTCGGACTGGCGCTACCCGGATCGGTCGCCGCACCGCCCTCGACGGGTGGCGGCGACGCCACCTTTGGTCTGGCCATGGTGTTTGTACTGCTCACATACGGTGGCTGGAACGAGGCTGCTTACATCTCCGCGGAGCTTGAGGATGTCCAGCGGCGCATGTGGAAGGTCCTGGTGGTGGGGATCGGTACCATTACGCTGATCTACCTGTTGGTCAATTGGGCATACCTCAATGTGCTCGGCCTCGAAGCGATGGCTGAATCCGAGGCGGTCACGGCGGATCTGATGCGGCGGGTGTTGGGGGAGTCCGGTGCGAAAATGATCAGCCTTTTGATTGTGGCGGCCGTTTTCGCATCCATCAATGTGACCATCCTCACCGGGGCGCGGACGAACTATGCTCTT
The DNA here is from genome assembly GCF_016841685.1 of Thiohalomonas denitrificans. Classification (GTDB taxonomy): domain Bacteria; phylum Pseudomonadota; class Gammaproteobacteria; order Thiohalomonadales; family Thiohalomonadaceae; genus Thiohalomonas; species Thiohalomonas denitrificans_A. Next base: position 5,277 of record NZ_JAENYR010000092.1, read on the forward strand.
GCCAGGGACTTTCGACAGTTTCATCTGCTCGGCAACTGGTCGGCCACAGTGAATGCGCCGACTCGCGCACTGATGGTGCAGGGAGTCATTGCGCTCCTTTTGGTGGCGGTGGGATCGGCCAGCCGCTCCGGATTCGAGGCAATGGTGAGTTATATCTCACCGGTGTTCTGGCTCTTCTTTCTGCTTACCACCCTCTCCTTGCTCGTGCTGCGTCAGCGGGATCCGCACCGGCCTCGTCCGTTTCGCGTGCCGGTCTATCCTTACACGCCAGTGCTATTTGCAGCGGCCTGCGCCTACATGTTCTGGTCGAGCCTGCTCCACTCCGGCTGGGGTGCGCTGCTTGGCATGCTGGTGCTTGCGGCAGGTATCCCTTTCCGCTTGCCGCGATTCCGCCGGGAATGAACGGAACCCGACCATTGCTTCCAGGAGGAGCGCGAATGAGCATTCGAGCCCGTAATTGCAGTCTCGCCCTACTATTTCTGGTGATGTTGTCCCAACCGCTCACTGCCCAGTGGGCCGACAATCTGGACGTGCCCTATGTACCGACGCCCCAGTCGGTGGTGGATGAGATGCTGAGTATTGCCGGGGTTAGCGAGGATGATGTGCTGTACGACCTGGGGTCGGGTGATGGTCGTATCGTGATCACCGCTGCCGAGGAGTTCGGCGCGCGAGCGGTGGGTATCGACATCGACCCGGCCCGGATAGCCGAAAGCCGGGAAAACGCCAAGGTAGCCGGTGTCGAGGACAGGGTCCGTTTTATTCAGCAGGACCTGTTCGATGCTGACATCGGTGAAGCGACCGTCGTAACCCTCTATCTGCTGGGCTCCGTCAACGATCGGCTGCGTCCCAAATTGCTCGACGAACTCAGGCCCGGTACGCGGGTGGTGTCGCACGCGTTCGACATGGGTGATTGGCAACCGCTGGAGACCAGGTCTGTAGGCGGCAGCACCATTTATCTCTGGGAAGTTCCGGAAAAGGCCGGGCAGAGCCCGGAAAGAGCGGATAACCGTTCTCTGCCAAAGGAATCGAAAAGCGGCAGCGGTTGAGAAGTGAAGGGCCGGTTCCCCCGGACGCCGGTGTCGGTAGCCGGGTCGAACACCTGGCATTAAGACGGTCCTGGAAATGAGTTCGCCGGCGGCATGCGGTATGGTACTCACACGGGCTGGTGCTCGTGCTTGGTATCATGCCTGAAGGAGTCTGCATGGCTGGCGTTGAACGTGAAAAGCTGGAAAGTGCGTTGCGCGAAGTGATCGATCCCGAAGTCGGCGTCAATATCTACGACCTGGGGCTCATCTACGACGTGCTGGCGAGCGAAGAGGGCGATCTGCAGGTCCGCATGACCATGACCACGCCCGCCTGTCCCGTGAGTTCGATGCTGGCTGATCAAGTGCGTGAGGCCCTTCTCAAGCTGCCGCAGGTGCGGGATGTCGAGGTGGAACTGGTCTGGGACCCGCCCTGGTCACCGGAGCGCATGAGCGAGGCGGCACGGCGGCAGCTGGGATGGTGATGCGGTGAGGGGGCGCGATCTGCCAGCGCCGGCGCGACTGCCCCTGCTGGTGCTCGGATTTCTTTCCCTGATCCTCGGTGTCATCATCGGGCTGGTGCGACTGGGATGGACGCTGCCGTTGCCCTCGACCGAGTTGTTGGGGCTGCATGGACCGCTGATGGTTTCCGGGTTTTTCGGGACGGTCATCGGGCTGGAAAGGGCGGTGGCCCTTGCGTCCCGATGGGCCTACAGCGGTCCCGCACTGACCGGGGCGGGAGGAGTGGCGCTGATTGTCGGGGCGCCCACTACGGTGGCCGCCTCGCTACTGGCGGCCGGAAGCCTCGTCCTGGTCGCCGTCTCCTGGGTGGTCGTGCAGCGACAGCTCGCCCTGTTTACCCTGACCCTGGGGATGGGGGCCGTGGTCTGGTCGGTCGGCAATCTGATTTGGCTCGCCGGGGCACCGCTGGCCGATGTGCTCCCCTGGTGGGCCGGGTTTCTGGTTCTGACCATCGCTGGTGAGCGCCTGGAGCTGAGTCGCTTCCGCCCGGCTTCGACCTCGGCCAAGTTTGTTTTTGCTGTCGTTGCCCTGCTGTTGCTGGCCGGTATCGGCATCTCTTCCTTCAACGGGGCGGGGAGAATGGTGCTGGCTGCCTCGGTACTGCTGCTTGCACTCTGGCTCGGTCGCTATGACGTGGCGCTCTATACCGTGCGGGGCTCGGGACTACCCCGTTTTACCGCCGTGTGTCTTCTCTCCGGTTATGCATGGCTGGCGGTCGGCGCCCTCGTCGGCCTGTCGAGCGGCGGCCTGTTTTTTGGTTATGGCTACGACACCACGCTGCATAGCGTATTTCTCGGTTTTGTGTTCGCCATGGTCTTCGGCCATGCCCCGATCATTTTTCCCGCCGTAACGCGGTTCAATATCCCCTATCACCCGGTGTTCTACCTGCATCTGGTCCTGCTCCACGCCACACTCGCGCTACGGGTCGCCGGCGACCTCGGTGGCTGGATGGAGTTGCGCCGGATCGGTGCTCTCGGCAATGCACTGGTGTTGCTGCTGTTTATCGCCAACACGGTGGCGGCTGTGGTCAGGGGGCGACGGCCGGCAAGCTGATATTGCGGCAACGGGTCTCGGTGATGCGAAGGGCGGCAAACGTGGCCATTGCCGCGAAACCGGCCGAGGCGGCGAGACCGTAACGATAGCTTTGCAGATCGTAGACACGAACGCCCTCCAGCAGCGTGCCGTCCCAGCCCGCGTCGATTAGAGCGCCGAATAGCGGCTGCATAATCGCCGCCCCCAGGAACAGCCCGGTATTGACCACGGCGATGGCCATGCCGGCATTGGCCGGCCGGACCACCTCCTTGGCGGCGGCATAGGTGACCACAAAGCCCCCGGCCGAGATGCCGAGGAGGGTGTACAGCAGAAACCCGGAGAATCCCGGTCCCCACGGCAACAGCATCAGCCCCAGCCAGACGGCGCAGGAGAGCACACCGGCACCGAGGATCACCGGTCGGCGCCGGCCCATCCGATCAGAAAGGCCGCCCATCAGGAATGAGCCCCCGGCGAAGCCGGCCAGTGCTGCGGTGGTATAGAGCGAGGCATCACTCCCCGAGAGGTCGAATACATCCCGCATCAGGGGCAAACCCCAGAGGCCGGCGAACGCAAACAGGCTTCCGGTGATGCCGAAATTGACCCAAAAGCCCGGCCATACGGCCCTGTTGCCCAGTACCGCCCGCAACTCGTGCCACCAGTGCCGCTCCCGTGGGGGCTCCTCCGCTTCGCCTGCCATCGCCCGCACCGAGGGGAAACCGGCATCCTGCGGCCGATTGCGCACAATCCACCAGCTTAGCAGGGCGAGAAGGATGGAGATAAACCCGGCCGTAACAAATACACTGCGCCACGAGTATTGCAGCAGCAGCATCGCAAGTGGGCCGGCGGCCAGGATTGAACCCATATTGCCCAGGAGCAGGGTAAGGCCGCTGACCAGGCCGTAGCGCTGGTCGCTGAACCAGACGGTATTCCACTTCATCAGGCCCACGAACACCACCGAGACACCCAGCCCGACGAAGAACCGGCCGACCGAAGCGGTCATGAAATCGGGGGCCAGGCCGAACAGCAGGGAGCCGCCGCCCGCCACCAGTGCCCCGATGGTGACGCTCAGACGCGGCCCGAGGGTATCGGCCAGGACTCCCGAGGGCACCTGCATGGCGGTATAGATGTAGTAGTACATCGCGGCCAGGGAACCGAGCGCCGCACCACTGGTGCCGAAGGTCTGCATCAGGTCGGCGGAGACCGCGCCGGGTGCCATGCGGTGGAAGTAGACCATCATGTAGGAGGCCACCAGCAGGCCGAAGATGGTCCAGCGGACACGTTGGAAGCGGCGGTAGGAGTCGGGGCTCATGGTGGATTCAGCAATGGATTCGGTTGCATACGATAACCCGTTCCACTGCCAAGCAGAACCAGCAGGCTCTGCCCCGGCCAGGCCGCCTTTCCACATCCCCTTGGGGCATCCGGCCTTACCACAAACATTGGCGGGGCGGGATCTGCATGCGATGATATCTTTCTGGATCCCACCCAACGGTTTTTTTTCATGCGCTGGATACCGATTCTGTTGCTGTTTGTCCTTGCCGGCTGCGCCACGACACCGCCCAGCAATATGGATGACAGCTGTGAAATCTTTCGGGAGAAGAATGGCTGGTATGACGTGACCCGGGATGTCTACGAGCGCTGGGGCGTCCCTCCCCATGTCCAGTTGGCGATCATCCATCAGGAATCGCGCTTTCAATACGATGCCAAGCCGCCCCGGCGCAAGCTTCTGTGGGTGATCCCCTGGTTCCGCAAATCCTCGGCCTACGGCTTCGCACAGGTGAAGGACTCTACGTGGGACTGGTACCGGGAGAAGACCGGAAAGCGCTGGGCCAGCCGGGATGATTTCGAGGATGCCGTCGATTTCATCGGTTGGTACGGCAACATGACCTACAAGACCCTGGGCATCTCCAAGTGGGACACCTACAAGCAGTATCTGGCCTATCACGAGGGCCACGGCGGCTATCGTCGCGGCACCTACCGAAGCAAGCCGTGGTTGATCAAGGTCGCTGGCCGGGTCAAGGTCCGCGCCAGCCGCTATCACACCCAGCTCAGTGGCTGTAAGGAGGAACTGGAATCCTCGGGCTGGTGGCCGTTCTGAACGACGGGTCGGCTACACTCCGGGTGTGGGCAGTGATTCGGGACGATCCAACGAGTGGAGCCACGTTCGCGGGGGCCATCCAGCCGTGGCGGCGGGTTACCGCGCGCTGTCGGTACGGGCAATCCGGACGGATAGTGCTTCGCGTGTAACTCACCTTGCGGCGACTGGAGGCAATTGGTCCGGAGGCACACCCTGAAGCCGAATAGCGCGGTAGCGCGTATCAAGTTGGGGAACCATGCTCACCTGTTAGAGGGTAAACACATACTCACACGGCATGGAAAAAGCGATGCAAGTCCTTGAAATCGGGTACGCCGTGAATATCTCCCTGTAGGCTCGACTGCCGCGTCCCTGCGGCAAACGACCCGCTTTCAAGGACTTGCATCGCTTTCTGCAAAGTATGCGGTTGCCCTGACCTGTCTGGTGCCTGGCGTTGTTCCCGGCCCTGTGGGCTTTTTTCGGAAGCGATGGTGGTGGGCTGACGTGAGCTGGAAGAAATCGATCTGCGGAATCTGTCCCTCGGGCTGCTGGATCGAGGCGCGAACGGAAGGCGGGCGGCTGACGGAGGTGCGGGCGGACCCCGATCATCCCCTGGGGGCGATGTGCCGGCGCGGGCGGCATGCACCGGAGATCGTCCACTCCGAACACCGGCTGCGCACCCCTCTCAGGCGAACCGGGGCCAAGGGCGAATTCGCCTTCGAACCTATTACCTGGGAGGAGGCCTACGAGCTCATCGCCGAACGCCTGCAGACGCTAAAGGCGGAATCCGGCCCCGAGGCGGTGGGTGTCTACACCGGCCGCGGTGCCTTCGAGCTCTCCCTCTGCGACCTGTATCAGCCCAAGGGGGTGGCGATCTCCTCCGCCTCCAGCGTTCTGTTCCCGTTCGGTTCACCCAATACCTTCGGCGTCGGCGCGCTATGTTACGTGGCCTTCGCCATGATTGCGCCGCACACCACCCTGGGCCGTTACTACCACGACCTGTTCAGCGATATCGAACACGCCGGTGCGGTGCTGGTCTGGGGCGCCAACCCGGCCACCGATTCGCCGCCCCGTGACCTGGAGCGGTTGGAAGCGGCGGCCGCCCGTGGCGCCCGCATCGTGGTGATTGACCCGCGTCGTACCGAGACGGCGGAGCGCACCGGTGCCGAGTGGGTGCCGATTCGTCCGGGCACCGACGGCGCCCTGGCGCTGGGCCTGATCCAGGTGCTGCTGGAGGAGGATCGCTACGACGAACACTTCGCCGAACAGTGGTGCCATGGCTTCGACGATCTGGCCCGCTATGTCCAGCACTTTCGTCCGGAGGTGGTGGCCGGGATCACCGGCGTGCCGGCGAAGAAAATACGTGACTTGGCCCGGCTGGTGGCGGAGAGCAGCGGCTGCTGTCCGGTGATGTACACCGGTCTTGAATACTCCAATACCGGCGTGCAGGCGGTGCGCGCGGTGTTGACGCTATTCGCACTCGCGGGCCAGCTCGACGTGCCGGGCGGCATCGGCCTGACCATGGCCGGCGGGCAATTTCCCGTCAACCGCAGCTGCAACCAGCCGAACCCCGATAGCGCACGCGCCATCGCCCGTGACCGCCTGCCTCTCTACACCCACTACCGTGAAGAGTCGCATCCGCTCGGTCTGGTGGACGCAGTACTCAAGGGCGAGCCTTATCCCCTGCGGGGGCTTATCGTGCAGGGCGCCTCCCTGCTCACCTCCTGGCCGCAGACTCCCATCTGGCGCGAAACCCTGGCGCGACTGGATTTTCTGGTCTGCATCGATCGTCAGCGCACCGCCGACATGGACTATGCCGATGTGGTGCTGCCGGCCACCACCATGTTCGAGATCGACTCCTACATGACCTACGGCCCTGTTTTTCGCCTGCGCGACAAGTTGATCGAGCCGGTCGGTGAGGCGCGTGGCGACTATCGCATCATGGCGGACTTGGCCGAACGGTTGGGTTATGGCCACCTGTTTCCGCAGGAGGGCGAAGAGGTGCAGCGCTTCGTGCTGGAGGGATCCGGCTTCACGCTGGAGCAGGTGCGGGAGGCGGGTGGCTGGGTGCGCCAGGAGACGCCCATGATGGAGTACCGCAAGTGGGAAAAGGGAGTGTTGCGTGCAGATGGACAGCCCGGGTTCGATACGCCGACGGGCCGTTTCGAGATTGCCTCCACCCTGCTCGAGGACTTTGGCTACGAGCCGCTGCCCAGGTACACCGAGGTGCGCGAGGGACCGCTGGGCAGCCCGGAGCTGCTGGAGGCATTCCCCCTGGTGTTCAACTCCGGGGCCCGCCCCGACACCGATTTCCGCTCCCAGCACCACGGGATTTCCGGTCTGGTGAAGCAGCAGCCGGAACCGGTGGTGGAACTGCATTCGCAGGATGCCCGCCGACACGGTATCGGTGACGGGGATCTGGTTGAGGTGGAGACCCCGCGCGGGGCCGTGCCGTTTCGCGCCCGGGTGGGTGAGAACATCATGCCCGGCACTATCGAATGCAACATGGGCGGCGGCACCCCGGTCGGACCGCCCGCCTGGCAGGCATGGAATGTCAACGAGTTGACCGACATCGATAATTACGACCCCATCTCCGGCTTCCCGGTCTACAAGGCGCTGCTGTGCCGGATACGGCGGCTGGAACCGGGCACGCCGCGTCCCCGGCCGCGCAGAAGGGTGGCGGGGGGCCGGCACCAGCAGATGCCGTCCGGACGGGAGCGGGTCTATCTGGACAACAACGCCACCACCGCTGTGGCCCCGGCTGTGCGGGAGGCGATGCTTCCCTGGCTGGAGGTTCAGTGGGGCAATCCATCCAGCCTTCACCGTGATGGGCGCATGGCCCATGAGGCGGTGGAAAGTGCCCGCCGGGAACTGGCAGCCCTCATCGGTGCGCGGCCGCGGCGGCTGGTCTTTACCGGCGGCGGCTCCGAGGCCAACAACCTCGCCATCAAGGGGATCGCCTTCAGCGCCGCCCCGGGCGCCCACCTGATTACCTCGCTGGTCGAGCACCCGGCGGTGCTCAGGACCTGCCGTTTTCTGGAGCGGATGGGCTGGCGTGTGAGCTATCTGCCGGTGGATGGTGAGGGCCGGGTACGGCCGGAGGTGCTGCGCCGGGCGATCACCGACCAGACCGCACTGGTCTCGATCATGCTGGCCAACAATGAGGTCGGCACGATTCAGCCAATTGCCGAGCTGGCGGCCATGGCCCGTGAGCACGGCGTCCCGTTTCACACCGACGCGGTGCAGGCGGTTGGCAAGATCCCGGTCGATGTGGAGGCTCTGGGTGTCGATCTGCTGAGTCTCTCCGCCCACAAGTTTCACGGGCCCAAGGGTGTGGGTGCCCTCTACCTGCGCAAGGGTCTGGAGCTGGAGGCGCTGGTCCATGGTGGTGGT
>NZ_JAENYR010000001.1:0-4580 GCF_016841685.1 Thiohalomonas denitrificans
AGTGCGGCGATCTCCTGGGCTGCCGAATGCTCGGACAGGGCCGAAAGGAGACGGGAGGCCAGGATCAGGCGCGCTTCGGCCAGCCGCGCCTTGGCGGCTACCAGCTCGGCCTTGCCGACGGCGCTGCGCTGTTCACGCTTGCCGCCCCAATCCAGGGTTTGGTTGATCCCTGCCGCTATGGTGTTGATGTCGGTTCGCTCGGCCTCAAGGGCCAATTCGGGGTTGTACAACGGCTGTCCGGCGGCCCGGTACCGGGCCCGGGCGGCCGACAGGGCGGCTTTCGCGCGCTCCAGCTCCGGACTGATGCGCAGGGCTTCCTCCACCCACTCGGTCAGGGCGGACGGCGCCCGATCGGTTTCAGCCGATTGGGAAAATGCCACGTGAAGCGGCAGCATGACGGCGCACAGCGCCACTGCGGCCTTTCGCAGAAACACAGACATAACGAGCCTTTTTTTCCGGCATACGGGACCACACGGTGCAGCCAGTGCACCGTGGATGCGTCGACTACCGAATCAGGCTCGTGGAGGTTTGGGCAGCGGTGGGTAGGTGAGGCCGACAAATGCCGTGACCGGCGGCGCGATGGCCTGAATGCCTGCGGGTGGAAGGGTTACGGACGGTGCATCCGAGAGAACACCTGCGAAGTGGGCCACACTGTGACAGCAATGGTCGTCGCCCGTGTGGTCGAGCAGACCGGTGGGTTCGGCATTCCCGTCAGAATGGAGCACCAGTTCCCCATCGTGGAGCAACACCTCCGGGTGTCCCCCGGCGGCGGCGACCAAGCCGGAGAATAGCAAGGAAGCAATCAAGACGGTGGCGAGAAGGCGTTGCATGGCCGAAAAGGATACACGAACCGTCAACTGGTACAAGCATGATGCCCTTCGAGGAACAACGGTTATGCCCACGAGATCCGGCCAGGTGTGGTCGTAGAGGGGGAATTCAATGGTGGTAATGCCAACAGGCCGATGCCCCTACTACAGCGTAAGCCTCCCAAGTTTGTTGGGCCCGTTGTGCGTTCTCCGGCAAGTGCATGATGCGCCTCCTAGGTTCGTCGCGAAAACGCCGAGTTCCGCTCATACCAGCCCTTGGTGGCGTTGACGATACGCACCACCGATAGCATGACCGGCACCTCCACCAGCACGCCGACCACCGTGGCCAGAGCCGCCCCGGACTGGAAGCCGAACAGGCTGATGGCGGCGGCGACCGCCAGTTCGAAGAAGTTGCTCGCGCCGATGAGTGCCGAGGGACCGGCCACCGCGTGGTCGACGCCGAAAGTGCGATCGAGCAGATAGGCAAGGCCCGAATTGAAATAGACCTGGATCAGGATGGGCACGGCCAGCAGCGCGATCACCAGCGGCTGATCGATGATCTGCTCACCCTGAAAACCGAACAGCAGCACCAGGGTGGCGAGCAGTGCACCGAGTGAGAAGGGATGCAACCGCGCCAACACCCGCTGCAAGCCATTCTCCCCGCCGCGGCGGATGGCGGCACGGCGCCACCATTGCCCAATCACAACCGGGATGACGATATAGAGCACCACCGAGAGGAACAGGGTCGACCAGGGGACCACGATGGCGGAGAGCCCCAGCAGCAGTCCGACAATCGGTGCGAAGGCGAAGATCATGATGGTGTCGTTGAGGGCGACCTGGGTCAGGGTGAAGTTGGGCTCCCCCCGGGTCAGATGGCTCCAGACGAACACCATTGCGGTGCAGGGCGCCGCTGCCAGGATGATGAGCCCGGCGATATAGCTGTCGAGCTGTTCGGCCGGCAGATAGGGAGCGAACAGCCACCCGATAAACAACCAGGCCAGGAGCGCCATGGAGAAAGGCTTCACCCCCCAGTTGATGAACAGGGTCACGCCGATGCCCTTCCAGTGGCGTTTTACATGGTGCAGGGCGCCGAAATCCACCTTGATCAGCATCGGGATGACCATCAGCCAAATGAGGATCGCCACCGGCAGATTGACCTGTGCGACCTCCAGGCTGCCGAGAAAACGGAACGGCGCGTTGAACAACTGCCCGAGACTGATGCCGGCCAGGATGCACAGGAATACCCAGAGCGTCAGATACCGCTCGAAGAACCCCATCGGCTCGCCGGCCGCCTTTTTTGCACTCACCTCGCACTCAACGCCCATATCAAACCTCCTTCTTCAGGGTCCGCGAAATGCCCTCGACGCCCGGGGACTGCCCTCGAATTCATCACCCTAAATAGCTGTTCCGAAATGGTCACCACTTGATCCCTTCTCCCTTGCAGGGAGAAGGCTAGGATGAGGGGGAGTAATGAACACCATTTCGGAACAGCTATTTAGTCACTGAGAGTTCCGGCCCAACTGCAAGCTGCCCTTGATTCGGGGAGGGATTTATCTCTTCCGGGAGTAACTCGTCACCCCCTCCGCCATTCCCGCATAGGCGGGAATCCAGAGAACAGAAGCATGGCTCAAAATGGATCCCCGCCTACACGGGGATGACGGATTTCCTGGGCCGTGTGCGATCACCCGGCGAGCAGTTACTCCCGGGATTTGTTTGCCGAGATTTCATCACGACAGGACTGTCCACTTCGGGCGTTGGCTAGTAATGGCACAAAAATCGGTCAGTCACCGCAAACCTGCGGGTCGAAACTCGAGAATCAGGAGTGGGTTTTGCAGGCGAGAAATCTTACTACGACCCCATTTGTTCGTAGCGAATCCCAGCGCTTTTTTCTCTTCTCTCCCCTGCCGCGGATCGGTTTATTCATAAGTGCCGAACCCGACCGCCGAGGATCTGCGTTAAGCCAATCTTGTATCCCCGCGGGGGGCTTCCTCGACCGTCAGGCCAAGTCGCGTTAAGTACCTGCGAAAGGAGTAGCGATAGACAACGAGGTCAGAGCCGTCTTCGCTTCCCAAAAGTGTGCATTGCGTAGAGGTTGGGAGAAAACAGTCAGCTATGGGCCTCAAAGCTGACGCATCTAGGATGCCACGCGCTCCTTCCATCACACTTGGCTACATACCATTGAGAGCTCACAGGTCCTTCCAGAAGCGGTCGTTTGCGTATCCAGCGCATGGGGCTAGCAAAAAATTTACTACGACCCCAATTGTCCCGACCCCAATTGTCCCCATGATCCGTAATGGGGAAATTTACGCCGCGGGGCGGGGTGGCTACGTCATAATGGGCCGGAAATACCCGCGGATGCAGTGGGTATCCCGGATGCAGATTTGGATGTGGTTCTTGGTTTTGAACCCGGCGTTTTCGTAGAGGTCTTCGCCTTCGAAAAAGGCTCCCCGGACGCTCTGGAAGGGCTCGTACTCCTGGACCTGTCGAAAGGTGTGGAGCGTCTGCATTACCGCGCAATCCAGCTTCCGCGCCAGCAGCTGTTTACCGTTGGTCGGAAGTTCGCCGGGGTTGGCTGTCTTCAATAGGTAGTAGGCATCGGCCAGTTGCCGAAGTGCGGAACTGTCAACGAGGTTCAGGCATCGTCCCAGGTCGATAATAGCCCCTAATACGAAAGGCTTTTTGATATCCCCTTGAGAATTGCGCCCGCCGTTTGCGCGTTCCTTGGCGAACTCCATCGCCCGTTGCGGGTTGCCTTCCCAGAAATATATCCCATGGCCCAGCCAGTCGTACTCATTCTCGCTGGCTTTCAGGTGCTTTATCTTGCCGCTGAGGATTTTTTCGCCGACGCTTTGGTCAAGCCCGTGGAAACCTAGGACAAAGGAAGGCAGAAACTCATAGAGCTTCCAAGGATCGGTCCCACTCCCCTTCGTCACTTCTTCCGGGCTTGCTTATAGACCTTCTTGAGCTTGCCGGTGCCGGTCACAATCCCTGCCCGAACCAGAAATGACTTGGCCTCTTTGGGGTTTTTCTTCAGCTTGGCGGCGAACGCCTTCATCTCCCGGTGGAGCTTGTCCGGCGTTTCGTCAGTCCGGTAAGAGTGGGCTTCGGCACACTGGGTCATCTTCTTCCCTCTTGCGGGTTGCATGAGCCGTCTCCCTGGCGGGCACGTTCAGCCGCGCAATCCCTACGCGGATTCCTTATTGTTAAATATTTTACAGGGTTGAGACAAGAACTCTAGCGCATTACTTCTCCCCTGGCGCCACCGTACAGCCGCTTCCCTTTGCTCCAAAAATAAACGGAATAATTAGGGGACACACCACCGTTTCTGCTCGGCTGAACGTCCGCTTCGGGTCGAGAGCGGCAATCGCTAAATCGTGACTTCGGGGCCTCCGACCCCGCTCGCGATTAAGAGGGCGGTGACAAGCTCCCAAGTGAAAGCGGGTTTTGCTCCGAAGTGTCCCAACAGTGTCCCATCAGGCGGAGGGAGATATTCGAGGATAGGGGATTAGGTAGGTAACTACTTGAAAAGATTGGTGCCGAGGGTCGGACTCGAACCGACACTGGGTTGCCCCAACCAGATTTTGAGTCTCAAGAAAACGAGAAGCGGCAACGATGCTCAACAAATAACAGCAATGAAAACAATGCCTTGTTTTGTCCGCTCTGATGTGGCTTCTTGTCTTCTGTTGTCCTCGTTTGGGAGCAAGTGGACCATCAGTGGACCACGGACCACGGACCACGGACCACGGACCACGGACCACGGACCACGGACCACGG